>JANNWU010000202.1:0-3724 GCA_031408755.1 Gemmatimonadaceae bacterium | reverse complement strand
CCCACCCGCGCCGAAGATTTTAGCGCGTGGTACAACGATCTCGTACTGCGCTCCGAACTCGCGGACTACTCGCCAGTGCGCGGCTGCATGGTCATCCGGCCTGACGGCGGCCTTGAGTTGCTTGCTCATCTGTTGCGGTCGTAACGCATACTCCACACGTCGACCAACTCGCCGCAACTCACCCGCGATTCGCTGCACCAGGTGAAAATCCTGCTCGTCGCTGGCAAGCACCCAAAACTCAGGCGCGAGCGGCGTCGACGGCAGCAGGCCGCGATCGCGCAGCAGTTCGCCGAGCACCACGTCTCCCCAACCAAATCCCGCAGCCGGCATGTCAACGCCGCCGAGTGCGTTCATCAGTCCATCGTAGCGTCCCCCTCCACAGATGGCGCGCAGCTCTCCTTTATTGTCGAATACTTCGAACACGAGCCCCGTGTAGTACGCCAGTCCGCGCACGATCGTCAGGTCCAGCTGAATCCAGGCATGAGCCGTTTCACCGAGCAGCAGCGACGCCATCCGCAGCGTCTCCTGCAACGCCAGGAATCGGTCAGCAACGTCGCCTTGCAGGATCCGATCCGGCATGTACTGCAGCAGCTGCTCGATGAATTCTCCGCTCGGTTGCGAGACAATCGCAAGAAGTGCCTCAACCTCGCGTTCCGTGCAACCAGCCGCCATCAGTTTTTCGGTGGAGACCGTTAAAGGTTGGCGGTCAAACTTATCGAGCACTGCGTAGATAGCGGGAATACGGCCGTCGGGATGTCCCAGCAGTCGCAGCGATGCGTCGAGAAGTCGACGGTCGGACACACGCACGCGCACGTCCGCCGAAGTCAGCCCGAACTCTCGCAGCATGTCGACAACGAGTGCCAGCAGTTCCGCATCAGCCATCGGCCCTCCGTCACCGAAGACGTCCGCATTAAGCTGAAAGTGCTCCCGCAAACGACCGCGACCCGGTCGCTCGTACCGAAACAGTTGCGGAATCGAGAACCAACGCACTGGCTTCCGCAATGCATTCGCTTGTGCGGCAACCATCCGCGCGACAGTCGGCGTCATCTCCGGTCGCAATGTGATGTCACGTCCACCCTTGTCGACAAAGTTGTAGAGCTGATCGACAATCTCTGCGCCACTCTTCTTCGTGTACAACTCCAGCGGCTCCAATGGGGGACCGTCATACTCAACAAAGCCATAGCGCGTAGCAACCTTTCGCCAAACTGCGAAAATGTGCGCGCGCTCTGCAAATGCAGGCGGATAAAAGTCGCGAAATCCATTCAGTGGTCGCATCGATGCCATCCCACAACTTACCCGTTCAGAGGATCGATCTGCAGCCGCAGCATCGCGTCGCCAACCGTGTGAAATGATCCCGTCACCAACACCGTCGCACACGCCGACTCCGCAGCGCTGAGCGCCGCACCAAAGTCCGCCACACCCTGCACCGCACACCGACCCGCAGCCCGCTCGGCTGCATACGCCACCACGTCATCCAACGGCCACTTGCGACTCGTCGGCGCTGTTGGCGCATCAGTCAGCCACAATCGATCCAGCACCGGCAAGAGCGTGTCGATCATCGCGCGCCAATCTTTGTCCGATAGCACGCACACTACCGCGCCAATCGGACCAGCCGGCGCCACCTCGCGAAGAGTGCTCGCGACCGTCACCATCCCATCCGGATTGTGCGCGACGTCAAAGATCCACGGCCCGCGCCGCTGAAATCGACCCGCGAGCTGCACTGACGACACGCCCGCGCTGAGCGCGTCTGTCGACGGCATCCACGGTTTGCCCGCCGCTCGAAGCACCGCGAGAGCCGTCGCAAGATTCTGCGCTTGGTGAACGCCGCGAAGCGAACTGGTCAGCTCGATTCGCTTCTCGCCGTCTTCGAGCACAATCTCTGTGCCCGCGCCCGTCAACCGAACAGACCTTAGCGGCAGCAGATCCTGCGCGATAACTATCTCCGACGCCTCCACGCGTTCGGCCGCCGCCACCAACGTCGCAATCACTTCCGGATCGCGCTCGCCAATGACCGCCGGAATGCCAGGCTTGAAGATGCCCGCCTTCTCGATCGCGATTTCGCGCAACGTGTCACCCAAGTACTCACGATGGTCAAATCCGATCGCCGTCACCGCCGACACCAGTGGCGTCAGAACGTTGGTCGAGTCGAGTCGTCCACCAAGTCCCACCTCAATTACGGCAATATCGACATTCGCCTGCAGCAACAGATCGAACGCCATCGCTGTCGTCGCTTCGAAAAACGTCGCGCCGAGCGAGTCGATGACTGGCGTGTAGCGATGCAACCACGTCAGCACCTGTGCTTCACTGACCGTCGCGCCGTTGACCAGAATGCGCTCGCAAAAATCAATCAGATGCGGCGAAGAATATCGGCCAACGCGATAACCCATTTGCTGGAGCACGGCATCCAGCGTTGCGCAGGTGCTGCCTTTGCCATTGGTGCCTGCCACATGCAGCGTGCGCAATTTGGTGTGCGGATTTCCGCATGCATCAAGCAACGCACGCGTCCGATCAAGCCCCAGTCGAACGCCGTGCGTGGTGCGTGCCGCGAGCGCCGCAATGGCTGCGCGGTAGTCCGGAGACGCCGCGCCACCATGCGTGCGCATCGTCAGGCGGCCGACCAGCCGGTGGCCGCAGGCTTGCCCGTCATATGACGCAGCAAACGACCCACCGTCGCTTTCAATTCGTGACGATGCACCACCGCATCTAACATCCCGTGCTCCATCAGGAATTCTGCGGTCTGGAAGCCATCAGGTAAATCTTGTCCGATGGTCTGTTTAATCACGCGTGGACCAGCAAATCCAATCACCGCGCCTGGCTCGGCAATAATTGCATCGCCGAGCATCGCGTAACTCGCACTCACGCCACCAGTCGTCGGATTTGTCAGAATCGAGATGTACGGAATGCGACGCTCCGCCAGCATCGACAGCATCGCGCTCACCTTCGCCATCTGCATCAGCGACAACACGCCTTCCTGCATGCGCGCACCGCCGGATGCCGACACAATCACGAGGGGATACTTTCGCTCAAGCGAATGCTGGCCCAGGCGCGTCAACTTCTCGCCAACCACAGAGCCCATCGAGCCGCCCATAAATGCGAAATCCATTGCGCCAACATTCAGCGGCATTCCGGCAATGCGACCGGTCGCCGTAATCACCGCATCTTGATCGCCGGCATTCGTCAACGACTTCTTGAGTCGCGTGGGATAGTCGGGAAAACTGAGCGGATCAGTTGAACGCAGATCCGTCTCAGTCTCATCGATCGTTTCTTCGTCCAGCAAAATCGAGAGATAGTCGGTGGCGCGAATGCGACGATGGTAGTCGCAGTTCGGACAGACGTTCAGATTCCGCTCAAAATTATCGCGGATGTCCGTGTGCCCGCACGCTTCGCATTTCGTCCATGCGTCGCGCGGAATCTCGAGCTTCTCCCGACGCGGCTGCCGGGGTTTTTTATCTTTGCGAAACCATGCCATTCAACAATCTCGCCACGTTTAGGGGGCTGGGCAATACGCCGGACTACGTCTGCAGAGGATCGAGAACAAATCAGATTGCCGCGAGCTCTCCTCGACCACGACCCTCACGCGAGATCCGCATCAACACGCCCACGGACAGCCACGAGGCGAGCATAAAGCTGCCGCCGTAACTGAAGAACGGCAGCGGTATCCCGGTAATCGGCATCAGGTTCAACGTCATCCCGACATTCTCAATTACGTGCACCAACCAACTCG
>JANNWU010000201.1:0-4298 GCA_031408755.1 Gemmatimonadaceae bacterium | reverse complement strand
GCTGCCGCGGCTTCACCAACGTCGCCAAGAAGCTCGGCCAGCACCAAGCGCGTCTCAAACTCTCCGAGACTGTTTTGATACCGCATCTTCGCGTTGGCGGACGGAGTGAACCGCACGATCTCCGCTGGATTGCCGTTCTTCCCCCAGCGAGCCTTATGCAGCACCTGTGACGTGCTGGTTGGAAGGTCACTGAGCAATGCTTCACTGCTGATACCATCGCTTAAAGCGCTGCGTACAAATTCGGCGCCACCGACGTACGGAAACAGCAAACCCTCTGCAATAAACGACGGTGCGGCACTGAAGATCGGATTCGCCTGACGCGCATCACGAATTGCGTCGCGTGCGCGATCCCACTCGATCGTGCGCGCGGCGTTACCAACCATGATCACAGTCGCGTGCCCTTCGAACACGGCCTGCGCCGCTTCAACACGATCGTCATCCCCTTGAATGTTCTGGATGGAATCGAGATTCACATATTGATCTTGCAATGCGTGCGTCAGTTCATGACGAATCACAGTTTCACGTTCCACGCCCGCTCGACCATCAACCACAAATAGTGTCTTGCTCTTTGGGTCGTAATACCCAACGACTTGCTCGGTCAACAACCGCGTCAGCAGCGCAACAACGTCAACCGAATCAGCGATCAAACCGAGGCGCTTCCAAATCGCGATCTTGGCATCAAGATCTTGTCTGACGATGGGTTTCGCAAATTGTGCGACCAAAAATTCTTGCACCTGCTGCTGCGTTTGCGTCGCAACGTTTGGCGCCTGTTTGAACTTCATTCCGGACGCCGCTTCAACCTTCGGGAGCAACGCAGCAACCTCACCCTGCAGGTCGCCGGCCTTTGGCATAGGCTTGCGGTCGCAGGCTGCAACCGCCATCGCGACAAATACGATCAGTGTGAACTGGCGCACGAGAGCATTTTGGTTTCAAGTCACGAGCAATGAACCATGAAGCGTGTTCGCCGACGCGCTCCAGAATTTTAGCGCCGCTTACAAACAAAAGTGCTTATCGCTGACTGTCGCAACATCTGGGTGACTACGAGATCGGCGCACCAAGACGTAGGCTGAGCCAATCGAGAAGCGATTGGCCCGCGAGGAGCATCCCGACGGCCGCAGGCGCGAGAAAGACGCCAAATGGCACGAGCGGCGGTTCAAACTCTTTCCCCTGTCGCTTCGCCCGCAGATACCCGATTGGATAGACAATCACAAGAAACGCAAATGCACCAATCCCAGCTGCGACAAACACTGTAATGATTGCCCGAGTGGGTCCGATCGCAGCGCCCACAACCGCCATTAACGTCGCGTCGCCAAAGCCCATTGCTTCTTTCTTCAGTGCCACTTCGCCCAGCCAGCCGATGATCGCAATAAAGCCGGCGCCCGCGCATGCACCGTACATCGCTTGCACTGGCGGAACGAACCACTGCTCCGTCGTTCCATTAAAGAATGCGATGACACTTGTCGCGAGCACAAACAGAAAACCAAACACCGTGAAACCGTCGGGAATGACGTAGTGCTTCGCGTCCGTAAGCGTGATGCCGAGCATGATGGTCGCGAATGTCGCAAGCCGAAGCGCATCAAGGCCCCAACCACCGAGATACGCGGCACCCGCCCAAAGCGCCGCAACGCCCAGCTCCACAAGCGGATACTCAATCGAAATCGGCAACGCACAGCCGGCGCACTTACCACCTAAGCGCATCCAGCCAAACACTGGCACGTTCTCGTGCCATCGAATTTCACGTTCGCATTTTGGACAACGACTGGCGGGTTTGACGACCGACAAGCCCGCCGGCCAGCGCGACACGCACACGTTGAGAAACGATCCGAAGCATGCGCCAAGGAGTCCGAAAGCCAGCACGGCGAAAAGCAGAGGTTCCACGATGATCAACGAAGGGCGAACAGAAGAATTCCGGTGGCGATAGCGACATTCAATGATTCAACGGAGTCGCTGATCGGCAACGAAACCGTGGTGCTGACAAGTTCTCGTGTAGCGGATGACAATCCCGCTCCTTCATTTCCAACAGCAAGCGCAAACTCTGACGGCACGCTCAGGCCGCGTATGGACGTCCCGTTTGCGTCTGCGCCGAGCAGTGGAATGCCGCGTTCGGTGAGGAACGCCGCGAGTTCGCTGACGGTACACGACAGTGTGGGATGCAGAAAATGGCTCCCCATTGCACTACGGACGACTTTCGCGTTCCAAAGGTCAACAGTTCCCGGAAGGGCTATCGTGGCAGACACACCGAGAGCGGCCGCTGTCCTCAGAATCGTGCCGACATTGCCGGGGTCTTGCACTGCGTCCAGAACGAGCAGGCGGAGGTTCGACGGGGGCAAATTGTCGAGCTTGGTATTCGGTGGCTGGGCAATCGCGAGGATCCCTTGGGGTGCCTCGGTTCCGGCAGCGGAGTCAAAGTCCTTGTCTGCGACGGTCTCGATCTGTATCCCGCGGCCAGCTGCCATCGCCAGCAGTTCGGCAGTTCTAGGCAGGTCGCCGGCCGACTGTGAGGCCAAGATTCCGTCGATGACGATTCCACTCTTCAAGAGCTCTTCGACCGTGCGCACCCCTTCTGCCACAAAACGCCCGCTCCGTTCCCGCGCCTTGCGACGCTGCAGGTCCCGGGCTACGGTCAGCAAATTCACGACGGATTCCTCAGCCTACGCAATGGAAGTTCTGCAATGATTCGCGCCATGAAACGCCACCCGCTCGCACTCGCCGTGCCATTCGTGCTCGCGTCGTGCGCGATCTCGCCCCAAAAAGAAGCCGAGATGGGTCTCAGTTACGCGAGGCAGATTAATGCGCAACTTCCGATCGTGCGCGATCCGGAGACGAACGCGTACATGAGTCGACTCGGCGATTCGCTGGCAGTGCTGGTGGATGATGCTGGACGCAATTGGCGATTCTCGATTGTGGATGACCCGGCGATCAATGCCTTCGCGGTACCGGGCGGATACATCTACATCAATCGTGGTCTGATCGCGCGCGCACAAACGCTGTCCCAGTTGGCCGGTGTGGTTGGGCACGAGATTGCGCACGTCACGGAGCGACATTCGATCCAGCAGATGCAGAAATCGCAAAAAGTTGGTGTTGGCGCACTCTTAGCATGCGTCTGGCAACCGAGTTTCTGTCAGAATGGCGGCGGCGAATTGTTGAATGCTGGCGCAGGCGCCGCGCTCGCGAAATTCAGCCGCAACGATGAGTCGGAAGCCGATGCAATTGGCCTACGCTACGTTGTGCGCGCCGGTCTTGACCCGCGTGGTTTGCCCGAAATGTTTGAGATCATGCTTGCTGAACGTCGCACGCGTGGCGGCGACAGCGGTGGTTGGCTGGCCAGTCATCCGATGGAAGAAGATCGTATTGCGAACACACGCAAACTGATCGCAGCGCTGCCCTCAGGATCGTTGACAGGGCTGACTCGCGATACCGATGGATTTCAGCGATTCAAAGCGCGTCTTGCGGGCTTGCCGGTCACTCCGAAACCAGCGCGCTAACACGCGTTAGCACGCTGGTTTACAGCGTCGTGACGAACGCCGAGATGAGTGATTGGAAACGCGCAGCAGCATCTTTCGCCGCTTCAATCACTTCCTCGTGATTCAAAAGTGCGCTGGTGTATCCGGCGGCGACATTTGTGATCAAACTCACACCAACACATCGCATGCCGAGCGCGCGCGCCGTGATTACCTCTGGCACCGTGCTCATACCAACGGCGTCGGCACCAAGCTTTTCGAGCATACGCACTTCAGCCGGCGTTTCGTACGTTGGTCCAAGTAATCCGCAGTACACCCCAACATCGAGCGGAATACGCATGCGTTGTGCAGTCGCATCAAGTTGCGCGGCGAGCTCGCGATCATACGGAGCTGACATGTCAGGGAATCGTGGTTCACCGCTCTGCACCGGACCAACCAGCGGATGCAGATTCATCAGATTGATGTGATCATCAATGCGCATCAGCGTGCCTGACGCGAACGTCCGACGCACACCACCCGCGGCATTTGAGACGATCAGCACACGCGCGCCGAGCGCATGTGCCACGCGCACCGGAAACACTGCGACCGCAGCTGGATGCCCTTCATACAGATGGAAACGGCCCGCGAGACAAATCACCTGCCGTCCCGCCAACGTGCCGAAAATCAACGCGCCTGCATGTCCGACAACGGTCGCTGGTGGAAATCCGGGCACATCATGAAACGGAATCCGGATTGCGTCCTCGATCTGATCCGCGAGGCCACCTAATCCGGAGCCGAGTACGATGACAGCAGCAGGTGCCGGCAAGACGCGTCCGATCAGGCGCTCGACGACACGCG
>JANNWU010000200.1:0-7240 GCA_031408755.1 Gemmatimonadaceae bacterium | reverse complement strand
GCGTCGCGGCATGGCAAGCAGCGCAGCAGCCGCTGCGTGGTGAAATCATTGTCGCTGCCGTGATCGACGAAGAGTTTGAGTCGCTTGGCACGCGCGCAATGCTCGAGCGGGGAGTGCGTGCAGACATTGCTGTTGTAACGGAGCCCACGCGCTTGGCTATCTGCCCGGCGCATCGCGGGTTTGTGTGGCTGGAGTTTGTGTTCACTGGAAGGGCCGCACACGGAAGCCGGTACGATATTGGCATTGATGCGATTCAGCACGCAGCCATCGTTCTTACCGCGCTCGAGCGATTTCAGCAGACCGTACTTCCAACCCGCACGCATGCATTGCTCGGCCGAGCGTCGCTGCACGCATCGACCATTGCCGGCGGCGTTGGGTGGAGCACGTATCCAGAGGCGTGTACGCTACGAGTAGAGCGTCGCACGGTGCCTGGCGAGACAACGGCAACTGTTGTACACGAAGTTGAAACGATGCTTGCGGAGCTTACGCGAACGGACCCGTCGTTACAGGTGTCGGTACGAGTTGATACAGCACAAGGGCCAAGTGACGTGCCGGTAAATGCGCCACTGGTACAACAACTGGCGACATCGTTTGAAGCGGTGCGCGGCGTAGCACCTGTGATAGAAGGACTGAGCGCGTGGACCGATGCGGCGCTGCTCAACGACGCGGGCATTCAAACCGTCTGTTTTGGGCCGGGTGATATTGCACTCGCGCATGCGGCGACGGAGTTCGTCCCGCTCTCTGAAATTGACGCCGCGACAGCGGTGCTGACCGCGTTCGCACGCGATTGGTGCGCCTGACCTAATGACACGGACACACTTGTGACCTCAGCACAATACGATGCGCTGGAACGCGCTATTCTGCATCAGACTCGCATCGCCATTCGAACCAACGGTGCCGAGTTAGTTGTGATCCCCGAGGCAATCAAATTGCAGGGTGGTCGCGAGGTGCTGGTTACGCAAAATCCATCGAGTGGACTGCCGCTACTGTTGCGCATCGACGATATCGAACGCGTTGAGGTGGTGCGGTGAGTGCACGTTTTCCACTCGTTGCGGTCTACGCGGACGAGAGTTGTCTGGGGAATGGAAAGCAGGGTGCAACACCGGGCGGTGCCGGCGGGCTGGTGGAGTATCAATTGCGAAGCGGCGAATTAGTCTGCCGCGATTTTTGGATCAGTGAACCAGATACCACCAACAACCGCATGGCGTTGCAAAGCGTGATTGAAGCGTTCACGCACTTGTCGGCGAAAGGCGAGCAACTAAGCGTCGTGTTCACAACGGATTCGCGCTACTTGGTGGACGGTCTCACGCAGTGGGTGCATGGCTGGGTGCGCAAGCAGTGGCGCAAGGCGGATGGAAAGCCGGTCGAGAATCTTGAGTTGTGGCATGAAGTGCTTCACGCGGTTGCGTCGAGTACGCACGAAGTGGAATGGCGCTGGGTGCGTGGTCACGCCGGTCATCCGCAGAACGAATGGGCCAATCACCTCGCCACCTCTGCCGCGGCGAACCAGACTGCGTCAGCGGGCTTGGTGCCCTCGGGCTTCGCGGAATGGATGGCGGCGATGCCTGCTGCGGTCAGAAAAAGCGGACCCCCGGCCGCATTTCCGCAGTCGGCCAGTTTCTCGGCGGCCAAACCCCTTCCCGCCGCGTGACGTTTCAATATTGTGCTCCGATGACCGCTGACATCTCCGCGCTGGAACGCATCTTCGACCGCCTCGTTCGCACCCTCTCAGCTGGGGGACCGGACCAATTGGCGGCGCCATTCACGGTTGCCGAAATCGTGCAGTCGTTGGTGCCGTATCGCACATATCGACATGAATTGGGTGTCGATACGCTGCAGGATTATGAACACTCGCTGCTGCAACTCCTGACCGGTGAGCGCGGATGGTTGGTCTGCGATGCTGATACGGTGGCGGTGATTCGGAAGGAATTAGCGTCACCCGACCCTGACACGGGACTGCTGCGCCGCCTCGCGACGGTCCAAGTGCGAATGGGCGCGATTCGGATGCCGGTGACAGTGCAAACTCGCCAGCCGGTAGCACGCCCGGAGGAAGATGCGCGCGATACACCGCTCTCCGAGCGCCATCCGAACTCTGACGCGATGACATTTGGGGCAGGGATGCGCGATGATGAACTGGAGCACATTCTTGCGGAGGCGCCTGCGGCGGCTGCGGTCGTGCCGCCATCCCAGGCAGAGTCGCCAAAAGATGGAGGGGAATCCGCGCCCACTACTCCGCACGCATGGGCGGACGCCGCGAAGGAAGCGCTGGCAACTCCGATTGTCTCGCCCGAGCTGCCGTCCATCAGCGATCTGCCGATGATTGCCCAGCCAGCGGCTCCCGCCCTCACAACCCCGCTGCAGTCGGTGCACGGGGTGACGCTCGCGAATCCCCTCACGCTGTCGCGCATCACTCCCCTGTCGGTGCCGTCGATCTACGGCGATCCGATCGAATTCCGGGGTGTGCGACACGCGCCGGTGGACGTTGGTGGTGTGATTTTTCTGTTTGGGATGGTCGCGCGTGAACTCGGCTTCAATGTTGAAGCGCTGTCGAGCGGATTTCCGCGGTGCGAGGCGAAGCGACAGGTCTCGCCGGGCAAGTGGCTGCGGCTACGGATCGATTTTGAACACGAGAGTCGTCAGTTCCGCGACGCGGGCCGAAATCCGGCCGCCTGCGACCTGATTGTGTGCTGGCGTGATACCTGGCCCGATCGCCCGTCGTCAATGGACGTGCTCTCGCTCGAGCGAGTTTTGCCGACCCTCTCATCTCGGGATTAAACGGGTGAATGCTTATCCGACCACCGACGCCGGTGGACCGTGTCCGTTCTGCACCAACGCACTGCCTGATGGACGCTCGCTAACATTCTGCCCGCATTGCGGGATGAATGTGACGATGGCGCAATGCCCAGCGTGCAGCAGCGAAGTTGAAGAAGGGTGGCATTTTTGCGTAACGTGCGGCCGCGATGTCAGCTCACTGCCGGTAGTAACCGTTGGCTCGATACCGCGAACGACGCCGCGCTAGCGATCGTACGGAGCGCGGCGGACGCTACACGCGACGCGCGGCCGAACGTGCTCTTGAGCGCGTCCACGCGATGAGATGCTGCGTGATGGTGCGCGAAGTTGCTTGGGCGATCAAAACGTGATCGACGCACCGCCAAGACTGAGCCCTGCCGCTAAGCCAAACAGTAGCACCTTATCACCGCGACTGATTCGCCCTGACGCTACCGCTTCAGCGAGTGCGAGCGGAATGGAAGCCGCGATGCAATTACCGCGGTTCGGAAGGTTGATGACAATTTGCGATTCACGAAACGGTAGCAGCTTCCAACCAAGTTCGATGCCGTGTCGGCTGGCTTGATGCGGCACGACAGCGTCGATGTCGCGCTGATCCCATCCCGAAGCGCGGCACACGTCGTCTATAAATGGACGCAGCAGCGGTGCCGCTTTACGAAATAGTTGCGGGCCGCGCATGGCGAACAGATTCTGCGCCGCCGTCGTACTCGGATCATTGGGGTGGTGTAGCGTACCGCCGCCACTGATCTGACTCAATTCGGCACCCGAATGCCACGTCTGCAGTTTCGTGTGATGCAATGCGCTGGATGAGGCACCCGCGTGCGAAACGATCACTGCTGCTGCCGCATCGCCAAACAGCACCGCACTTTCTGGCTCGTTGGGATTAAGACTGTACGAAGTGTTTTCGCTGCTGAACACCAGCACGTGCCGATGCGCGCCACTCGCAACGAGTCGGGCGGCAACATCAAACGCCACCAGAAATGACAAACAGGTCGCGTTGATATCGAAACACGCGGCGACGCCTTCAGGCGCGCCCAACTCACGCTGCACAAACACTGCCGTACATGGAATGGCCTGCTGCGGTGTCGATGATGCACCAATGATTGCGGTGATATCTGACGGTGTGATGCCCGCCATCTGTAGCGCATCGCGCGCCGCGGCAGCGGCCATAAACGCCGAACTCTCACCTGTGCATCGCCGGCGTTCAATCACTCCTGTTCGCGCATATACCCAGCCGTCGTCGAGACCTAACTCCGTCTCGAGTTCTGCGTTCGTGACAATGCGCGACGGCAAGTAGCTACCGATTCCTGCGATGCGTGCAGGCAACGAGCTCACCGGACTGTCTGGGTTCTCCACTAGTACGCCTTACCGCGGTGCGCGAGTCCGTTGCGCCGCCATGTGCAGATAACTCGCCGACGTTTTTCGCCCGGCGCGAGTGCCGGAATCTGTGCGTGCACTGTTACCGCAGAGGCGCGACAGCCGTACTCTGCGAGCGCGATGTGAACCGACGCAACGATGCGATGCGAGACGTCTGAAAGTTCCGACGCACGCGCGAGTTCGATGCCGATATCGAGTGTTCCTGCCGAAGACTGCAGTGCGCGGTATTGCAGCACACGATCATCAGCCAGCAGAATCATACGGCGAATGGCATCAGGAAACACTACACGTAGCGTCTCATCGCGCTGTGGAAACCAGCACAGATCATCCTGTCGCCCTTCGATTGCCGCGATGCGGCGCCACGATGAACCGCACACGCACGGCGCCGTATCCATCTGCAGCACGTCACCCAATCGATAGCGAATTATAGGCTGCGTCCGGCGCCACAAATCGGTCAGCACCGGCGTGACTCGACTCGGCTCTGATGGTACCACGGCTTCGCTCTGCATCACCATCACATCCTCCTGGACGTGCAGCGACCCGTGACGGCACGAAACAGCGACAAGCCCCTCCGTGCACTGATACACCTCACCCACTGGAGCCTGAAAGGTTGCTTCAATGTACCCACGATCCTGCGGTTCGATCACTTCTGCGACGGAAATCATTCGCGACGGCGCGATGTGCAGGGTGTTACCACGTTTCGCATCGGCGAGAAGACCGAGCAGCGATGGCGGACCGACAACAAGCTGTGGGCGAAACGCATTCAGCGATGCGATAACGTCACTCAGCGGCTGCATCAAGTCGAAAAAACGAAACTGCACTACCGACGACGTACGTTCATAGAGGCGACTGTTCGCGCGCAGGAAAAACGCGACGCGGTGACCGGGACGCAGGTCAGGAATTGCGCGCGCCAGAATAGTGCCTGCCCAACGCGTCTGCTCTTCCTCGCTCACGAGAAACACACCGCGATGACCCGATGTACCGCTCGACAAACCCACCGTGCACCCGCGTACGACCGCCGAAAAATCGCGATGAGCTTCGGCATGCAGCGCTGTCTGCATTACCACGTCGCGTGACACACCGATGGTCGTAAACGTGTCAAACGATGCCATCATCTGCGCTTTATCGACGGTCGGAAAATCGCGCCATTCGGAATCGGACTTCTCGTTCCACAACTCGCGATAGAATGCGCTATGATTGCGCACATATTGCACGAGCGTGAGTGCGCGGCGCTGCTGCCAGCGTTCAAGTTTTGCGCCGTGCAATGTTGCGCCACGCCATTTCGCGGCCAGATACGACGTCAGAATATCGACGCGGCTCACGGTCGATGAACCCACGCCAGTGTCTCTGGACAATGCGTGGGGAGAATTGGTACATCGGGTCGCGCACGGTTGAACGCGTGCAATGCACGCAGTGTCGCAGCGTGCTCAGACATGTTGTCCTGAATCGCAGTCGCGAGCCAATGCGGGCCGCGCTGCTCGCGGTATGCCTGCGAGGTCCAGGCGCCATCAGCACAGAGCAGCACGTCGCCACCGGCCGTACGGACGAATGCTCCAAGTTGTCCACGCGCATGGCCCGGGAGCAACATGAGCTGCACAGTTCCATCGCCGAACAGATCGTATGTTGGGCCCAAATGTGAAATTGATCCGTGCGTGAATCCGTCAATCGGCGATGATCGCGCAGCGACATCGTTGGGGAACAAAGACTGCAACACGCCGCGACGCACTGCTCCAAATCCCGAAACACTCTGTTGCTGCATGAACGCCGCACGCGACAATGCAATGGACGCCTGCGGAAAATCGCGCAGTCCTGCTACATGATCAGCGTGCAAGTGCGAGAGAATGACGGTGCGCACGGCACTCGCTGCGATGCCACGATCGTGCAACTGCTGCACGACAGAACGGCCGAGTGTGGTGGGCGTTGCGTACTTGTACAATCGGTCGGGCCAGTGTGCGAAGGCATCGAGCAGTCGCGGCGCGTATCCAGTGTCGAACAGGCACGTACCGCGCTGTGGATGCTGCAGCACAAACGCCGTTGCGTGGCATCGAATTTCCCGCCACCCAGTTCCCTCGGCGACAAGCGATGCACGAGCTGTACAGAAGCCCGTGTCGAGCACCGTCAAGTCAACCGTGATCACACAATCGTGCGAGTCAGCCGCAGCAACGTGTGCGACGCGACGTGCACCGAGCGTCCATCGCCGGCAAAGGTGTCGAGTAGTTCTTGGGCGGCAAACTCGACCTCGAAAATCGCCACCAGCGCATGCAACGCACCCGCGCCGGTGCCGTACCCTTCAAGGTAGGCTTTACGCGCTTCGCGCTCCCAGAGCCATGTGATCTCAATTGCCTTCGCATCGCCACCAACCAGCATTGCTGCTTCACCCGACACCTGCGCCAACGAGAACAGCGCGCGCGCGACGTCGCGCCAGGGAGAATGTGGTGCAACGCGATCAACGTCGCTCAGCGTCGGGTCTCCATCGAATTCTATCAGGCGTAACACTCGCGGCGGTGACATCAGCATCGAATCGAGTCGCAGATTGCCGTGAATGCGATGCACGAGTCCTGGTGCGTTTTTCGCCGCCGCACCAAAGCCTTGGAGCTTGGCAGGCAGCAATAGCATCGCATCAAGCAATGCCGGATCGGCATCCGCGCGTTCGCGTAGTACGGTTGTGGCCGCGTGCAGAATAAACCATGCGCGCGCCACCCAACTTTCGACGTCGACGACTGTCGCCGGAATCGCACCACGAACAACGCCCTGTTCAAATGGTCGGCCCAGTGCGGCGTGCAGTTCATGCGTGATCGCTCCCGCAGCGCGTGCATCGTCCAGCGCCGCCGCCTGCAGCGAGGGATCACCTTCCAACGACCGTCGCAATCGCCCGACGACAACTAACCGCACCGTCGCCGCGTCAACTACCAAGTCTTCGAGCGCGGCGCTGCCAGTTCGCTGACCGTTTGGACCGCGCAAGATCGCGCTGCCCAAGAGGGCCGGCGCAATGCGAACGCCAGGCACCCGTTCCAAGTGACGCAGCAGGTCTAACTCCGGCTGCGCGCCCCGCGTCAGGCTTCGATAAACAGTGGCG
>JANNWU010000199.1:0-9807 GCA_031408755.1 Gemmatimonadaceae bacterium | reverse complement strand
CGTCCATGCCGGATTTCAACGATGCCGAAAAACTGGGGCGCGGTAAGGAGATGGTGGACAGGATCACAAACCTGATCGCCATCTTCGAAAACAAGGCGCTCGATTTCTCGAAGAATCGGGCCGATGGCGACGACATTCTCGGAGATGCGTACGAGTACCTGATGCGGCACTTTGCCACCGAGAGTGGCAAGAGCAAGGGGCAGTTCTACACGCCCGCTGAAGTCAGTCGCATCATGGCGCAGTTGATCGGCATCGGTAGCGCAAACACCAGCGCGTCCACCACGGTGTACGATCCTACCTGTGGCTCAGGTTCGCTGCTGCTGAAAGTCGCGGCCGAAGCGAAGACTGACGTGACGTTGTATGGTCAGGAAAAGGACGGCGCGACCAGCACGCTGGCGCGCATGAACATGATCCTGCACAACAATCCGACGGCCGAGATTGAGCAGGGCAACACGCTGGCGGATCCAAAATTCACCACCGGTAGCAGCCTGAAGCTGTTCGACTTCGTGGTGGCAAATCCGCCGTTCTCTGACAAGCGGTGGAGTACGGGTATTGATCCAGCGCAGGACGTGTTTTCGCGCTTCACAACATTCGGAGTGCCGCCAGGGAAACAGGGAGACTACGCCTACCTATTGCATATCGTGAGCAGTTTGAAGAGCACTGGCAAGGGTGCCTGCATTCTGCCGCATGGTGTGCTGTTTCGCGGTAACGCTGAAGGCACCATTCGTGAAAAGCTGGTGCGCAAAGGGTACATCAAAGCGATCATCGGACTTCCGACAAACCTGTTCTACGGCACTGGCATCCCCGCCTGCATTGTCTTGCTCGACAAGGAAGGCGCGAGAGACAGGAAGGGCATCTTTATGATCGACGCCAGCGCAGGCTACATGAAGGATGGCCCGAAGAATCGGCTGCGCGACATGGATATCCATCGCATCGTTGACGTCGTCACTCGGCAGCATGGAGTGCCGAAGTACGCGCGGATGGTGCCGGTCAGCGAGATCGAGCAGAACGCGTTCAACTTGAATTTGCCGCGGTACATTGACAGTCAGCCACCCGAGGATTTGCAAGACATTGCCGGGCATCTCTACGGCGGCATCCCTGAACGAGATGTAGGTGCGCTAGCCAGGTATTGGACGGTGTGCCCAACACTGAAAGCAGCACTGTTCAGGGAGTTGCGGCCGGGCTATCTGGAACTCACCGTTGAGCAGTCGAAGATCAAGGAGACGATCTTCTCGCATCCGGAGTTTGTGGCGTTTGTGTCGCGGATGACGGCGCACTTTGACGTGTGGCGCGAGCACGCGTCGGTAACGCTTAAGGCGCTGAAGCTGGGTTTCAACCCGAAGCAGTTGATCGATTCGCTGAGTGAGAGTTTGCTCGCACACTATGCGAATCAGCCGCTGATCGATCAGTACGATGTGTATCAACATCTGATGGGCTACTGGGCGACGACGATGCAGGATGATGCGTATCTGATCGCGGCGGATGGGTGGAAAGCGGAGCCGTATCGTGTGATCGAGACGGACAAGCAGGGGCGTGAGAAGGACAGGGGGTGGTTCTGTGATCTGGTGCCGAAGGAGTTGATTGTGGCGCGGTACTTTGCGAAGGAGCAGGCGGCGATTGATGAACTCGCAGTGTCTCTGGATGCTACAGTGGCGAAGCTGGTGGAGCTGGAGCTGGAGCACTCTGGTGAGGATGGTGTGTTCTCAGAGATGGAGAAGGTCAACAGGGCTGCGGTGAGTGCTCGCTTGCGCGAAATTGACGGCGAGCAAGGTTCGGATGACGATTCGGCGGTTTTCGCTGCTTGGATTGAACTCGATGCCTCAGCCAGTGCGCTTCGGAAGGTGCTGCGGGAGGCAGACGCGTCACTCGATTCGCATTCCCTCGCCAAGTATGGAGCACTTCGTGAGAGCGAAGTGAAGTCGCTCGCTGTGGACGACAAGTGGCTTGAGAAACTGCGGAGCGAGCTGCGATCCCTTGTCGACAGAGTATGCCAAGCGATTGCAAGCCAACTCCTTGAAAACGCTGGAAAGTATGAAGACTCCGTTCTTGAGCAATCAGCGCATTTCGCCGCGCTGGAAACGCGAATCGCAATGCACCTCAGCCGAATGGGGTTTGTTTCGTGAACACTGGGTTCGCGCAATTGGGCACTCGAGCCGTGCCGAACGACTGGGTAGTGTTGCCGCTACGCGACGTGTGCAGGCTGATCAACGGTCGAGGCTTCAAGCCGCACGAATGGCGCACAACAGGTTTGCCAATTATTCGTATTCAGAACCTGAATGGTTCTGTGGACTTTAACTACTTCATGGGAGCTTATGACACCAAGCTAGAGGTGGCACGTGGGCAACTTCTCTTTGCTTGGTCTGGTAGTCGTGGGACATCGTTCGGACCGCATGTTTGGTCCGGACCTCTCGGACTTTTGAACTACCATACGTGGAAGGTGGAGGCGAAGGAGAGTCTTGTCGGGACTGGGTTTCTATTCCATGCGCTACGCGGACTCACGTCGATGATCGAGGCTGCGGCGCATGGCGCTGCCGCGCTCGTACACGTTCAGAAGTGGGAGATGGAGGTACTTAGCTTTGCATTCCCTCCCTCTAATGCTGAGCAGCACGCAATCGCCGAGGCCCTCTCCGACGCGGATGCGCTGATCGAGTCGCTGGAGCGAATTCTCGCGAAGAAGCGCCTGATCAAGCAGGGCGTCATGCAGGAGCTCCTCACGGGAAAGACGCGGTTGCCGGGGTTCAGTGGGGAGTGGCGCGTCGTACTTCTTGGGAATCTCGGTGAGTTTCGAAAGGGTAGTGGTGTTACTAGGTCAGAAGCGCAGAGTGGTCCGCTTCCATGCGTCCGGTATGGTGAGATCTACACACGACACGAAGACCTTCTCCGCGAGTTCTTCTCGTCAATTTCCTTCGACGTTGCGAGCCGCGCAGCATTGCTTCGCTGCGGTGACGTGCTATTCGCTTGCTCAGGCGAGACAAAAGCTGAGATTGGGAAGTGCGTCGCCTTTGTCGGACACCTGAAGGCATACGCTGGCGGTGATATCGTGATCTTTCATCCGCGCGACGCAGATTCACGATTTCTGGGCTATTACTTGAATTCGAGTGCGATGCAGCAGCAGAAAGCGGCTTTGGGGCAAGGTGACGCGGTCGTTCACATAAGTGCGGCATCGCTTGCTCGTATCGAGTGTCGCATTCCAGCAGTTGGTGAGCAATCCGCCATCGCCACCGTCCTCTCCGACATCGACAGCGAACTCTTTGCCCTCGAATCCAAACTTACCAAAGCCCGGCACATCAAGACGGGCATGATGCAGGAACTCCTGACCGGCCGCATCCGCCTCGTATGACGAACTACTACCGCCTCATGCTCGGCCGGAAGAGTGCTTACGCGACCGAGTGCTTCGCCGGTGGCTTCGTCGGCGCAGACTTCGGTATCGCGCAGGATCTCTCCGCGCAGTTGCCTGACGAAATGCGATCGTTCAATGCGACGTTCATCCCCGTCTTCCTTGCCTCGCATCCGGGGAAAACGAAAATCAGTGCAGGCCTCGCCTGCGGTGCGCTCTTCACTGTCGCCAAGGCAATGCAGAAGGGCGACGTTGTGCTGTGCCCCGACGGTTCTGGCGTGTATCGCGTGGGCGAGGTGATCGGCGACTACGCCTACGCGCCTGGAGAACCGCTTCCGCATCGGAGAGCAGCGAAGTGGCTGCCGGTCTCCGTTGCGCGCAGCGCGATGAGTGAAGCGCTGCAGAACTCGTCAGGCTCAATCGGTACCGTCAGCCGCATCAGCGATCATCGTGTGGAGCTTGAGCATTTGCTAAGTGATGTGCGGACCGCCTCGGTGGCCGTTGTCTCCGACTCGACTGTCGAGGACCCGGTCGCATTTGCGATGGAAAAGCACCTCGAGGATTTTCTGGTCCGGAATTGGGGGCGAACAGAGCTGAGCGAGCGGTATAATATTTTCGAAGAGGATGGTGAGCCGGTGGGCCAGCAGTACCCCACTGACGCGGGACCTATCGATATTCTGTGCATCAGCAAGGACAAATCCCGGCTGCTGGTAGTGGAACTGAAGCGTGGCCGCGCGTCTGATGTCGTGGTGGGTCAGCTGTTGCGATACATGGGTTACGTGATGGAACAGATCGCAGAGCCGGGGCAGATCGTTGAAGGGGCGATCGTCGCGCTTGAAGATGACCAGAAGCTCCGGTGGGCGCTGGTACCGGTACCGTCCATCGCGTTCTACCGGTATCAGGTCAGTTTTTCGCTGTCCAAAGGCTGAGCGCTCGTGATCCCGTTGCGCGTCTTCATCAGCAGCGTTCAGAAGGAATTCGCCGTCGAGCGACGGGCGCTGCGTGACTATTTGCATGCAGACCCGCTGCTGTCGCAGTTCTTCACGCCGGTGTTGTTCGAAGACCTGCCCGCCGTCGATAAACGGGCCGATGAGGTCTATCTGCATGAAGTTGACCGATGTGATTTCTATTTGGGCCTGTTTGGCACAGCCTACGGGTTTCTGGATGCGAATGGTGTGTCTCCAACGGAGCACGAGTACAATCGCGCCGCGTCGCTGCATAGACCGCGTCTGATTTTTGTTGGTGATCCGAAGGACGGCATGATGCGAGACGCACGGATGCAGGCTCTTGTTGATCGAGCCAGTGACACCGTCATCCGGCGTCGGTTCGGGAGTGAGTCAGAGCTCAAGGTGCAGGTGTACGCTGCTCTCGTGAACGTTCTCAAGGATCGCAAGCTCCTGCGATTCGGACCGTTCGACGCGGAGCCTTGCACCGATGCACGGCTCGTCGACATCGACGACGATGCAGTGGCGCGATTCGTCCAGATCGCACGGCGCAGTCGAGGTGTGTCGCTATCCGAAGGCATACCAACCGCTGATGCGCTGGTTCACCTGAATCTGCTCCGCGATGAGCAGCCGGTGAACGCTGCGATGCTGTTGTTCGCGCGCCAGCCGCAGCGATTCCTGAGCGCGTCCGAGGTGAAGTGCGCGCACTATCACGGTACACAGGTCGCAAAACCGATTCCGTCGCATCAGGTGTATCGCGGCACGGTGTTTTCGATGATCGACGAAGCCGTGAACTTTGTGATGTCGAAGATCGATCTGCGTGTCGGTACGCGTGCTCAGGGGCCGCAGGCGCCAGTGGAGTACGAGATTCCTCGCGAGGTCGTGAGCGAAGCGATCGTGAATGCCGTCGCGCACCGCGACTACACCAGCGCAGGCGGCGTGCAAGTCATGCTGTTTGCCGACCGTCTTGAAGTGTGGAACCCTGGTGAGTTGCCGGCCACACTGACGCTCGCCAATCTCAGGACGGCGCACGGCTCAGTCCCCCGGAACCCGCTGCTGGCCGAGCCGCTCTACCTCGCCCGGTACATCGAGCGTATGGGGACTGGGACTCAGGACATGATCCGACGGTGTCGCGAGGCTGGGCTCCGCGAGCCTGAGTTCGCTGTCCGCGACGGTTTCGTTGCGACAATCTTCCGGCCCCAGTCGCGGCCAGAGTCACGGCCAGAGTTAAAGCCAGAGTTAAAGCCAGAGTCACGGCCAGAGTCACATCCCCAGTCGCGGCCCCAGTCGCGGCCCCATTCACAGCCCCAGTCACAGCCCCAGTCGCTTGAGGCACGAGTCCTGTCACTCCTTGAAGCCGGGCCCATCGCTCGCTCAGGCATCGTAAGCAAGCTCGGCCATAAAGCACTCTCCGGTCAACTCAAGATCGTGCTCCGCCTACTGCTGGACGAGGAGAATGCCGAGTGGACCATTCCACAGACGCCGAAGAGCCGTCTGCAGCGCTACCGGATTACGGCAAAGGGGAGTGAGCGTCTGGCCGCACTGCGGACGGAGAGAGCGTCGCCATGAACTCGATCGGTAAGTCAGAACGGGTCACGCAGCAACGAGTGGTCGCACTCTTTCGCGACCACCTCGGCTATCGCAGACTCGGAGACTGGACCGACCGGCCCGATAACAGCAACATCGAGGAATCGCTGCTGCGCCCCTGGCTGTTGAAGCGCGACTACAACGACGCCCAGATTACCGCGGCACTGCGCACGTTGCGTATCGAAGCCAGCAATGCCAGCCGGTCGCTGTACGAGAACAATCGTGAGGTCTATAGCCTGCTCCGATATGGCGTGCCGGTGCGTACCGATCCGGGTGCGCCTACGGAAAACGTGGCACTGATCGACTGGGCACAGCCGGAGCAGAACGATTTCGCGATTGCCGAGGAGGTCACGCTGCGTGGCCCGCGCGAGCGGCGTCCCGACCTCGTGCTGTATGTGAACGGGATTGCCGTTGGCGTGATCGAACTGAAAAACAGTCGGGTCACAATCGGCGATGGTATCAGGCAGAACCTGTCGAATCAGCAACCGGCATGGAACGCATGGTTCTTCAGTACGGTGCAGTTTGTTTTTGCCGGCAACGATACCGAGGGCCTGCGGTACGGCACGATTGGCACAGCTGAGAAAAAGTATCTGACGTGGAAGGAAGACGAGGCGGAGAACGCCGACTACAAGCTGGACAAGTATCTGCTGAAGATGTGTTCCAAGGCCCGCCTGATCGAGCTAATGCACGACTTCGTGCTGTTCGATGGGGGAGTCAAAAAACTGCCCCGCGTTCATCAGTACTTCGGCATCAAGGCGGCGCAGCAACGCGTCCGGGAACGCGATGGCGGCATCATCTGGCATACACAGGGGAGCGGGAAAAGCATCGTGATGGTGCTGCTCGCGAAGTGGATCCTTGAGGAGAATTCGAACGCGCGCGTGGTGGTCATCACCGATCGTACGGAGTTGGATGGGCAGATTGAGCAGGTGTTCCGCGAAGCCGGTGAGCCCATCGAGCGAGCGGCAAACGGTCGCGCACTGATGCGGGCGTTAAGCGAGTCGACGCCGCGGTTGCTTTGCTCATTAGTGCACAAGTTTGGGCGGCGCGATGTGAACGACTTCGAGACGTATGTCCGCGAGCTTCGCGAGTCACCTCGTCAGGTCGTTGGTGATCTGTTTGTCTTTGTGGATGAGTGCCACCGTACGCAGAGTGGAAAGCTGCATCGTACCATGAGCGCGATGTTGCCGGACGCGGTGTTTATCGGCTTTACTGGCACGCCGTTGCTGAAGGCAGACGCTCAGACCAGTCGTGAAGTGTTTGGGAGCTACATACACACCTACACCTTCGCCGAAGCGGTGGACGACAAAGTGATCCTCGACCTGATGTACGAGGCACGCGACATTGATCAGCGGCTGGGCAGCGAAGAACACATCGACGCGTGGTTCGATGCCAAAACCAAAGGGTTGAATGCATGGCAACGCGATGCGTTGAAGCAAAAGTGGAGCACGATGCAGCACGTGCTCAGCGCGCGTGGGCGGATGGAGCGCGTTGTAGCGGATGTCGTCTTTGACTTCAGCGTTAAGCCGCGCCTGTCAAATGAGCGGGGCAATGCGATTCTGGTTGCGTCGAGCATCTACGAGGCCACCAAGTACTTCGCACTCTTCCAGCGAACGCCACTCAAGGGAAAATGCGCACTGATTACGTCGTACAATCCACATCAGGGAGATGTCACTCTCGAAGAAGTAGGCGCAAACACCGAAACGGATAAACAGTTCATCTTTTCGACCTACGAGGAGATGTTGCGGGCCGTCGCTCCGCAGCCCGGGAAAACGAAGACTGAGACGTACGAAGAGTCCGCGAAGGCGTTGTTCAAGAAGGAACCCGCCAGCATGAAGCTGCTGGTGGTCGTGGACAAGTTGCTGACCGGGTTTGACGTGCCACCCTGCACGTACCTGTACATCGACAAAGCCATGCAGGACCACGGGCTTTTTCAGGCGATTTGTCGCACCAATCGCCTTGATGATGATGATAAAGAGTTCGGCTACATCGTCGACTACAAAGATCTCTTTCGCAAAGTGAAGAACGCGATCGCCGTCTACACGTCAGAGCTAGATCAGAGCGTGCCCGGCGCAACATCGGAAGTGCTACTCAAGGATCGTTTGGCGACTGGCCGCGCGCGCTTGGACGACGCTGTCGAAAGCTTGGTTGCGCTGTGCGAACCGGTCGAGCCAC
This sequence comes from Gemmatimonadaceae bacterium, assembly GCA_031408755.1. GTDB lineage: Bacteria > Gemmatimonadota > Gemmatimonadetes > Gemmatimonadales > Gemmatimonadaceae > JACMLX01. The sequence continues at coordinate 1,767 of JANNWU010000199.1, read as the reverse complement.
CGCAGACGGAACTGCAGCACATCCACTACTTCTGCGGTAATACGGAGATTGCGGACGATCTTGCGCATCGCGCGCCACAACGCGCAGCGCTGTATCAGGCGGTGGTCGCGATGGTGCGCGCGTGGGCAAACATCGCCGATGAGCTTGATGAAGCGGGCTACACTCTGGCGCAGATTTCACGGCTGCGTGTGCAACGCGATCACTTTTTGAGCGTGCGGGAAACGATTAGGCAGGCGAGTGGCGAGACGCTGGATCTAAAGGCGTACGAGGCGGACATGCGTCACCTGCTGGACACGTACATCGATGCCGATGCACCGCGTGTTATTTCGCCGTTCGAAGGTATTGGACTGCTTGATCTGATCGTGAAGAGTGGTGTCGCGTCTGCCATTGATACCCTCCGCACGGGCTCAAGGGCAATAGGAACGCGGTGGCGGAGACCATCGAGAACAACGTGCGCCGCAAGATCATGGAAGAGCAGCTCACCGACCCCGCGTTTTACGCCACGATGTCGGCGCTGCTGGATGAAGTCATTCAATTCCGGAAGGCCCGTGCTGATGAGTACGAAGCGTACCTGACGCAGATTGCTGCGCTCGCAACGCGATTGGCCAGTGGGACGTCGGCGCAGACGCCAGCGGACATCAACACGCCAGGTCGCCGCGCCCTCTATAACAACCTCAGCGGATACGAAGACTGGCCGCAAGCCATGCGCCGCGTTGCTGAAGTGCACAGTGCGCTGCCGAGCGGCACCGGCGGCGTGCGTGACCTGACGATTACGATCGATAGCCGCGTCAAGTACGTTCGCCCAGATGGGTGGCGCGGCGTGCAAGCGAAGGAACGCATCATCAAGCAGGCGCTCTTCGACATCCTGAGAGACAGAGGAGAAGTCGAGCGTATTTTCGCGATCGTTGTGCAGCAGCCGGAGTATTGAATCGTGCCCGATTCAATAATGGTGTCAGATTTCCGAATCGATGTGGTCCGCAAGGCCATCAAGAACGTCCACCTCACCGTCCATCCTCCCGATGGTCGCGTACGGATTGCGGCACCCGCACGAATTCAGCTCGACACGCTTCGGCTGTACGCGATCAAAAAGCTGGCGTGGATCCGGGAACAGCGCGCTGTGATTCGCGCGCAAGCGCGCGAGACGGCCCGGGACTTCGTCTCGCGCGAAAGTCACTACGTCTGGGGGCGGCGATACCTGCTCCGTGTGATCGAAGGCACAGAGACGCCATTTATCGTGCTTAAGCCCCGATCGCTTGTGATGCAGCTGCGCCCGGGTACACCCACGGATCGGCGCAATGCGCTGCTGGCCACCTGGTATCGCGAGCAGGTGCGCGCAGCCATCGAGCCGCTTCTCATGCACTGGACAATCGCGCTGAACGTTGCGCCGGAAAGGGTGATCGTCCGGCGAATGAAGACAATGTGGGGCAGCTGCACGCCGACGTCATTAACGATTCGGCTCAACACCGAGCTTGCCCGGAAGCCGCCCGAATGCCTAGAGTACATCCTCGTACATGAGTTGATTCATCTGCTTGAACCGACGCACAACGAGAGATTCATAGCGCTCATGGACCAGCATTTGTCGAACTGGCGAAATCGCCGCGCAGCGCTGAATCGGTTACCGGTACGGCACGATGAATGGGAGTATGGAACCCAGCGGGGCCAATGACTGAGCGTCGGTGTTTCATGAGAGAGGTGCTGATTGCGAATTAATCGCAGTTCCGCTTACCCAACCGAATCCAAATACGGCTGCATCACCCGCGACACTCG
>JANNWU010000198.1:0-30837 GCA_031408755.1 Gemmatimonadaceae bacterium | reverse complement strand
GATTGCCGAAGGCTTCATCAAAACGGACGTTGCGCCACAGATGGCTGACACGCATCAGCCCGTGACCGGCAAGGGCGGCCTCGCGCACGCGGCGAGCAAGGATGTGCAGTTCAATCTGACGCAGAAAGGCATCGACTTTTTGGGCTACAAGTCGCTCCGCAATATTCTCGGCTCATTTGGCAAAAGCACCTTTGGCAGCCATGACACACCGTACCTAGCCACAGGCGTCGAAAGCGACGCGTGGAGTAAGCCGTACGAGTTTGGTGATGTGTTGAATCTTGACGTCAACGAGACGCTCAAGAACACCATGCTGCGCACTGGTTCGCTGGATGTGCCAATGGATCTGGACTACAGCGACCTGATGGTGCGGCAGTCGGAGTATCGCTCGAGTTGCGCGACGGTACTAATGCTCGATACGTCGCATTCGATGATTCTGTATGGCGAAGATCGATTTACACCAGCCAAGAAAGTCGCGCTGGCGCTGACGCATCTGATTCGCACACAGTTTCCTGGCGACACCATTCGTGTGGTGCTGTTTCACGACAGCGCTGAAGAAATTCCGCTGGCGGCATTAGCTGGTGCGCAAGTTGGTCCGTATCACACCAACACCGCTGAAGGGTTGAAGCTGGCGCGTCGGATTCTCATGTCGCAGAAGAAAGATATGCGGCAGATCGTGATGATCACCGACGGTAAGCCGAGCGCGTTGACCATGCCCGATGGTCGGATTTACAAGAACAGCATGGGCTTGGACATGGGCGTGATTGCTGAGACGTTGAAGGAAGTTGCTGACTGTCGCCGGTCAGGAATTACGATCAATACGTTCATGCTGGCGCGCGATTATGCGCTGGTGGAATTTGTGAAACGCGTTTCAGGTATCTCGCGCGGCAAGGCGTATTTCACCAACACCATGAGCCTTGGTCAATTTGTGTTGATGGATTTCTTGCGCAAGAAAACCAAGCGGGTGAGCTGACACTGTCGGCTGCAACGCACGTACAGAAGAAATCGGCGAAACCGAAGAAAGCGGCGAAATCGAAGCGCGCGTCTTTGGCCTCGAAAGTTAGTGACGCGACGTTGCAGCATTTCGGACGCTTGCTGCGGCGATGGTACACTCTACACGCGCGCGATTTGCCGTGGCGTAAAACTCGCGATCCGTATGCGATTCTCGTGTCAGAGTTGATGCTGCAGCAAACGCAGGTGTTGCGCGTTGTGCCGCGTTGGCACGAATTTTTAGCACAGTTTCCCACGTTGCATACCATCGCTGAATCGTCGGTGGAGACGGTCGAAGCGGCGTGGGAAGGTCTCGGATACTACGCTCGCGCACGCAATCTGCACCGCACAGCGCGGCTAGTCACGCGCGATGGCACGGATGCATACGCCACGCTCCCAAGTGCAGTCGCGGAATTGCGTGCGCTTCCCGGGATCGGCCGCTATACGGCTGGCGCAGTGTCAAGCTTTGCGTATGGTAAGCGTGCACCGCTCGTGGATACCAATGTTGCGCGGGTGTTGCAGCGTGTGTTTTTGTCAAAGGCCAACCGGAAAACAGCGAGAACGGAAAATGCGTTATGGGAATTGGCCGAACGATCGTTGCCTACGCGTTCGGCAGCAGTGTGGACACACAATCAAGCGTTGATGGAGATTGGCGCGTTGGTGTGTACGGCGCGCGTGATGCACTGTAAGCGGTGTCCGGTGCGGGTGGTGTGCGGGACGGCTCAACACACAAAATCTTAGTCGAGACCTGGCGAACCAAGAAAGTACGAGAGCCGTGAGTTGAGCCGCGATTCGAAGCTCGCCGCTAGCTATCGCTGCGCCGCAACGCGTTGCGACTCCACAAACTCGTAAACCTCCCACTCCTCCGTCGCTCCGGCCAAACGATACCACTGCCGGTAACTCGCCAACTCACCGTACGTGCGAATATCCTGCTGCCGCAATTGTTCATCACGAGCCATCAACACGGCCGTCGGTTGGATCCACCAGCGCGGTGGCGCGGTCCGCAACTCGCGCTCAAACTGCGCGCGATACTCGCCGCGAAACGGCGTATCCGCACCGTCGAACAACGGACGCACAACACCAAATCGCGTTGGCGTTGGTAGCCCTGCCAAAAACTGCGGCGCGGGGTTCAAGGCCCACACTAAAATCCGCGCTGGCGAATTCGGTTGCAGCGCTTTCAAACTGTCGACAATCGTGTACAGAGAGCCTGGATAGCGACCGTACTCTCTGAATTCACGTTGCTCGTACGTTGCGATTGTTTGCGCCGACGCCCGAGAGCGCGCGTATCGGTAGAACTGCTGCAGCGGATTGAGCCCTGCCACTCCGAACGCCAACAACAGCGCGAGCCATCGAAACCGTCCCGCGATTTCACCGGCGGTTTCTGCACGCAAGGCAGCGAAGCCAATGTCAGCTAACAGCGCGAGAAATGGCAGCATTGGCAGCCAGTGATACTGCCATCCTTTGCTCTGCAGCATCACGCCGGCAATCGCGCCGAGCAGTCCGACAGTGAGCGCCGTGATGGTACGACGATGCGCCCGCGTAGGCCGAATTGCACCAAAGAGTGCAATCGGTGCGACAATGCCCCACGGAGACAGCACCATGCCGCGCACCAGCGCCGGGATACGCGTCATCCATGGATCACCCAATCGTGCGTATACGTCGCGATTCCAACGCTGCACTTCCCAGAATCCATCAAGTCCGTTCCACATCCGCGTTGCGAACAGCAGCAGACCAATTGACGCGCCGGTACCGGCCAGAATTAACACTGCATGCGACACGCGTTGTCGAGCAATGCGGCCGCGCGATGTGCCGACAATAATCCACAGGACCACGATGTAGCCGATGTAGAATGGCTTGACTAGCACGGACACACCGAGCAATGCGCCCGCCGCCACCGCACCCGCTGCGCCGCCGGTGAGTGCGCACCAACAGGCGACAATCAACCACGACGCCACCCAGCCATCGGGTTGTGCGCTCTGCCAGTAATCGAGACTTGTGTACCAAAGCGCGTACAGCGTGATCGCCACACGACCATCACCCGGCTGTCCCAATCGACGCGAGATGCCGCGCAATGCAGCCAGCGCAGCAACGAGCATCGCGATGTCGAAGATTCGAATGCCCCACGACGTGCGTCCGAAGAGCGCTTGTACCAGCAACGAGGGCATCCACGCACCGGGACCCTTGGTATCCCACGCGTCGACGTACGGCGCGCCACCACGCAGCACGGTATCGGCCATCCACGCGAACACGCCAGCGTCGCCCGAAAGCGGCCATGTCAGACTGAGCGCACCCCATCCAAGAACAACAACCGCGACTGCGATCAGGAGGCGATCTTGCCACCACGGGAGTGCGGGTTGTTCTGGAGTCGTCACGGTACCAGTGAAAATGCTCGAAGGGCGCTTCTCGCGCGACGGAGCCAGGCCCAAATTGGCGGCGGAAGTTCAACCACCACCGCTAATGCGGCATCCGTCGGCGTGAGTCCGGCACCTCGCGCCAGTCGTGAGACGCGTCGAGCACTTCGGAAGTCACCCCGCGACGAGTACTCCGCAACGAGGCTTCGGCGCATCGTACGCAGCGTTGGCAGCATGCGCTCGTACGTGCCTTCAGGGTACGCCGCAGGTTCCGCACGCACGATCGCGGAGAGCGTGAGCCATCCCTCTTGGATCCCAATCGCGTTGCGTGAGTTGTTCGAATCGTGCTCGCGCCACCGCCAAAGCGGTTCGCGCACGACGAGGAGAGGAGTGTGTTTCAGCACGCGGAGGCACAGATCGACATCTTCGCACAACTGAAGCTGCGGTCGAAACATCCCGACAGCGATCAGAAGCTCGCGCCGAATCAGCAATGCGCTCGGAAACAAAAACCATCCAGCCGACAGTACCTCTTCGGCCGCGCGCGGACAGAACAGCGTGGTCTCGTCAAGCAGAACCGTCGTGAGCTCCGAGAACCGATATTCCGGCTCGGAGAGGCACGGTGTGTCGGCAACAACGCTACCGCGCTGCCGCACAAAATCTGTGGCCACGCACGACGCCGCAGGATGCAGCGCGATTGCGTTTGCTTGACGTGCAAGCTTCTGCGGCTCCCACACATCGTCGTGGTCCAGTAATGCGATCCATTCGCCCTTCGACGCCGCGATTCCAGTATTGCGCGCGACGGTCACGCCGCCGTTTGCCTGCCGGATGACGCGGGCGCCGTGCCGTTCTGCGACGGCAGCCGTGTCGTCCCGCGAACCATCGTCAATCACGATCACTTCGAGCGGTGCCAACGTTTGCCGCAGCGCACTATCGATCGTGTCGCCGATAAACGCCGCAGCGTTATACGCCGGAATCACCACCGAGATCATCACCGCGCGTTCACCAGTGCGGCGCTCCGCAGTACTTCCCGGGTCGCCTCCAGATATGCGTGGCCCCACCGTTCACATGGTTCGAGGTGATTCCCTTCTGCCCACTCATTCCACGCGTTGATGAAGATGAGATTTTCATCTTGCGACGGCGGAGTGAATCGAGCCACGGCAGTCTCCAACCACGCACGATACAATTCCGGCGTAGACCCATCGAAAATTGCTGCACCACGACCTTTGCGACGCGCCGAATTGTCCCACATCGGCGTGACGCACGGATAACGCAAATAGCCCTGATTTTTTTGCGCCAGCATCGCTTCAGCCAGTCCAGCATACGGCACAACGATCTGTCGCTCGAAGTACGGCTCGTGGAGCCCCAATCGGCGCAAGATTCGCTCGTGCGCGGGAGGGCGACGCGCCGGTGGCAAAATGTGCCAATCGGGCGCAAACGGCATTGCGGCGTCAAAGCCTAGTTCTTCCGGTCGAGGATTACGCCAATGACTCTCCACGCGAATCAGATACAACTCACCAATACCAGCGCGATGCGCCTCTTCACGCCAGCGCTCCACCGTACGCTTCGGCTCAGGCAACAGCGACGTGCGGTAGACCATAAAGACAGGCTTTCCATCGATACGGATGTATCGCGGATCGGCGAACACCGGGAACAGCGATCGGATGTGCGCAATGTCGTCTTCCGCCGAGTATTCCTGATGCAGCAACACTTCACGATCGTGCCCATCCCACCGACGCGTCCAATTCTCGTTCGCCCAACAGAGCAGAAACGGGAAATCAGGCTCGCCACTGTTCAGCACTTCTGTAAATGGACGCTCAAGAATGCGTCGGCCAGAAAACCAGTAGTGGTAATAGCAGAAACCATGAATGCCGTACTTCTTCGCCATTTCCGCTTGTGCAAAACGCACTTCAGGTACGCGAAGATCGTAGAAACCCATGTCTGCTGGTACATGCGGCTGATAGTGTCCCGGAAATTGCGGACGCGCGCGCGTAACGTTTGTCCACTCCGTAAAACCTGGCCCCCACCACTCGTCGTTCTCGGCCACAGGATGATACTGCGGCAGATAAATTGCCAATGCGCGCAAAGGCGAAACAACAGCCGCTGTCTCGCCCGTGATCGTGGTCGATGATTCCGTCACGCTCGTCATACGCTGGCCTCCACGTGCGCACGCATCATACGCGTTACATCATGATCGGCCAAAACCGCGCGAATCTCTTCAAGGTAGGCGTACCCGTGCTCTTCGTCCGGCTCTAAGTAGTTACCCTCGGCCCACTCATTCCACGCGTTGAGAAAGAGCAAGTCAGTGCCGGAGCTATTCCAATCGTCGCGACGGAGTTCGTTGCGCAGTTCCATACCAAACGCCGACGGCGTGGCGCCAGTCATCACGATGCCGCGATCACCGCGACGTGGCGAGTTATCCCAGCGCACAAGGACAGTTCGAATTGCAGCACTTTGCGATGCGATATCGCGCATCATCGAACGTGCACGAGCGTAGTCGTACAGCCGCAAGTGCGACGACATTTCACTCGCGTACTTCACATTTGCAAGCGTGCGACGCCATGCAGGTAACGGCGTTAGGCCGCCCGGCAACACAGACAGTTGCGGTTCGTATCGGAGTGTCATGTCGGCGCCGTAGCGAGCACGCAGATCGGCACCCGCCTCATGCCCGTCGCACAAGACGATGTAGGGATTGGGCAATCCTTCGCGCAGGGAGCCATCGCGAATTGCATCGATGGTCGCAGCCGCTGACGTAATGTGCGATGGACGATAGATCAGAAAAACCGGACGTCCAGCCGTGCGGAGATATCGAGGATCGGCGAAGGCGTTGGCTAAGTACCGCGCGTGCTCTGCATCATCCTGCGGCGAGTACTGCTGCGGCATGAGCACTTCGCGATCGTTCCCTGTCCAAGAACGACCCCACGGCTCATTCGCCCAACAGAGGCAGAATGGAAAGTTGGGTTCGCCGCTGTCTAGCACCGAGTCAAACGGACGATTGAGCAAACGCTTGCCATGAAACCAATAGTGATAGTAGCAAAATGCTTCGATCCCAAAGGCTTGCGCCATCGCTGCTTGCGCTGCGCGCGTGTCGGGCAATCGCAGATCGTAGTATCCGAGATCGGCTGGGCGCCGAGGCTGTGTGTGGCCGCGAAAGAGCGGACGAGCGCGCGTTACATTCGTCCATTCCGTGAATCCGCGACCCCACCAGGCATCGTTCTCTGGCGTCGGGTGAAACTGCGGTAGATAAAACGCTACCAATCGCGGACGAGCGAACGGTGACGCATCCGTGCCGTCGGCGGCGCGGATCGAGACAACATCGGTCATGCGCTAACCTTCGTGCAAACGGAATCGACCTGCGACGACGTGTTGTCCGCCGAACAGTCGAGGGAAGATGCGCGACAACGGACGGATCATTGCATCGCGCATGCGAGTGGGGAAGAACTTCGTGAACGACGTGAAATAACAGGGCAACGTGGTGCCCGCCGTGCGCTGAATGCTGAGCAACTCAATGCCAGCCTGATCCAACAGTTGGCGCACCGTTTCTTCGGTGAACCAGCGGACGTGCGTGGCGTCCATGATGCCAACTTCTGCATACCGGAAACGCCCGCGAAGCAACTCCAATCGAACCGACCAATGCGCCACGTTTGGCACGGAGATGACAACAATTCCAGTTGGCTTCAGAAAAGGGCCAACCTTCACCAATTCGGATAACGGATCGAGAAGATGCTCAAGGACGTCCGCATAAATCGCGACGTCAAACAGGCCGAGTGTTTCGTGCAGTGATTCAGTGAGCACACCGGTGACTGCGTGTATCCCGCGCTCACGAGCCCTCGCAGCACGGATTGGATCCGGCTCAATGCCAGTGACCTCCGCGTCGCGTACATCGCGCACGAGTGTCGACAGCGCGCCAGTGCCGCAACCAACGTCAAGCACGCGCGCGCCGCGAGGCACCAAACTCGTAATGATGCCGCTGACTTCAAGCGGATGCATGTCGTGGTTGCCGTCATACCGATACGGATTCGGTGCTTGGGCAAGGAATCCACCAGTCCCTTCACTAGATGAGACCGGTAATTCCTCAAGTACAACGTCTTGCACGCAGTTCACTCCGTCGCAGGGTTCCGACGGCTATATCCGCACAGTCCGGGCCGCGGCCAAAGAGGTCGCTACACGGCCGCAGCCGGGCCGGCGTAATTGGTCGAAATCCAGTCCCGATAACTGCCGTCCATCACGCCGCGCCACCACGACTCGTTGCGCAAAAACCACAGCACAGTTCGTCGAATTCCTGACTCGAACGACTCTTCAGGAATAAAGCTCAGTTCGCTTTCAATTTTGGTTGGATCAATCGCGTATCGTCGGTCGTGACCGGGGCGATCGGTGACGAAGGTGATTAATTCGTCAGACGAACGACCTTGCGACGCCAAGCATGCCGGGAAGCGTTCCTTGAGCGAACCGTCCGCTCGAATGATCTCGTCAATCAGCGCACACACCAGACGCACAATGTCGATGTTGGCCCATTCATTCTTGCCGCCAACGTTGTACACCTCGCCATCTCTGCCGCGCTCGATCACTGCAGCAATCGCGCGTGCGTGATCCTGCACATACAACCAATCCCGCACATTTTTCCCGTCGCCGTACACCGGCAGCGCCTTCCCCGCGAGAATGTTCACAATCAGGAGCGGTATCAGCTTCTCAGGAAAATGATACGGCCCGTAATTGTTTGAGCAGTTACTTGTGGTGACGGGCAGCCCGTACGTATGGAAATAGGCCCGGACCAAATGATCTGACGCCGCCTTTGTCGCTGAATACGGAGAATTCGGCGCATACGGCGTGAACTCGGTGAACGCGGGATCGTCGTGACTGAGCGAGCCATACACTTCGTCAGTTGACACGTGATGAAAGCGGTGTGGACCGGCAACAGCCTGCTCCACCAACCATACTTGCCGCGCTGCTTTCAACAGTTCGTGCGTACCGATCACGTTGGTTGTCACAAACGCATCTGGCCCAAGGATTGAGCGATCCACGTGCGACTCAGCCGCGAAGTGCGCGATTGTGTTGAGCTGATGTTCGCGTAGCAATGACGCGGCGAGCCCTGAGGTTGTGATATCACCCTGCACAAACACGACTCGCGGATCGTCCAACACATCGGCAAGACTCGCCAGATTGCCCGCATATGTAAGCGCATCAAGCACGACAACGTGTGTATCGGTGTGTGATTGCAACCAGTAGTGCACAAAATTCGCGCCGATAAAACCAGCGCCGCCGGTGACCAATAGTCTACGCATGGGCAAGTTCATCAAGCATGTGGCGGAGGTTCACCCTCCAATGAGTCGGAACAACTTCCAGAGCGCGCACCGTGTCACTCTTATCGAGCACACTGTATGCAGGACGCTTTGCCGGTGTGGGAAATTCAGCTGAACTAATCGCGTGTACCGGAATCGCACGTGTGAGCTGCTTCCGTGCGATACCCTCTTCCTGAATGGCGACGGCAAAGTCGTACCACGATGCAACACCCGCATCGGTCCAATGCAGCACGCCTGAAACGTGCGGCGCCGCCACGGCAGCCCAGATCGTTCGTGCCAGTGAGTTCGCCCACGTTGGCGTGCCAATTTGATCGGCGATAATGCGCAACTCGTCACGCTCTGCCATTAATCGCAGCATTGTTTTGACGAAGTTTGCGCCATGTGCTGAATACAACCACGCCGTCCGAATGACGAGTGCGCGGCGCCCAAGCGTGTCGAGAACCGCACGTTCGCCATCGAGCTTGGTCTGACCGTACACTGACTGCGGCGCTGGTGTGTCGTCAATGCGCCTCGGCACTCCGGTGGACGGGCCGAACACAAAATCCGTCGAAATCTGAATCATGCGCGCGTCGTGTTGCTTCGCAGCCGTCGCAAGTGATGCTGCGGCATCGACATTGACGGCATGCGCAATCGTCGGCTGCTCTTCCGCACGATCGACAGCCGTGTACGCCGCGCCGTTAATCACGACTGAGGGCCGATGCGTCGCAATGAATGCCGTAACCGCCGTCGAATTTGTCAGATCCATCTGCGCGATGTCGACCGCCAACACGGTCACACCGGCGGGCACTGTTCGCTGCAGCTCGTAGCCCAGTTGTCCCGCCGCGCCCGTGATCAGCACAGGTCCCATCATGGGCAAGTCTCCAATGCGGACAAGAGTGTTCCTGCGGCATCTTTCGCCGAGAGCAATGGCGCAACATCGGGCTCGAGTGGCCACTGAATGCCAACCGCCCCGTCATTCCACTGCAGCGTGTGCTCGCTCGCGGGGTGATAGCGATCAGTCACCTTGTAATGCAGATCAGCAGACTCCGACAGCACCAAAAAACCGTGCGCGAATCCTGGCGGTACCCATAGCATGTGATGGTTGGTCTCGGACAATTCGGCACTAACCCACTGACCAAACGTTGGTGACGAACGCCGCACATCCACCACAACATCCCACAATCGACCAACGGTGCAGCGCACAAGCTTGCCCTGCGTGTGCTGCAGCTGAAAGTGCAGCCCACGCAGTGTGCCGCGCTTGGAACGGCTTTGATTGTCCTGCACAAATGTTACATCAGCAACCTGCTCGCGAAACAGATCATCCTGCCAGCTCGCAAGAAAAAAACCTCGCGCATCGCCGAATACTTGTGGTTCAATCACGCACACGTCAGGAATCGCGAGACGGGTAACCTTCATCCCTGTCGGTCCTCGATCAGCATCGCTTTCAAGTAGCGACCGTATCCAGTTTTCGACAACGGCGCAGCGAGACGCTCAACTTGCGCGTCATCAATCCAGCCAAGTCGCCACGCAATCTCTTCCGGGCACGCAACCTTCAGCCCCTGCCGTTCTTCAATTGTTTCAATGAACTGGCCCGCTTGCAATAGCGACGTGTGTGACCCAGTGTCGAGCCATGCGGTACCGCGTCCAAGCATCTCAACGTTCAACAGTCCGAGATCCAAATAGGCACGATTGACATCGGTGATTTCCAGCTCGCCACGAGGTGATGGCTTGATCTGCGCCGCAATGTCGCACACACGGTGATCGTAAAAATACAAGCCAGTTACCGCATAATTCGAACGCTGAGGTGTGGGCTTCTCTTCAATACCACTCGCGCGACCGCCGGCGTCGAACTCCACCACGCCGTCCGCTGTGGGGTCGCTTACACGATACCCAAACACCGTCGCGCCATTGGTGCGTCCGTCAGCTCGCTGCAGCGCATGCGAGAGATCGTGACCGTAAAAAATGTTATCACCAAGCACCAAACTGCTTGACCGGCCGCCGATGAAATCGCGCCCAATGATGAACGCCTGCGCCAATCCATCTGGCGACGGTTGCACTGCGTACTCGATGTTCATTCCCCACTGCGATCCGTCGCCAAGCAGTCGCTGAAACAGCGCTTGCTCATGCGGCGTGGTTATCAGCAGCACATTCTGCACCTGCGCGAGCATCAGCGTTGTCAGCGGGTAGTACACCATCGGCTTGTCGTACACAGGCAGCAACTGTTTGCTCACCGCCTGCGTGATCGGGTATAAACGCGTGCCGGAGCCTCCGGCCAACACAATACCACGTCGTTCAGTAACTGTCGTCACGTGCCGTTAACTCGCTTTTTGGGACCGATCAGAAACAATTGCAACAACCGTGCTGCTCGCATCGACATGGCCCGGCACCAAGCGCATCGATGGATTGAATTGCACGCTCCCGTCGAAAATGCTGGTCGGCGTGACTTCGATGGGCAACCGCGGGCCACGATAGGTGGCATCGTTCGTCGACCAGACCCACGTATCAATACTGTACGGTCCGGGCGCAACGTTTGCTTGCAAGCGGAGGAGCAGCGTAAACGTGCCGTCAGTTGGTAGCGCAATTGGAACGTTACGCGTGCCAAACGCCGCGACGTTGGCCGCACCAGCCAGCGAAACAATCGAGACACCAAGGCTCTCATCGCCGTGCACTGGCCGATCAGGAATTCGTCGACAGGTGACGGTAACGTCCAGAAACTCGCCAGAACCAATCTGCGGCGCAGCGATCGTAGCGTGCGTGATCTCGTATGGTGCATCGGCTTCGAGCGCCTCACCATCGTTCGCTGCGGTGTTGCCCACGAAGTACTCCGCAATCACGTCGCGTGGGTTCCCCACGCTCACCACTTCGCCTCGACGCAGCAAAATCGCCGACGTGCACATTTGCAGCACGCGATCGAGTTGATGCGAAACGATAACGACAGGAATACCGCTTCGCGTCATCTCCATGACACGCCCAAACGCACGCTGTTGAAACATCAAATCTCCAACCGCCAGCACCTCATCAATGATCAGTACATCTGGATCGAGATGCGCGGCGATTGAAAAGCCGAGTCGCGCGTTCATGCCGCTCGAATAGCGTTTGACCGCCATATCGATGAATTCCTCGACGCCCGCAAATGCCACGATCTCATCGAAGCGTTGGCGAATGAGCGCGTGACTCATGCCCATGATCGCGCCCTGCAGGAACACATTCTCGCGACCGGTAAGGTCGGGATGAAATCCGGCCGATACTTCAATCAGCGAACCCACGCGCCCCGTCACGGCGATGTTGCCACGCGTTGGCCGCAGAATTCCGGTCAGCAGCTTGAGCGTGGTGCTTTTGCCGGCGCCGTTGCCACCGATAATGCCTAAGCATTCGCCGGGCTGCACGGTAAATGAAACATCCTTCACGACCCAAAAGTCACCGCTCTCAAGCTCGTCCTGCGGCTTCTTGCGCTGCGTCAGCCTGCGCACCACCGACGGAATAAGATCACGCAGGCTGTCGTGCCGTTCACCGCGATGGAATTTCTTCCAGACGCCATCAAAAACAATTCCTGCGTCAGCTGACATAGACCTTAGATGTACTCGGCGAATGCATACTGAGAGCGATGGAAGAGGAGCGCGGCGGCTGGCAAACCGATCAGCGGAACAATGCACGCATAAAGCAAGAACAGCGGCGACCAGACGGTGACAACGACGCCACTGGCCAGCGTCGTGCTGAGCGGCTCCAGCAGGTTGTGCCCAAGCGTGACCGACAGGCGCAACCCTTCAAGAATTGGAGACATCGGATTGAGCATTGCAATCGCCGCGCCACGACTCCCAAACATCGCAGGCTCAAAGAACACCGGCGTAAAGAAAATGCCGAAGGTGAGCAACACTTGCACGATGTATTTCACATCACGGAAGAACAGATTGGCGCAGCTCAGAAAGAGCGCACACGCCACCGTGAATGCAACCAGAAGCAGCAGCATGACCGGCACCCACAGTAACGCGAACGACCCCTGAACCGCCCCAACAATTGGCAGCACAATGATCAATGCCACCAACGCGATACCGGAATCAAAAAGCTGCGCGCCGACTGAGGAGACTGGCAGCACCGCGCGCGGAAACGCGACCTTGGTCACCAAGCTCATATTCGCAACGAGGCTGTTGGTCGCAAACCCAATCGCACCAACGAAGAACGCCCACGGAACGGCCTTGACCGCCATGCCACCCAAGCCGGTCGTGGACAGCGTGCGACCAGAGAAATTTGCGAGTGCCAGCTGCACAACGAGACCGCTGAACACGATCATCAACGGCATAAAAAGCGCCCACCCAAATCCCATCACCGCCTGTTTGTAGCGGATCGTGATGTCGCGCCGCGTGAGCTGATACAACAACTCACGCGAGCGCCACATATCGTTCACCATCGTACGCAGCTCCGTGTACACACCCGGATTTTCCCGAGCCGCAACTCGTCGCGGCGTTGTGGCCGGTGGCACAGAAACTCCGGGCACGAGGCTCATTTGCGCAGAACGTCCTTGGCTGTTCGTGGAAACTTGTTTAGCAGCGGATCGACGTACGCACGCTCGCCGTAGCCGGTGTAGATCTGACGAGGACGTGCAATCTTCTGCTCTTTGTCATCAAGCATCTCTTCCCACTGCGCCAGCCAACCCGCGGTCCGCGCAACCGCGAACAACACCGTGAAGAAATCGGTCGGGAACGCCATTGAGCGATAGATCAAACCCGTATAGAAATCGACGTTCGGGTACAGCTTGCGACTAATGAAATAGTCGTCCGATAATGCAATGCGCTCAAGCTCAAGCGCGATCTCCAAGTCCTTGTCAATTCCGATCTGCGCAAAGACCTGATCTGCAAGTTTTTTCACAATGCGAGCGCGCGGATCGTAGTTCTTGTAAACACGATGCCCAAAGCCCATCAACTTCTGACCTTTACCGCTCTTCACAGATTCAATAAAAGCCGGAACGTTCTTGACGTGCTCAATTTCCTTGATCATGCGCAACACCTGCTCGTTGGCACCACCATGCAACGGACCAAACAGTGCAGCAATTCCCGCTGACACCGCGCTGAACGGATCCACGTGGCTTGAACCCACCGCACGCACTGCGTTGGTGGAGCAGTTCTGCTCATGATCAGCGTGCAGAATGAACAATACCTCGAGCGCGCGGCTAAACACGGGGTTCGCTTCGTACTTTGGCTCACTCATGCGAGCCACCATCGATAAAAAGTTCTCGCCGTAGTTGAGCTGGTTGTCCGGATAGATGATCGGAAGCCCCTTTACATGGCGATACGCAAACGCTGCCAGTGTTGGCAACTTTGCCAGCAATCGGATTACCGAGATGTAGCGTTCTTTCGGATCAAAAATATTGTGCGCATTCGGATAAAAACTCGAGAGCGCCGCCACCGACGAGCAAAGCATCGACATTGGGTGCGCATCGTATCGAAAACCTTCCAAAAACTTCCGAATATTTTCGTGTACGTACGTATGAAACGTGATGTCGTGTACCCACGTGTCGTACTGTGGCTGCGTGGGCAGCTCTCCGTGACGCAACAGATACGCAACTTCCAGGAACGTGGCCTTCTCCGCCAACTGTTCAATTGGATAACCGCGATATCGCAGAATGCCCTTCTCACCATCAATGAAGGTGATTGCACTCTTACAACTCGCCGTATTCATGAAGGCTGGGTCATAGCTCATCAGGCCAAACTCACCTGACTCTTTCCGCACCTGCTTCAGATCACCCGCGCGCACATACGTGTCACCTTCGGGGCCATCCGTCGTAATCGGCGCGCTGTACGCAGTGCCGGTGCGGCTATCGCGAAGCTCAAGTATGCCACCGGCCGTCGTTTCGCTCATCCTGCGGTCTCCTAAGAGTTGCGCGCCTAAACCAGCTCGGCGCATGCACGGTCACGATCCGCTCGTTGCGCATCCGCGCAGCCAGCGGCGGTAGCCCGCGATGCGGCCGCTACCTATTCCGAACTTAGCAGCGCCGCATACTGATGTATCGCACACCGTGGGCCGTCGCGATGCGTGATTGTCGTAGCGGTCGGATTCGGGCATCTTGTCACAGACTACGCGTGACGACCAGCACGCCTCATCCGTCTTTTGCGACGGGGGGCAGCAGAGGGCTTCTCGTTCACGCGTGAAACAAGCCCGACTGTTCGACCGACAACGGTCGCTGCCACCACCCAGGACGCCGATCGATATGTGCGGGATTGCAGGTTTTTTTGGTACGCCAACGTCGGGTTCGCCTGAGTCGTCCGTCAAAGCGATGACCGACGCGATCGCACATCGTGGCCCAGACGCCGATGGCGCGTGGTGCGATCATGACGCGCGCATCGCACTCGGACACCGTCGGCTCTCGATCATCGACCTCTCACCGCTCGGTGCCCAGCCGATGAGTTCGGCAAGCGGCAGATACGTCACGGTTTTCAATGGTGAGGCGTACAACTACGCGCCGATTCGTGATGAGCTCGCTGGCCGTGGGTATCAGTTCAAAGGCCATAGCGACACAGAAGTTTTACTCGCCGCCTTTGATCGCTGGGGCATCGAGGCCACGATCCCCAAGTTTGCCGGCATGTTCGCTCTCGCAATTTGGGACCGCGAAGATCGCTCACTCTGGCTCGTGCGTGATCGGCTCGGCGAGAAGCCGTTGTTCTTTGGACAGGTTCGCGGCACGTGGTTGTTCGGCTCCGAACTGAAAGCACTGCGCGCATTCGCTGGGTGGCAGGCCGAGATCGACATCGCTGCCGTGACACAGTTTTTGCGCCACGGATATATCCAAGCTCCGCGCTCAATCTACCGCGGCATCAACAAAGTTCGTCCCGGCACCATGATTCAACTCCGCGCCGAACAGCCGCCGCGCGAGGTGGTGTATTGGTCGGCAGAAGCGGCAGCTCGCGTGGGTATCGCCAATCCAATCGACGGTAGCGCAGACGATATCGCGACCGCGCTTGATGCGACGCTCCGCCCAATTGTCCGCGACGAAATGGTCGCCGATGTTCCGCTCGGCGCCTTCCTGTCTGGCGGCATCGACTCGTCGCTGATCGTCTCGCTCATGCAAGCGCAAGCGTCGCGACCGGTGCGCACTTTTACGATCGGATTCGACGATCCGAAGTTCAATGAAGCCGGTTTCGCGAAGCAGGTTGCAGAACATCTTGGCACCGATCACACGGAGCTGATGGTGCAGGGCGACGATGCGTTGGAATTTGTGACGCGTCTGCCTGAACTGTACGATGAGCCGATGGCCGACTCGTCGCAGTTGCCCACGCTACTTGTTTCGCGGATGACGCGCCAGCATGTGACGGTCGCGCTCTCCGGCGATGGCGGCGATGAATTGTTTGGCGGCTATAGTTGGCATCGCGGTCGCGGCACATCAGATCGACTGGCGCGCGGAACGCCTGCAGTTGTGCGCAGCATGGTGGGAAGTCTGTTGCGCAGTATCCCCGATCCGCCGCCTGACTTTCTTGCGCGTGCCATCACCAATGGCGACCGCAGTATTGGTGACCGGCCAGCAAATGCGTTGACGCGATTGGGAGCGATGCTGCAATCACCCGGCGAACAGGCCACGTACTTGTCCGCGCTCGCACAGAGCGTGACACCAGCTGATCTGCTCCGCGCCGAGCACCGCGCCGAGGGTGGACTCGGCAAGTTGCAGGGACCGTGGCTTGGTGATGAGCGTCCGTTTGAATCACGAATGCTCTTTGATGCAATCAGCTACATGCCTGATGACATTCTGGTGAAAGTGGATCGTGCGGCAATGGCATTCAGCTTAGAAACACGCGCACCGTTGTTGGATCATCGCGTGTTTGAGTTCGCGTGGCGCGTGAAGTATGCCGATAAAGTGGTTGACAACGTTGGCAAACAACCGCTGCGCCATCTTCTGTATCGCTATGTACCGCGCGAGTTAATCGACCGACCAAAGCGCGGGTTCGCCGTCCCGCTTGCGAGTTGGCTGCGCGGTCCGCTGCGCCCGTGGGCTGAGGAACTGCTCTCGCCCGCTGCACTGCTCGCCACCGGTGTGCTCGACGTTACGCGCGTGCGGCGGCTCTGGTCGCAACATCAGGGTGGCTTAGCGAATCACGGTGATCGGTTATGGGCGGTGTTGTCGCTGCAAGCATTTTTGCGCGCCGAAGCAGTGCCCGTCTCAGCGTCACGTTCAGCGTAGGCCCGCACGCGATGACGGAATCACATGGCACGAGCTCTACGCTCTCGTGGCCTCGAAATGCGTTGCACGAACTGCGTCATCGGCCGGCAGCGCAGCTTCCCGCACTGGACGGACTGCGGGCGATGGCAGTTTTGCTCGTCATCTGCGACCACTGGGTCTACGAGTGGGTGACAATCGCGAAGCTGCCGTCACCAGGAATTGAAAAACTTCCCATGTTTTACTGGGGATGGACGGGCGTCGATCTGTTCTTCGTGCTGAGCGGTTTCCTGATCGGGAAACAACTCTGGAATGAGTTGTATCGCACCGGAACAATCAGCGTCTCACAATTTATTCTGCGCCGAGGGCTGCGAATTTGGCCACTGTATTACGTGACAATGGTGCTGTTGATGGTGCTCCCCAGTATCCACGCGCCGCAGTGGCCCGACTGGGTGATGCTCAGCAACTATTACATGACGCGGTACGCGCGTAGCTGGTCGCTCTCTACCGAAGAACAGTTTTACCTGCTGGTGCCGTTGTTGATGCACACCTGTCGTCGGTTCATACCGCAGCGGTGGTGGCCGGCTTCTGTCGTTGTGCTACTGGCCGCTGTGCCAATCAGCAGGGCGTTCACATTTGCGAGTCTGTCGGCGCAAGGCATTGAACCAAAGCTGCTGAGCAACATGATGTACTCAGCGTTTCACCTGCACTGCGAGGCGCTGCTGGTTGGTCTGCTGATCGCGTGGATTTCCATCCGACGCAAGCCGTGGCTCGCTCCGGCCGCCGTGGGTGCCGCAGCACCGCGCGTAATTGCCGCCGCATTTGCGTTGGCGGTGGTTGGTGCCGCGTTACGCACAGCCAACAGAGAAGTCTTTGCGTACTTGGCACTGGCCTGTGTCTTTGGCGCCGCATTGTGCGTGGCGCTGGCTGATCGGTCCATACTTTCCGCTCCGCTTCGGTGGCGGATCTGGTATCCAATCGCACGCCTTTCGTTTGGCATGTATCTGAACCACCTGATTTTACGTGAGCCATCCGATACCATCATTGCGATGGTCACTTCTTGGTTGGGAGCTAGTTCAACGCTAGCATTCCTCATCGGCCTGATCCTTACCGTTTTGGCATCTGCGGCCACGGCTGCGGTGACGTTCGTGCTCATTGAACACCCGGGCTTGGTACTGCGCGACCGCTGGCTCGCACGGCGCAAAGCAGCTAGCGCGAAGACAGCGCCGGCGACTGCGTAAGAAGTACGAAGTCTCTTGATTACAAAGCCCGCCCATGACCAACTCCTCGCTCGACACCGCTGTCGCCTCGCAACACGCTGCCGAATTAAAGTCGGGCGCGCGCTTCACGTTCGGCGAGAACTGGCGCGACTTCCTGCGTACGATTGACGATACGCGCATCATGGAGGCCGTCGCATCGCTCAAGCAGATGCTCGGCGTGACAACGCTGGCGGGAAGGCGGTTCATCGACATCGGATCCGGAAGCGGATTGTTCAGCCTTGCCGCGCACCGCTTGGGCGCGGACGTCACGTCGTTTGACTATGACCCGTCCTCGGTCGGATGCACGCTTGAACTGCGTACACGGTACGCCGCCGAAGCCACCAACTGGCGCATCATGCACGGCTCGGCGCTCGACAACGTTTTTCTCGCGACACTCGGTTCGTACGACGTCGTGTATTCGTGGGGCGTGCTGCATCACACTGGACAGATGTGGAACGCGATCCACAACGTGATGCCGTTGGTGAAGCCAAACGGATTGTTTTTCATTGCGATCTACAACGATCAGGGCGTCTGGTCGGAGCGTTGGACCAGCATCAAGCGCACCTATTGCTCAGGCTTGCTCGGCAAATTCGCTGTGTCTGCCGTTTTTGTGCCATACTGGACCGTGCGCAGCGCCACCTCAGACCTTATACGATTCCGCGCACCGTGGCACAGTATGGCTACGTACAAAAAGAATCGTGGAATGTCCATCTGGCACGACTGGCACGATTGGCTAGGCGGATATCCGTTTGAAGCGGCCAAGCCAGAAGCGATTATCCTCCCAATTCAGAAGGATGGATTCTCGCTGATCAATCTGAACACGCAATACGGATCTGTCGGCTGCGTCGAGTACGTTTTCCAGCGCGATAACTGAACTGTTCGTGCAGGTGTTTACCCTGCGCGACCCATTTTGACGATCTGCGCAAAGTGCGCCTCGCTCACGGGATGAACACTCAGCCGACTGCCGCGCTTGATGGTTTCAAGACCATCGAGCGCGCTATTCGCTTTTAAGTCAGCGATTGTCACCACTCTCGAAAATTTCTCCACCGCGCGCACGTCAACCGCAAACCAGGTTGGCGCCGATGGATCACTGGCGGCATCGTAGTGCGAGTCCTTGGCATCAAACGCCGTCGGATCTGCGTACGCGGCCTTCACAATTTCTGCGACGCCCGCCACACCACTCGGCTCGGCATTTGAGTGGTAGAAAAAAATCTGATCGCCCACACGCATCCCGTCACGCATGTAATTCCGTGCGGTAAAATTGCGCACACCATCCCAGAGCGTCGTCTGATTCTTCGCCGCGAACAGATCATCGATTGAAAACACCTCTGGCTCGCATTTCATCAGCCAGTGCCGGTCGGTTGTCATCGACGACGGCGGCAGAGATTTTGGCGGCGCGGGTTTCGACGAGGCGGGTTTCGACGAGGCAAGTTTCACCGCGCCGGCTTTCGACGAGGCAAGTTTGCCCGCCCCGAGCTTTCTCACAGCGCGTTGAATCGGCAACATCTTCTTCACCGCGGTCGTCGTCTTCACCGCCGTCGCCTTCTTCACCGGCGATCTCTTGCTGCTCGGAGCCTTCTTTTTTGCGGGCGTCATACGTCACGCTCGCACCGTCGTACTAGAAAGGCAACTGGCGCGGAAGATCCAATTCAAACTGGAACACGCTGCCAGCGTCAAGCTTACTCTCAACCAGCAATTCACTGCCCATTGCACGCACTAAATTCTGGCAAATTGAGAGTCCTAGCCCGGCACTGGAGAATACGTACTCACCCGGCTTCAGCCGTCTGCGGAACGCATCAAACAGCGTACCCAGCACCGCTTCCGGAATTCCGCGCCCCGTATCGCGCACTTCAAATCGAATGCGAGTTGGGGTCAGCGCTTTCGCGATCACCACAACCTCACCGACCGATGTGAACTTCACCGCGTTCGTCACCAAGTTCAGCAACACGCGCTGAATGGCCTGTGCGTGTCCAACGCGCGCGTCTGACACAGACGTCTCAAAGCGCAACGCCAATCCGCGCTCCTCAGCAGTTGGCCGCACAATGTCATGCACCTGCTGAAAAATACTCGACATTGCGAATGGCAGCGGTTGCTGCTGCACCAGCTTGTCGCCGCCGCGTGCCAGATCAATCACATCGCTGGCCATGGTGCTCAGCCCAAGCGCTGCGCCGTAGATCAGTCCAAGCTGGCGCTCCTGCACCGGCGTCACACCACCGCTGTGTCCGCGCCGAATCTGCTCAGCCAAAAACAGAATTGAACCCAGCGGTGATCGCATGTCGTGCGCAACATCTACAATCAGCTCAAGCCCACCCAGTCCACCAAGTCGCGACGAGAAACGCTGTGCGGCGTCATCATCAAGCGTGGCACAGAGTGACTCAAGCGCATCAACAAGTTGCAGCGTGACAGCGGCGCCAAGGGTGCCCGTGCGCGACTGCGTCAGTAGCGAACGTCGCATGCCGGCAAGCAGACGTTCCGCGGGAAGCGCGGGCGGAAATGCGATGCGACTGGATTCCGCAGCTCCGTGCAACAACTGCTCAGCAGCGGCGCAAAGCAGCGATGCACCAGCGCGAAGTTCGCCTACCGGCCAACCACCATCTCGTGCCGACGACAGGTCCGCGGCCGCCACATCTGCGGCCTGCGACAATGCAACGCGCCACTGCGCGCCGTTGTCGACCACCGCCGCGCCATTTTCAACGCGCAGCGCCGGCCGAGTGTGCGGTACGCTCACGCGAGGGTGCCCGAATACTCGTCGCGACGAAGTTCATGCTTCTCCATCAAGCGATACAGCGTCGTGCGATCAATACCTGCGAGACGTGCCGCCCGCGACATGTTACCGCCAGCGCGTGAGACCAATCGTGTCAAGTATTCCTTTTCAAACTGCGCGACCAGTTTGTCCTTCGCGGTGTGATACGCATCGTTCATGTAACTGCCCGCAAACGTCGTCGCATCAGCGGCACCGCGGCCACCTTCTGGCGCGTCGTCATACACCGGGAAATCCGCAGCAGACAGCGTCTGGCCCGGATCAGCAACTACCGCCGTATGCTCGATCATGTTCTGCAGTTCGCGCACATTGCCACGCCATGGGCGAGTGCGCAAAAAGTCTTGCGCATCCTCACTGAAGGTCGGCGCCGGCTCACCGGGTTGGCGGTGGCGATCCCAGAAATGTTGCAAGAAGTGCAACGCCAGCACGCTGATGTCATCGGGGCGCTGGCGAAGCGGTGGCAGCTTGATGGGCACAACGCGAAGGCGGTAATACAAATCCTCGCGCAAGCGTCCCTGCGCCACCGCTTCCAACGGATCGCGATTCATCGCGCTGATAAACCGCACGTCCACCACAGCGTCCTGCGTTTCGCTGCCCACTCGGCGAACGACACCGTCCTGGAGCACGCGAAGCAGCTTCGCTTGCAGCGGCATCGACATCTCGGTGAGCTCATCCAGAAACAACGTGCCGCCATTCGCCACTTCCAGCAGTCCCGCCTTATCGCGATCCGCGCCGGTGAACGCACCCTTCTTGTGCCCAAACATTTCGCTTTCCAACAGCTGTTCGGGCAAGGCGGCGCAGTTCACTGCCACCAACTTCCGGCCGGCGCGCCGACTGTGGCTGTGAATAAATTGCGCGATCAGCTCTTTTCCGGTGCCGCTCTCGCCGCTGATGAGAACGGAGGCGTCGGTACCGGCCACCTTCCGTGACAAATCAAGCGCCTTCCTGAAAGCTGGCGACTGACCGAGAAGCGTGATTTTGTCGCCAGTGTGCGCATTCTGAAAGCTCGCGCCGCTGCCGATGCCGGCGCCGTTGCCTTCTGCCCTGGCAGCGCGCGTCTCGCGAGCCACCAACACCGCGTGAGAGGCGCGACCAACCAAAATCTGTAAATGGCTGGCCGAGAACGGCTTCGGCAGGTAGTCCCATGCGCCTGCTCGGAGCGCTTCGATGCTCGACGTCACCGACGGATTCCCCGTCATGACCACAAAGATCGTCTCTTTATTGGCCTCGAGCGTCGCCTTCAGGATATCCATCCCCGAGACTGGCGTGAGGTACAGATCGCAGAGCACGATGTCGAACTTCCGACGCTTCACCATCTCCAGCGCCTCATCCGCTCGACCCGTCACGGTGACGTTGTAACCGTCGCTCTGCAGGATGCTGGCGCACCCTTCACGCAGGGTTCGGTCATCGTCGACGATCAGCAGTCGCAGTGTCGCCCGAGCCTCGGGAGCCACTGCCATTGCATCGCGTACGGCCGACGGATCGGCAGAAATCTGGTCAGGCGAGGTCATCTGTACCGTAATGTCCGACTCGGGCGCTTCACGCCCGCACCCTGCCCAAGCTGATCCTTGGGACGGGCGGTAGAGTCGTATCTAGTGAAGAAGTGTTGCGCGTGTCAAGCAACACGTTGGTTACAAACCACAGGTGATCCGTGACGATCGTGTATTTCCCGCGACAGGGTGTCGCACTTATACTGCGGTTGGACGAATGTGGAGTGTTGTTGTCACGGATCCGGTCGCTGCGCATGGGCCGGCTCTTGCACTCGGCTGTTCGTCTAACGGATCACACGCCTTCGAGGGTGATCCGGTTTAGGTAGCACCACGTTGCCGGAGTTGCCGGTATCGTGACGCTGCAACACGTCTGTGCGTCCCTCTGCGACATGACACGACCGTTAAACGCCCTCTCTGCCGGCTCGCGCCTGGCCCCCATCAACTCTTCTGCGCAGCTGCCAGCTATTCCGCAGCCGCAGATGGAGCAATGGGGCGCCCCGCCCCCGCCAGCATCAGCACCACCAGCGTATCAGCGCTATCTCGCCGCAATCAGTCGCTTCAAGTGGCTCGTCATGGCGATGACGATTCTTGGAGTACTCGCTGGCTACGTCGCCACGCGGTATATCCGTCCAGAATACGACGTTCAGGGAAAGATCACGCTGCGTGATCCGAGTGCTGAAATCATCGGCAACGGTCGTCAGCGTTCGAATGAATCGTATCTCCAATTCTTCCGCGCCTACTTTCTTACGGATTCCGTCGCTCGTTCGCTGCGATTGTATCTGGAGCCGAAGCGTGACGCAGATTCTGTGTACTTCCGTGAGTTCACGCTCGGACCGCGTTTTAATCCGGGCACATACGAACTGACGATCGACAGTAAAAAACAGAAGTATCGTTTGCGCTTAAGCCGTAGCGGTGACTCGCGCGAGATTGAGTCAGGGCTCGTCGGTGATTCGATCGGCCGCGAATCTGGACTGCGCTGGAAGCCGGCGAAAGAAATTCTGCCGGCAAAAGCGACAATTGAGTTTGCGTTGCTTACACCGCGTGAAGCCTCAAACAACTTGCAGAAGAAACTGCGAGCCGATGCACCACAGAATACAGACGTGATGAACGTGCAGCTGCGCGGTGAAGATGCAGCGAAGACGGAACTCGCGCTGAATGAGTGGATGGGCTTGTTCGTGAATTACGCTGGCGTGCTGCGCAACGGTGGTCTGTCGCAAAACGCTGGTGCAGTTAAGCAGGCCTACGCTGATGCGCAATCGCGTTTGAAAGTGTCGCGTCAGGCGCTGGAGAAATTCCGCGTCGATGTCATTACGCAGCCATCAGAACAGGCGGTAATGGCGCCTGGCATTCAACAGACGCAGAATCCGGTTCTTGAGCAGTTTACGCGCTTCCGTATGGAAGCCCAGAACCTGCGCAACGATCGTGAAGTGCTCCAGAGTTTGTTGGTAGGCACAAAGCTTAAGGAAGTTGACCCTAGTGTTGCCATCGGTCTCGGAACTGTCGCTGGTCCGGGGGGCGATGCGCTTAAGGCTGCGTTGAGTGAGCTGTCCGGTGTGCGAACCGAGTATCGCGCGAAGAGCGCGTTTTACACCGACACCGCTCCTGAAGTGGAGCGGATTCGCGGTCGGATCACGTCGCTTGAAAATACTGTAATCCCGGGCCTCATCCGTCAGCAGATCGCGTCGATGAAGCTCAAAGAAGAAGACTACAATCGCCGTATTGGAGTGCAAGCGAGCGAAATTCGTGGCATCCCAGCACGCACCATTCGCGAAGAAGAATTGCGATCTGCGGTTGAGCTTGAAACGAAGACCGTCGATTATCTCAGTCAGAGCCTCGAACAGACGCGACTGAAGGAAAGCTCTGCGCGAAATGAAGTCTTTGTGCAGGACTCTGCCGTCGCACCGTTCAAGCCAACATCCAATACCGCGCTGCAGATTATTCCGGCCGGACTTGCACTTGGACTCGCGCTCGGACTTGGACTCGCGGTTCTCCTTGACCTGCTCGACAAGCGCGTGCGATACCCGGAGCAAGTCGCCAACGATTTGCGCTTGGACATCATCGGCGCAATTCCGCTGGTGCATCCAGGCCGACCGTCGGTGGAAGAGCAGGCGCAGCTAGTTGAGAGTTTCCGAACGTTACGACTTTCGTTACGGCATCAGTTCACCGCCGGCGAACCCGTCTCGTTTACGGTTACGAGCACCGGGCCGAGCGAAGGGAAATCGTTCGTCTCGTCAAATCTGGCGCTGTCGTTTGCTGAAGCAGGATTTCGCACGGTGCTGGTGGATGGCGACACCCGTCGAGGCGCAATTCAGCAAGCGTTTGGTGTTCCGCAGAAGCCAGGGCTTGTCGATTATCTGCAAGGCACCGGCACGCTCGACGAAACCGTGTATCCCACGTCGTACGAGCGTCTCTCGCTTGTGCCATGCGGCACGCGTCATCGTCAGGCGCCAGAAATGGTGACCACCGCGGCCATGGAGTCGCTGCTCGATGAACTCCGCGCGCGCTTTGATGTCGTGATCGTTGATAGCCCGCCGCTCGGCGCTGGTACCGACGCGTATGCACTCGCAACGCTCACCGGCGGATTGCTGATGGTGCTGCGTGTTGGTGTGACAGATCGCAAGATGGCGGTCGCGAAATTGGAAACGATGGATCGCCTCCCCATTCGTCCGCTGGGCGCGGTGCTCAACGGCATCGAGCCGAAGGGCGTGTTCCAGTATTACCACTATCTGGAAGGCTACAACGCAGCGAACGCCGGTGGCGACGATGATGAGCCGATCGCACCGCTGCCGCGGAAGACAAAGCCGCGTCTCAATACCGGCAAAGCTTCGTAACTTGCGAATCGCGCGGTAGATAAAAAAGCGGGGACTGAGCAGAGTTGCTTGGTCCCCGTTTTGTTTCGCCTGGACCCTGTGCTGCGTAGGGCGCAGACGACAAATACTGCAGTTAAACGCCTTTTTGAAGCGTCGTTCGCACCCCGATCGCCCGTCGGCGATCCTGCTGCGCCGCTTGAATGTTAACAGCGTAATGTGTATGATATCTACAGTGAATTTCAGACAAGGACATCAGTGAAACTGACGCCAGGCCGAATCTATCGGACCGCGGAGTTCGAACGTTGGACTTCGAACCCAACGCGAGCAGCCGAGCAACTCGTCGCATTGGGTAAACTCCGAAAACTGCGCCACGGGCTGTACTATTTTCCGCTGCGCAGCAAGTGGGGCCCCGTGCCTCCAGAGCGCGAAGAAGTGCTGCGCGTTGTGCTCAAAGACACGCCCTTTGTCGTAACAGGTTCTGGTCGGTGGAACGCCCTCGGTCTCGGATCGACCGCCGTGTTCGCGACTCCGTTGGTGTACAACAGCAAGCTGTCGTCTGAGCAGAGAATCGGCCCCTTTCGGTTTGCCTTTCGTCGTGTACGCTTCCCGCGAAATCCGAGCGCGGAGTGGTTCGTCATTGACCTCATCCAAAATCGCCGTATGGCTGGGCTTGATGTTGACACACTGGCGACTACGCTGCGCTCAGCAGTCAAAGACAAAAGATTCGATGCCGCGCTCTTGACGAGAATGGCGGCCGAATTCGGCACGCTCGAAACTATCGCGTTAGTGAATCGTGCCATCCATGAAGCGGCACCGCAGACAACGGACGCTGCCGTTTGACGCAACACCGACATAACCCGAAACTAGGATCTGCCGCGACGATCGGATTTCTGCACAATGATTCTGAATTTTCGCAGCTCCTGAGCATCGCGGCAACAAATGCGGGGCTCGATGTGGAATTGGTGGAAAAGGATTACTGGGTCACGCACGTGCTGTGGTGGCTGCAGCACACGCAGTTCGGTATCGACTTCAAGGGTGGAACTTCACTCTCAAAGTGTTTCGGCCTTATCCAGCGATTCTCCGAAGACATTGATGTACACCTGGTCCCGCCGCCGACGATGACGGCCCCCGCGGTGCAATCATGGACGCCCTCCGACACGGCGCATGTTGGTGACCGCGTCTCATACTTTGCGTGGCTTACGCGCGAACTCATACGCATTCCGGGGATTATCGCCGTGCGGCATGACGACACTCGCCATGCGCCGCGGCACATCAACGCCATTTACTATCTGGAATACGAGTCCAAGTTTCAGGAGACCGGTGTGCCACTGCACAAGTCCGTGCAGTTAGAAATTGCCCCCGATACGATTTACGCTGTCGTCCCACGCCGGGTGGCGTCACTGGTGCACGACTCACTGTCGTCAGATCAGCTGATGGGCTACATCAGTAATCGACCCGAGATGCTGTCGTGTGCACATCCCGTCGCAACGTTACTCGGCAAGTTGGACGCGATTTGCAACCAGCATGCACGGGCGTCAGATCCGTCGCGCTACGTGCGCCACTTCGAAGACGCGCATCACATCATTGCAGCCATCCCGTCGTTGCCTCCGCTGCTCGATAACATGACGGTGCAGGAACTCGCAGCACACATGCGCGAAGACAATCAAATTCGCCGAAGCTACAACGCGCAGAACGCTGCGTTCACGCTCTCGGATCCGGTGGACAGAGCCGCACTCGACGTGGCATATGCCGAGCTCCGAATGTGGCACTGGGGGCCTCGCGTTTCGCTGCTCGAAGCCTGCAATACCATTCGCGAGTGGCTTGCACGCGAGAATCTGTTTGCGCAGCCGTAAGCGCTGATAACACGTGCTATCGACCCTGAATTCTCTGAAGGCGACCTCGCGTACCGCCTATGCTTCGTGATGTCCGTCAAATTGACAAACCCAGTGCAGCTACGGCATTAAGCAGTTGTGTGTGTCGCACTCAAAATTCACACAAACGTCGCAGGTACCTGATCGAAAGCCCGCACATCAATCGCTCGCGACGACTGCGCAAATCGCAACGCTGTCGATGCGCGATGAAGCAGATCGTTGCCGTCGCTGATTGTAATTGCGGATTCGTCGAGCGTTGCAAGCCCCGCGCGCAAAGACACGCGTGCCGATCGTCCTTCGGTGACCAACGGAAGCGCTGCCAACTTGTCGCGAAGACGTTCGACAAGCTCCACGCCCCCGCTCCGTTCTGTCATTGGCGCCACAATCGCAAATTCTGAAGCGCCCATGCGACCCACCACATCTGAGCCGCGCGCCATGCTCGCGACAATTTTCCCGATATCAATGGCCAACCGCGGCGACACCGGCTGCTCATCGACCGCAGGATCGGCGGCGGCAACCATCGCGCTCAATGCAATACAAGTCACCGGCGTGCGTCGCCGAGCAGCGTCTGCCATGACCTCGGCGGCCCGGCGACTTAACCCACGGTAGGTGTAGAGACCCGATTCGATGTCAACGAGGCTCACACGCTCAGCGTCATCCACCACGCGCTTCGCACTGACCCACGTGCTCAGCCGCAATAGCAGCAGCTCACCGTCAATCGGCTGCTCCCAGACACTCCACGCGCCGGCGAGATACGCTTCACGCACGAAATCGCGCGGGGCCGCGCCAGACGTCATGATCACGATTGGGACGTGCGGGCCAATTCTTCGTTCATCGCGAAGAATTCGGCACACCTCGACACCATCCAGATCGGGTAAGCGAGAATCGATGAGCACCGCGTCAGGTGCCGCGACTTCGGAGAGGTCCAGCGTCTGCCGCCCTGAGTACGCGCGCACAACGGCGAAGCCGTGCGGCCCGAGTACCGTTTCCAGCGAGCGCGCCGCCCACTCCTGCTCGACGCCCACCACCACAATTGGCGGTCGGGCGGAGTCAGCGTGCGTGCTGGGATGGCGGGCCATGTAATCGACGGCGGAAGGCGAGGGAACGCGCTGGCAACCGTCGTCGATTGCACTTTACATGCGGGGCCGGTCTCAAAGACGTAACGTCTTGCTGGACCGAGACTTGCAAACCTTCATGCTCAGTCCGATGCTGGGCAACCTGCGGCGATCGTGCAACATTACCGCTGCATTCTGATCACTCTGCTGGTGCGTAACGCCAGAGGCGATTAGTCATTGATTAGTTCTGTTCGACTGAAAGCTTCTGTCGCGAAGGTTCACACCCATGAGCCTCCGCTCTTTTGTATGGTTACGACTTTTGGTGGCGCGACGTCTACCAGCGAACGTCTGCGCATTGTGAGTACGGTGTTACCTCGCGAAGTGTTGGATGGCTGCACATCTCTAGTGTGGTCCAAGCACGACAGTTCGCGTTTCGATCGCCTATTGTGATTCCGGACAAGTATCGTAACTCCCTGTTGTGCAACGCTTTACAACCAATTCAACAACACACACCGGTGAGCACGACTGGTGCAGTGAGTGGAGTACAATGCAAACCCTGTCCCTGTCGATTTTGCCGCGTCTGAGCTACCGATCGTTCACACTGATTCTCGGCTCGCTGTTAGTCGCTGCGCCACTGTGCGCGCAATCCAGCTCAGATCAGACAACGTACCGGACTCGACATTTCTTAGACTCCGCCGCTACCGAGATGGAAAAGAGCGGCAAGTCAGCGGATGCGGCAGCGATTCGAGACCGTTTGAAAGTCGGCGATTTCTATCCTGGCGACAAGTTGGTGGTGGATCTCTTTGGTGGCGAAGAGCCTTTTCGTGATACCGTTTCAGTGCGCACCGGTCAGGAAATCGTGCTTTCGACATTTCCCGCGTTCAATCTCCGCGGTGTGCTGCGCTCCGAAGCTGACTCAGCTCTCGTTGCACAAGCCAAGCGCTACATGCAGCGGCCGATCGTACGCACACAACCGTTAGTTCGTTTCCTAGTCACGGGCGCCGTTGCGCGCCCTGGTTTCGTGACGGTGCGAGGTGACGCGGCGGTATCGGACGTCGTCTCCAGCGCAGGAGGACTCACCAGTATGTCCCGCCTCGCGCGATCAACCGTTAAGCGCGGAAGTGGGACACTCATAGCAAAGGACAGTCTGAGCTCGATTTTTCGGTCTGGAATGACGTTGGATCAAGCGGACATCCGTGCAGGTGATGAACTCGTAATCGACGAGAAGAAGCAGAGCAATTTCACCAGCATTTTGTGGGCGTCGTCGGCTGCACTCGGTGTGATTGTCTCGATCATCTCACTGCGGCGTCTGTAAGACGCGACTTAGTTACTTACTAACGAGGACGGCGTGGGATCTACGGTACCGAGCGCGACACACATGGCAGGACGCATTGCAGCATTGCGCGAAGCGTTTGGAGGCGCGGCCACTGGATGGCCGTCTCCTGACGATGGCGATTTGCGTCCAACGCCTCACCGATCGCGCGGTGCGATCGACGAGTACGACCAAGCGTCTGTGCATCCCGAGTGGATGCACCGCGCGCTGAACGTGATTGTGGCACTTGGTGGGCTGATCGTCTTGGCACCGGTGTGCGCCGTGATTGCTTTCTTCATCAAGCTCAGTAGTGCGGGACCAGTGTTGTACACGCAAACACGTGTCGGGCTTGACCGACGCGAAATGCGTGGCGATCGCAGCAACACGCGTCGCGAAGAAGATCTGGGCGGTCGTGTGTTCACGATCTACAAGTTTCGGACGATGCGCGTGGATGCTGAAGTTTCCGGCGAAGCAGTGTGGGCGACGAAGGACGATCCGCGCATCACCGGTATTGGTAGCATTCTGCGCAAGT
This sequence comes from Gemmatimonadaceae bacterium, assembly GCA_031408755.1. Taxonomy (GTDB): domain Bacteria; phylum Gemmatimonadota; class Gemmatimonadetes; order Gemmatimonadales; family Gemmatimonadaceae; genus JACMLX01. Next base: position 993 of record JANNWU010000198.1, on the reverse strand, counting down.
TCCGCATCGACGAGCTGCCACAGCTATGGAACGTGGTGCGTGGCGAGATGAACGTGGTTGGTCCGCGTCCTGAGCGTCCGAGCATCTTCCTGTCGCTTCGCACGCAAATCGAGAATTATCATCTACGTCAGCGTGTGAAGCCTGGCATCACTGGCTGGGCGCAGATCAATCAGGCGTACGACAGCTCTGTTGAAGATGTGAAGAACAAAGTGGCGCTTGATCTTGAGTACATCGGCAAACGCTCACTCTGGCTTGATCTGAAGATCATGCTGAGCACCGTGCCTGTCATGATTGGCAAGAAGGGCGCGCATTGAGTCAGAATTTGCTTGCGCAGTTTGACGGCATGGACTCGGGCGGCACTTGGGAGTGCTGCCCGGTTCTTGTTGTAGGCTTTCGGGCAGAGCGCACGCAATTTCTGGTGATGCACCATGCGTAGCAGGAGTTTGACCGCGCCGACGGGCGTTGTGTATCAAAGCAGCGGTCCGATCATACCGGTTGGTTTCGCGCAGATGACGCTGCCGCTGTTTGGGTTGGCGATTTATTTGTTTTGCGTGCACAGCTTTAAACTGCCGATTGCGTCGGTCGGGATCATTATTGGCGTGATCGGCGTGTTAATGCATCCAAAAGGGCTGTCGTTTCCGGCGCCATTGTTGTTCATGATGGCGTTTTTGGGGTGGAGCGCGTTGGCGTCAACGCAATCACCGTACAGCGGAGTAGTTGGGCCCGCGCTGATCGACTATCTGAAGATGCTGCTGATCTTTTTCGTGGCGATCAATTGTTCCAAAACAATTTCGCAGCTTGGTGTGCTGATCGGGCTGTGGGTGTTGATGTTCGGCTTGTATCCCGCGCGCGGCACTTACTTTAATTTCCTATCTGGTATTGGCACGTTTGGTCGCTACGGCTGGAATTTTTCATTTGCGAATTACAACGATTTAGCCGCCTACGCGATCTTGGCGTTGTCGCTGTCGGCGTTTTTGCTCGCGGGAAGATTTC
>JANNWU010000197.1:0-24330 GCA_031408755.1 Gemmatimonadaceae bacterium | reverse complement strand
CCCTGCCTCATGTCGTCGCTCGACCGTATTCGCAACTTCTGCATTGTCGCCCACATCGATCACGGAAAATCCACGCTCGCCGACCGGCTGATCGAGATGACCGGGACGCTGCAGAAGCGCGAGATGAAGAGCCAAGTGATGGATACGCTTGATCTGGAGCGCGAGCGCGGGATCACGATCAAGCTGAACGCGGTTCGGATGAAGTACACCAGCCTCGCTGGCGACCTCTACGAGCTGAATCTGATCGACACGCCCGGCCACGTGGACTTCACCTACGAAGTGTCCCGATCGCTAGCGGCCTGCGAAGGCGCCATCTTGGTGGTCGATGCCAGCCAAGGAATCCAGGCGCAGACGCTGTCGAATCTCTTCTTGGCGATGGATGCGGGTCTGGAAATCATTCCAGTGCTCAACAAGATCGATTTGCCCGGTGCCGAGCCCGAGCGTAGGCGGCAAGAAGTGGTGGATCTGATCGGCTGCGCACCCGAGGATGTGCTCTCCGTGAGCGGCAAGGAAGGCACCGGCGTGCCAGCGCTGCTGGAAGAGATCGTCAAGCGCGTACCGGCGCCGAAAGGTGACCCGACTGGGCCACTTCGCGCGCTGATCTTCGATTCCTATTACGACAAGTATCGCGGCGCTATTCCGAGCATTCGCGTGGTTGATGGCGAGATCAAAAAGGGGATGAAGATCACCTTCGGCGCCAGCGACAATCAGTATGAAGTGGCCGAAGTGGGCTCGCTGCAGTTGCGACAGGTGCAGACCGACAAGCTGACGGCAGGCGAAGTGGGCTATGTGGTCGCGAGCGTGCGCAGCGTGAGCGAGACGCGCGCGGGTGACACAATTTTCGATGTCGCGAATCGCGCGCCTGAAGGGTTGCCGGGTTATCAGGAAGTGAAGAGCTTCGTGTTCGCCGGTATCTATCCGACTGACACTCAGTTGTATGAGCAACTCCGCGATGCGCTTGAGAAGATGAAACTCAACGACGCCTCGCTGCAGTATTCACCAGAGACATCGACTGCACTTGGCTTCGGTTTCCGCTGCGGATTTCTGGGATTGCTACACATGGAGATTGTACAAGAGCGCCTAGAGCGCGAATACAATCTTGATCTGGTGACCACCGTTCCGAGCGTGGCGTACCACGTGTACAAGGAAGATGGCGTGATGGAATTGGTCGAGAACCCGTCGCGCATGCCGCACGGTTCGACGATCAATCGCGTTGAAGAGCCGTACGTGAAAGCGCGCATCATGGCGCCGGTGGAATACATCGGTCCAATCATGACGCTGGGTACTGATCGGCGCGGCATCTACAAAAATATGTCGTACTTAGACACCAAGCGCGTCGAATTTGATTGGGAGTTTCCGCTGGGCGAAATCATTCTCGATTTCTTCGACAAGCTGAAGACGGTGAGCCGCGGTTATGCCAGCCTTGATTACGAGATGCTGGACTATCGCCCGAGTGAGTTAGTGAAGCTTGACATGTTGATCAACGGCGATCCGATCGACGCGTTCAGCGTGATCATCCATCGCGAAAAGTCTGAAGAACAGGGTCGCAAAATTGCCGAGAAGTTGAAGGATCTGATTCCGCGCCAATTATTTGAAGTCGCGATTCAGGCGGCGATCGGCATGAAGATTGTTGCGCGGACAACCGTCAAGGCGCTACGAAAAGATGTGCTTGCAAAGTGTTACGGCGGCGACATCAGCCGGAAGCGCAAGCTGCTGGAGAAGCAGAAGGAAGGAAAGAAGCGGATGAAGCAAGTTGGTGCGGTCGAAATTCCGCAGGAAGCTTTCCTCGCTGTGCTGCAGGTCGACTGACGCTTGGGCCAAGCGATTGGCGACACACTCGTCATCCAGACATCGTTTCTGGGTGACGTGGTGCTCACCACACCGCTGCTGTCGCACTTAGCAGCGCGTGGTCCGGTGGATGTGCTTACTACGCCGGCTGGCGGCGCGTTGCTTGAGGGTCATCCCGCGGTACGTCGCGTCATTCGGTACGACAAGCGTGGGAGCGAGCGCGGAGTGGGCGGTCTGCGCGCGCTTGCGTCGTCGCTTCGGCAAGCGAATTACCAGACGGTCTACTTAGCGCAAGGTTCGCTACGTAGCGCGGCGCTAGGCTGGCTCGCGCGCATTCCGACGCGCATTGGATTCAGCACATCGGGTGGCGCGTGGTTGTACACAGATCGCGTTCCGTATCGCGCAGATTGGCATCATGCGGAGAGACTCCTTCGCTTGGCCGCGCGCGATGAAAAAATTGCGATGCCGAGTCCATCACTGCATCCTCGCGAGGTTGACGATGCGGCGGTTGCTGAACTCCTCGCCAACGCACCGTTCGGCAATGCAGCCTTTGTAGTATTGGCTCCAGGAAGTGTCTGGGCCACCAAGCGCTGGCCACACTTTGCGGAGCTCGTCAATGCGCTGCCGTCGGAGTATGGCATAGTGGTGGTCGGCGGCGCGGACGATCGAGCACTCGCGTCGGCGATCGCTTTCGCGGCACCGGCGCGTGTGATGGATGCCACCGGACAGCTCTCGCTACTCGCATCCGCCGCGCTGGTGGGCCGTGCAGCGGCGGTGATCACAAACGACTCGTTGCCACAGCATCTCGCGAGCGCGATGGGCACACCGACCCTCACAATTTTCGGCCCGACGCTGCCGAGTTTTGGTTTTGGTCCACTGGCATCGCGTCGCGCGGTGGTTGAACATCCTCCCGGTTTGGAATGTCGGCCCTGCTCTGCCCACGGGCCGCAGGTCTGCCCCCGTGGTCATTTCCGTTGCATGCGCGAGATTTCTGCGCAGTCAGTGTCGGCCTCCGTGCAGGCGCTCTTGTCAGTCTGACCCTTTCCGTTCACGCACTCTCTATGTCCACTAACGCGCGCTTCATCATCGGCGTCGATCTCGGCGGTACCAACATCGTTGTTGGTGCCATGCCTGAAGATGGATCACGCGAAATCGCCTTTCGTTCGCAGCCAACATACGCTGCGCAAGGCGCGGAGTCAGTGTCGGAGCGGATTATTCAGATGATTGAAGATGTGATCGCAGTGACGACGGCCGAGACAGGCGCAACGCGCGATGATTTCCTCGGCGTTGGCGTTGGTGCGCCAGGCCCGCTTGATCGCCAGAAAGGGGTGATCATTGTGGCGCCAAATTTGGGATGGAAGATGTTTCCACTGCGCGAGCGTATCAGCACGGCGACTGGATTGCACATCACGCTGGACAACGACGCCAACTGCGCGACACTCGGCGAATGGTGGACCGGCGCCGGCAAGGGCACCCGGAACATGATTGGGATCACAATCGGTACCGGAATTGGTGGCGGCATCATCATTGATGGTCAGTTGTTTCACGGTGCATCAGATGTCGCGGGCGAGATTGGTCACATGACCATCGATAGTACCGGTCGACGTTGTGGTTGCGGGAATTATGGATGTTTGGAAGCGTATGCCTCCGGAACGGCGATTGCTGAGCGTGCGCGCGAGGCACTCGTCGGAGAAAGCGACGGCATTTTGATGCGTATGTGCGAGCGTCAGTTCGACAAGGTGACGGCGCAGATGGTCTACAAGGCTGCGAAGGAAGGCGACCTGGTTGCGATCGACGTAGTGCGCGAGACGGCGCGTTTTCTTGGAGCTGGCATTGGCGCTCTATTGAATCTTTTGAATCCGGAAGTCGTGGTGCTGGCTGGTGGTGTAGTCAACGCTGGTGATGCGCTGTTCGCGCCGCTCAAAGCGGAGGTCAAGCGACGTGCGTTTGCTCCGGCGGTGGATGCATGTCGCATTGTGCCTGGCGCCTTGGGTGGAAGTGCGGGAGTGGTGGGCGCCGTGGCAGCGTTCAAAGCGCAAACGGGCACCTTTCACACCTCGTGAGCGCACCGCGGCGTCGCCGATTGGGCGTCATCGGTACGTTCGTTTGGGACGTTATTCACGGACGCGATGTCCGCACCGCGCCGATCCAGGAATGGGGCGGAATTACATACGCGCTCTCGGCATTAGACGCCGCACTCACTGACGAATGGGAGATTGTCCCCCTGATCAAGGTTGGTGCAGATCTGTATCCGCAGGCGTGCGATTTTTTCAGCACGTTGAAGCGCGGTACTGCTGACGCGGCGCTGATTGAAGTGTCGCAGCCAAACAATCGAGTGGAGCTGCGCTACATCAGCGACGAGCGTCGCACGGAAGTGCTAACAGGCGGTGTGCCACCGTGGTCGTGGCTTGGCCTGCGACCGCTGCTCGCCGACTTGGATGCGCTGTATGTGAATTTCATTGCCGGTTGGGAGTTGGACCTCGAAACGATGCAGCTGCTGCGCGCGCACTTTCAGGGTCCCATTTATTGCGATCTGCATTCCAAAGTGCTGGGCGTGGATGCAAGTGGGCTGCGCATCCCGCAGCCGCTCGCCGATGCCGCCGCATGGTGTCGGTGTTGCGACGTGTTGCAGGTGAACGAGGATGAGATGGCGCTGATGGCAACCGATCCCATGGCATTGGCTGCAACCGCGCTTGCAAGCGGAGTGCATCTGCTGTGCGTGACGATGGGCAAGCGCGGCGCGGTGTACTTCGCAGCGCCTGGATTCAACAGGCTCACGGACGTTGGGACGCCAATTGCGACCGGTGCGTTCAGCGCCGTCAGTACTGCACTGGTGCCCGTCGAGCCCAACCTTCTCGACAGCGACCCCGGCGATCCAACTGGCTGCGGTGATGTGTGGGGCGCAACGCAGTTCTCGCATTTGCTCGCAGGCACTACCTTCACTGATGCGATGCGGTTGGCGCACCGCGCCGCCGCACGCAATGTCAGACATCGCGGCGCGACTGGTCTGGCGCATTACCTCCGTGGAGAACTCGCCCCGTCGTGACCACCATCCTCGCCGTTCCGCCATCGCTTGACGATGGCACCTTTGAAGCGCTGCTCCAAGCACTAGCCGCGATTCCGGAAGATGCGAAGGTGTTAGTCGACGCGCGTCACACGCGGTGGGCCAGTCCGTACGGTCTTACCGGCTTGCTGACCCTCGCGCAGTCACGACAAGAGAAGCCGCAGTTTACGACGCCAGAAGATCCGGACACGGCCAGCTACTGGGCGCGCGCTGGATTCTTTAAGCACGCTGAACCGCTGTTTGAGTTTTTGCGCCCCGCACCAAAATCGAAGAGCGGCGACTCGAATTTCTTTCTCGAGATTACACCGATTGCGCAAACTGAAGATGTGCAGCATGTAGTCGCGCACATTCAGGATCGCTCCACCGCAATCATGCAGACGCTCGGCTTTCCCGGCAGCGCATCGATCGGGTTTTCCGTCGTGCTGTCGGAGAGTTGCCAAAATATTATCGAGCACGCTGGCGGCCCGGGATGGGTCGCTGTACAAACGTATAATTGGCAAAAGCGTTTGGGCCGACGCGTAGTCGTTATCGCCGTCTCGGACAGCGGTGTCGGATTTAAAAGCTCGCTTGGTCAATCGGCTGCAAGAGCATCAACCGATCGGTGGGATGACGCGGCAGCGTTGGAAGCGGCGGTGCTGCGTGCGACCAGTCGCTTTCGCGATCCAGGTCGCGGGCAGGGTCTGGCCGGCATTCGTAAGTACATGGGAAAATGGCAGGCGAAATTGTCGGTGCGCAGTGGGACGGCACGAATCGGGATTATCCCCGCGTGGGACGATGATCAGCCACTGGTTGAGAATTTGGCCCCGTTTCCCGGAGCGCAGGTGCAAATCATTATCCCTGCGCAGGCCAGCGAATGATGTTGACGCCGACGTTGACACCATTGCCGCTCGATCTACGCGTGATGCTGGCGCGCGCAGAGTGTGATTTGTACTCCAACCTCGTCACTCGTGCGACGGGTCGTGCAGTGCGCGGTCAACTGGAATCGATGCTGCTCGAAATGCCTGGGCAGCGACTCGCTGTGCTCGATTTCTCTCATGTTGGTGTCCTCGATTTCAGTTGCGCCGATGAAATTGTCGCGCAATTGCTGCTGCGGTTTGGCGCGGGGTTACCGGCGCATGCGCCAGCGCCGCAGCCGCCGAGTTACTTCATGTTTCGCGGATTAGCGGAAGCGCATTTGGAAGCACTGGAACCGGTGCTTGAGCGACATGGGCTTGCGTTAGTGGCAGAAGCAGCTGACGGTACGATGCAGTTGGTAGGCATTGTGGACGCTGATGAACTGTTGGCGTGGCAACTCGTGCTCACCTCTGGTGGCGGCGCGGTGGATGTCATTGCCTCGTTTGCATCGGAACAGCGCCCAGACTTGCACACGCAATTGCTCGCACTTGCTCGTCGACGATTGGTTATTCAGACCGCGGCGGGCTTTCACCCGTTGCGGCACCACTAAGCGTATCTGCATGCGACGACAAACAGACCTCTACAATCCGCCGCTCCAAGTCGTAGGGTTTATCGGTACCCGTAAGGGCGATGAGGAGCGCGGTCCGGCAGTCAGTCTTAATCGCGAAGAAGCAACGATGCGGATGCTTGCTGACGGCGAATTGGTGTTCATCCTTGGACCGCGACGCAAAGAGCTCGCGCCGGTCTTTATTGATGACAACATTCCGCGCGGCGGTGTTGTGGTCAGAGATATTGCAGGAGTGATGGTGAGTGACGTAATCAAGTTGGTGAAACCGGATCTGGATCGCGGCCCAGCGCCCGCGCGTACCGAGCTGCTGGGGTGACCAACAGATGAGCGCTGACACAACGAAATCGATGCACTTCGCGACCAAAGCAGTTCACGCCGGTCGTGTGACAGATACGCTGGGCTCTGTAGCACCACCGCTGGTGCAGGGTGTGAACTTTGAAGAGCCGCGTGGTGTGATGTCGGTGCCGCGCTACACGCGCTACGCCAACACGCCGACCATCGTGTTGGTGCAGGAGCGGTTGGCCGCGCTCGAAGGTTCTGAAGCAGCGGTGGTGACGTCAAGCGGCATGGGTGCAACGTCGTGCGCGATGCTGGCGCTGCTTCGCCCGGGCGACCACATGGTGAGCAGCGCATGGATCTACGGCGGCACGTACCGTTTCTTCACCGAAGAGCTCCCAAAACTTGGCATCGAAGTCACGTTCGTTGATCCACTCGAGTCGCGTGCATGGCGCCAAGCCATCCGCCCCAACACTCGTGCGGTATTTGTTGAGACGCCAGTGAATCCAACCTGTCGCGTGCTCGATCTGCGTCCGTTGAGTCAGCTCACGCGAGAGTGTGGTGTGGCGCTGGTGGTGGATTCGACGCTGGCGAGCCCAGTCAATCTGCGCCCCATCGAGCACGGCGTCGACATCGTCATCGCATCGACAACCAAGTACCTGAACGGGCATCACGACATTCTTGGCGGCGCGGTGTTTGGCACGCGCGCATTCATCGATGAAGTGATTCAGAAGATGATGGTGTGGGGTCAAGCCGCTGATCCGTTTGCGTGCTGGTTGCTGGAGCGTGGCATGAAGACCGTGCATGTGCGCGTGCAACGTGCGAACGAGAATGCGTTGGCCATTGCGCAGTGGTGCGAAGCAAATCCGGCCTTCAAAGCGGTGCACTACCCTGGACTTTCGTCGCATCCAGATCACGAGCTCGCGAAGTCGATGATGGATGGCTTTGGTGGCATGCTGGCGCTGGAACTTGTTGGCGGCGCAGCGGCGGCGGATAAGCTGGTGGCGAATCTGAAACTCATTTTGCACGCTACGTCACTGGGCGGTGTCGACTCGTTGGTCTGTGAGCCGAGGTTTACGTCGCATGCCGCGATGACACCAGAAGGCCGCGCGGCAATTGGCATTCCCGATGGATTTCTTCGCATGAGCGTTGGCATTGAAGATGCGCGCGACTTGATCGCCGACTTGCAGCAGGCGCTCGCGTGAGCAGCGGTCCGGCGATCATCAAGTTCACCACGGTGACCAAATCGTGGCCACGAGGAAGCGGTGGATTGCAGAAGGTCAGCTTTTCAGTGAACAAGGGCGAGTTCATTTTCCTGACTGGGCCTAGTGGCGCTGGTAAAAGCACCGTGCTCAAACTCTGCAACATGGATGAGCGTCCCAGTGCGGGCGAAGTGCGCGTGAGCGGTGTGAGTTCGCAGAACGCTTCGCGCATTGATGTCTCAAAATTGCGCCGAAAGCTGGGCATCGTCTTTCAGGACTTTCAGTTGCTCGAAGACCGCACAGCGTGGGCGAATGTCGCGTTCGCGCTTGAAGTGACAGGCACTCCGGCCAAGAGCATCCCGGCCAAAGTGCAGAAGGTGCTAGAACGTGTCGGCTTAGGTCCAAAGATGCAGTCGATGCCGTCGGAGCTTTCGGGTGGCGAGCAGCAGCGCGTCGCGATTGCGCGGGCGTTGGTGAATGATCCGTTTGTGCTGCTGGCAGACGAACCCACCGGCAACCTTGATGACCGCGCCAGCCGCGCGGTGTTTCAATTGCTGCGCGAGATCAACAGCAGCGGCACGGCAGTGATGATGGCCACGCACGATCTGGAACTGGTGCGCAACAGCGGGTTCCGCTCACTGGAATTGAATCGCGGTGGACTCGTCTACGACTCCGCCGACGCACCATTGCCGGAACGGGAGCTGTAATGCGTCTTGCACTGCGTGAAGTCTGGACGGCGTTTCGACGAGCACCCGGACTCGGCTTTCTGAGCATTTTCACCGTCGCTTTTTCACTGTTCGCTTTCGGCTTGTTCGGGTTGGTGGCGTACAACACGCGGCTGGCGTTAGAGCGGTTGGAAGAACGTGTTGAGATCCGCGCGTACGTCACAGAGGGTACCGAGACTGATGCCGTGTCAGCTGCTGTCGGCGACGTGCGCGCATTTCCTGAAGTGGCGAGCGTGTTGTATGTGTCACCTGATGACGCGTTAAAGAAGGCGCGCAAGGAGATGGCCGAGTTTCAAGATGTGTTCGAGCCCGAGTTCTTGCCGGCGTCACTGGAAGTGCGCTTAAAGTCTGGGATGCGCGACCCCGAAACCGTGAAAGCGGTGGCAAAGCGACTGAACGGTTACTCGTTCGTTGACGATGTTCGTTACGGCGAAGAGTGGGTCCAGAAATTTTACAGCGTTCGCCGAGCCGCAACGGCGGCAGGCATCGTACTCGGCATCGCGTTTGCGCTTGCTGCGATGATCATTATCGGTTCAACCATTCGGGCATCGGTGCTCGCACGTGCACGCGAGATCAAGATTATGCGGCTGGTTGGCGCAACGGATGCGTTTATCCGCGCGCCGTTTCTGATTGATGGTCTGTTGAAAGGGTTGATCGGCGGGGTGCTTGCAGTCGCACTCATGTGGACAACGCGTGCAGCACTGACGGCGACTGTCTTTGAGTTCCAGTTCTTCCCGACGCCGGTTCTGCTCGTGGGAATTCTCGCTGGTACGGTGATCGGATTGCTCGGCAGTGCGTTGTCGGTTGGTCGTCAGCTCAAGAGCGTCTAAGCATGCTCGCTTTCAACTGTCGAGTGGTCGCGTTGGCGTTGCTGCTGGCTGCGATGCCTGCGTCGATAGACGCTCAGCAGATACCGTCGTCGCAGCGCATTGCCGCGCAACGCGCGGAGCTTGACCGCATTCGTCGTGAACGCGCAGACCTTCAGCGCAAGATGACGGAGTTGCAGGGCACTGTGCACGACTTGTCGGAAGAGAAGCGCAATTTGGCGGCGCAAGCTGATGCAACCGCGCGCGCCGTGCGTACGCTCGACACGCAGCTTGAGAGTATTGAAGATGAAGTGGTGGAGGCGACCACCAGTCTGGCGACGGCCGAGGACGAGCTGACGACCAAGCGTGCCGTGTTGCAGCGCCGACTCGTAGATGTGTACAAGCGTGGCCCACTGTACAGTCTTGAAGTGCTGCTATCGGCGGAGAGTTTTGGTGGACTTGTGGCGCGCTACAAAATTCTACACGCGCTGACCGTGCGTGATCGTACGCTGGTGTCGAGCGTGGAGCGACTGCGAGACGAGATTGCCAAGCAGCGCGGCATGATGGTGCGTCTGCAGGAAGACATTGAGCGGAGCAAACAAGAGAAGGCGCAAGAAGAAGATCGATTGCGCTCGTTGGAAGCGCAGCGTGGTCGGAGCATTACGGTCGCGGTGCAGCAAACGCGTGCTGCGCGGAGCCGCTTGGCCGAGATTGAGCGCTCTGAAGGTCGCGTGCGCGGCGTGATCGCAAATCTTGAAGATGTGCGTCGACGCGCTGAGGCCGCAGCTGCAGCGGCGGCGAATGCAGCGGCGGCGGCACCGAGTCGCACCGCGACCGGAACCCGTGCCGCAACTGCGGTTCGTCCGCGTGTTACCGCGCCTGCTGCAAGCTCAATTCGAACGTCCGATTTCGGCCGCCTCGATTGGCCGGTGGACGGTACCATTCTCTATCGCTTTGGTCGCACCGTCACACCGGAGAACACTACGTTGCGCTGGAATGGCATCGGCATTCAGACGGCGAGTGGCACACCAGTCAAATCAATTGCTGCTGGCGAAGTTGTAGTGTCAGAGAACATTGGCACGTATGGATTGACGGTAATCGTGCAGCATGGCGCGGGCGATTATTCGGTGTATGGATCGCTGTCCGCGGCGAACGTTGCCAAAGGCGCACGCGTCACCAAGGGTCAGACCATTGGGAGCGTTGGCACTGCAGATCCTGAGATGCCACCGCATCTGCACTTTGAGATTCGGCGTTCGCGCGGTGCCGCTGTGGACCCACTGGATTGGCTGCGCGGGAGATAGCGATGGCGGTGAAAAAGGCGATTGCCAAGACTGCAGGAAAGAAGGCCCAAGGAAAAAACGCCGTGAAGAAAGGCGCACTGAAGAAAGCGGCTGTGGAGAAAGCGGTTGTGAAGAAAGCAGCTGTGAAAAAGGCAGCCGTGAAGAACGCGATTGTGAACAAAGCGGCTGTGAAGACGGCAGCCGTGAAGAAAGCGGTTGTGAAGAAAGCGGCTGTGAAGAAGGCAGCCGTGGAGAAAGCGGTTGTGAAGACAGCAGTGGTGAAGAATACAGTCGCGAAGAGACCGGCCTTGGTGAAGGCACCAACCGCGAAACTGGCCAATCCGCTCGTCCCAATTCGCCGCGACACCGATGCCGCCGCCCTGCCACCGTTGCCGCGCGTGCCAGCAGGAGTGTTGCTTGGCACGCACGTCAGCTCACAGGGGGGATCGTTTGCGGCACCGCCGCGTGCAAGCGAAATCGGTGCAACTGCGCTGCAACTCTTCACGAAAACGCCGAACCAGTGGAAGGAGCGCGAGATTGACGCGAACGAAGCGTCTTTGTTTCGGGCAGCCTTGCTCGCGGCCGGATCACCAGTCACTGTGTCGCACGATAGTTATCTGATCAACCTCGCATCACCGGATGATGCGGCGCGTGCGCGCTCGTTGGAGAGCTTTGTTGCGGAGTTGCGTCGGTGTGAGGCGCTGGGGATCGATTATCTCGTATCGCACCCTGGCAACTACATGCAGGATCGGGACGAAGGCATCGCACGGAACGCAGCGGCGATTGCGAGCGCACTGCTCGCGGTGCCTTCGTCAACAATTCTCTGCCTCGAAGCGACCGCTGGTACCGGCACGGCGTTGGGCGCGACGTTCGAAGAATTGGCGGCCATCATTGCGTTGTTGCCGGTTGCCGTACAGCCGCGTGTCGGGATCTGTGTCGACACCTGTCACATCTATTCTGCCGGTTACGACATCGTGAACGACTTTGACGGCGTGATTGAAACGTTTGACCGCGTGCTCGGGTTATCACGACTGCGCGTGTGGCATCTGAACGATTCCAAAACGCCGTTCAACAGTCATCGCGACCGTCATGAGTTGATTGGATCTGGCTCGCTCGGTGATGCGCCGTTTCGCCGCATTATGACCGATCCACGCTTCAGCAACACCGTCAAAATACTTGAGACGCCAAAGCTGGATGACGCGACGGCGACAGACCGGACGATGCTCAACCGACTGCTCGCGTTCCTCTGAACGTCACGCACGACGGAGCGTTCAACGCGCAGCAATGCCGATTAAAAACCGAGTCTGTATACGACGGAGAAACTGCGGCCCGGATTAAACGTGAATGATTTGATCCGGCTTGTCGCATCGGCGTAGCGAGCGTCGAGAGCGTTGTCCACGCGCGCAGTGAGCGTGTGGAGCGTGCGCTTGCTTGGCGCGCTCCATGAGGCATTAAAATTCAGCAACGTGTACGACGTGGTCGGAACATCCGTCGCATTGTCTGCTGCGACACGCGTTTGCTTGAACACGCGTCGTGATTCCCCGCCAACGCTCCACGTGCCTTGATCGTAGCGCACCGAGCCACCGACGCGAGCGGCCGGGATGAACGGCAGGTTTGTACGATCGGGCCCGCGTCCGCGAATGCCATCGACCAGTGCCCCGACGACAAAACGCTGCGCGATCACGGCTTCTCCGGAGAATTCCACACCGCTCAATGTCGCATTCTTCTGCGCGATGTTGACGAGCGGCACCGTGTCACCGTCGACTACGATTTGCCCGCGCTGCAACGGAAGAATGAAGTTGTCGATCGCATTCCGGTAGACTGAAAGCTGCATAAAGCCTCGAGTGTTTTGCGCGCGCAACACGGCATCCAAACCGGTACTTGTTTCAACTTTCAGATCTGGGTTGCCTATGTCAAAGGTACTAACGGCAACGTGCAGTCCATTGGCGTAGAGTTCCTCCACGGTCGGCGCACGAAACGCGCGTGCAACGCTGCCACTCAACGTGAACGACTGCGCGAACGGTAATGATGCACCGAGTGAACCGCTGCCGCTTTTAAATGAGCGCGTTCGAGCAACAGCGAAACGTGGGTCCTCACCAGCCTTGGCGTCGAGCCGGAACGAATCGAAACGTGCGCCAAACTGTAGTCGCGGTGTCCGTGATTCCGTCTCGCCGTGACCAAGTGGCAACTCTTGATAAATGAATGTGGCCAGGTTGGTGCTATTGGCAGCCGGCGTGAATGCTTCGTCGCCAACGGGCTCGTACTGACGCAAAAACATCTGTGCGCCAATTGAGCCGTTGAGTTGACCGAATTTCGTCTTCGCGACGACGGATGCCGTTTGCGCAGTGAGATTGAAACGCGTTCCGACAGCACCATCGATCGCGTCAACTTCGCTGTGTTCGTACCACTGTGATGTCCCTTCGATGCGGAGATAGCTGAGTGCTGTCGCGCCGGTGGCGATACCGGCACGCGCCTGCAGACCTCGACGCACACCGTCAATGCGGACTTGCTCTCCACCCGCCTCGAATGGAATGCCATAGTTAAAATTGCTCTGCCGATACACGATTCCTGCCGACACCGCATCACCAACAAAGCCAACGCCGCCGGTACCATTCCACGAACGCGCGTCCGTGTTCCCCTGCGATAGTCCACCGTCGCCAACGCGGTACGATGCCTGCCGACGTACTGTGCCACGGAGCGTCGCAGCCACCCGCGCACCAATCGGGACGTTCAACGCGGCGCTGCCCACACCGCCGGGCGTTACCGACTCGGACTGCAGATTCACGAACCCACCGATGCGCGACGGAATGGACGTGGGGATATCTCCCGATATCACGTTTACAACACCGCCAATCGCGGAGTTGCCGTACAGCAATGACGCGGGCCCACGAATCACTTCGATGCGCTCGGCAGCGTTGGGGTCAACAGCCGATGCATGGTCCGCCGCCGCTGAGGCAAGATCTGCCACACGTTCACCATCTTGCAGCACGAGAATGCGTTCCCCAGTCAGTCCACGAACGACCGGCACATTCGCCACCGGTCCGTTGAACCGCATGGCAATTCCCGGTTCGCTCGAGAGTGTCTGGGCGACCGTCGCACCGAGTTGGCGGAGTAAATCCTTGCCACTGACCTGCATGGTGGATTGTGTAATGCTGAGCGGATCTGTGCCAGTTGGAGACGCGGTGATCTGCACACCAGACAGACGAAGAATGGTGGTTTGCAGCACGAAGCGCAGCGGCGCAAACGCCCCGGTAGCTGGTACGACGACTACTACATGGATAGGCACGTAGCCAACATGAACGACGGTGAGGTGCACGGTGCCGGCGGGCGCGCCCACGAGCACGAACCGTCCGTCGTCGTTTGTAACTGCAACGCGCTGCAATTCTGTCGCGACCACTTGAGCGTTCGCCAGCGGAAGGCCGGCGGCGTCAACAACAATTCCCGTGATCGGCGGCGCAGCCGTGGCGCCATCTGCCGCGAGCGCCGTCCGAGCGCAGAGACCGAGCAGTAGCATGCCAGCAACCAACGCGCGACCCAATGCTGAGCGCGGATGAGATTTTTGGGCGCTCGGTAGCAAAGTCTTCAGCATGCGTGGCAGAGGAGAGGAGAAGTGGGGGCGCAATGCTGAAGCACTCCAGATACCTACGCACAGGTGCCGAACATCGCCGTGCACAACGGAGAGCCGACGCTTAAAGATGTTGGGAATACAATATCTTTCACCCTTCGGGAACGTAACCACTGCGGTGGAGGCGCGTACTCTCGCCCAAATCAGGATGGAGACGACCTCCCGGGGCGTCCGCTGGCCCACAGCAAGCGGTCCCCGTTAGTTTGTCAGTGATTCGCAGGTGAGCCTTGGCGACCCCAACCGGCCTTCAGGTGCTCCCGCGCTCATCCCAAACCACTTCGCCATATGGCTACCCAGACCGAGCCGATGTCAGGCTCGACGACCCGCTCCAGCGCCCACGGGCTTGCCGAGCAGGGACTCGCGCCGCAAGGGGCGCTGCACTGGAATCTTGTTGCACCTGAGCTGGTCCAATCCGCCGTCCGCCGCGGCGAGGGCCAGCTTGCAGATATGGGCCCGTTTGTCGCCGTCACATCGCCACACACCGGTCGATCACCGAAAGACAAGTTCGTGGTGCGCGAGTCGAGCTCCGAAGCGAATGTGGATTGGGGTGCGGTCAACCAGCCGATGGAAGAGGTGCACTTTGATGCGCTGTTGGGCGAAGTGCGAGAGCACTTGAACGGGCACAGTGAATTGTTCGTTCAGGATCTCTATTGTGGCGCGCACCCCGCGCATCGATTGAGCGTGCGGTACGTGACACCGAATGCATGGCACGCGCATTTTGTACGAAACATGTTCATTCGTCCAGAACTGCATGAGCTGGCACAGTTTGCACCAAACTTCAGCGTACTGCACGCGCCAGAGTTCACTGCGACACCAGAGCGTCACGGTACGCGCACCGGCACATTCATTGTCGTACATATTGCTCGACGCATGATTTTGATCGGTGGCACGCGTTACGCCGGCGAGTTGAAGAAGAGCATGTTCTCGATCATGAACTACCTCATGCCGACGCAGAATGTGTTGCCAATGCACTGCTCTGCCAACATCGGTAAAGCGGATGATTGCGCGCTGTTCTTTGGCCTTTCCGGCACCGGCAAGACGACACTCTCGGCCGATCCAGATCGGTCGCTCATCGGCGACGACGAACATGGTTGGGCGGCCGACGGCGTGTTCAATTTTGAAGGTGGCTGCTATGCGAAAGCGATCAATCTGAGTGCTGAACAAGAGCCAGACATTTATGCGACCACGCAGATGTTCGGTACTGTGCTGGAGAACGTTGTACTCGATGATCAGCGCAAAGTGTTGTTCGCCGATCAGAGCATCACGGAGAACACGCGCGCATCGTATCCACTGCACTACATCAAGAATCATGTACCAAGTGGGCGCGGCGGGCACCCAAAACACGTGGTGTTTCTGACCGCCGATGCGTTTGGTGTGTTACCGCCCATCGCGCAGCTCTCGCCGGAACAGGCGATGTACTACTTCCTCTCTGGCTACACGGCAAAAGTTGCGGGCACCGAGACGGGAGTGAACGAACCGCAGGCGACATTTAGCGCCTGCTTTGGCGCAGTCTTCATGGTGTGGCACCCCACGAAGTATGCCGAGATGCTTGGCGAACTTTTGCGACAGCACAGTGCGAAGGTGTGGTTGGTAAATACCGGCTGGAGCGGCGGTGCGTATGGCGTTGGCAAGCGCATGAAGCTCGGCTACACACGCTCGATGGTGCGCGCCGCGCTGGCTGGAGTACTCGACAGTGCGCCAACCACCACCGACGCGATCTTTGGGTTGAAGGTGCCAACTAGCGTGCCGGATGTGCCGTCACCTGTGCTGAATGCACGCGGGAGTTGGAGCGACGGCGCAGCGTACGACGCGCAGGCGACAAAGCTTGCGCAAATGTTCCGCGAGAATTTCGCAAAGTTCGGCGCGCAAGTTTCGGCGGATATCGCTGATGCCGGTCCTGTTGGCTGACGTTTTACTCGTAGCACGCTGTGTAGCGAGGGCGTCCGTTCCATCGGCGCCCTCGTTTGT
Organism: Gemmatimonadaceae bacterium; assembly: GCA_031408755.1. GTDB lineage: Bacteria > Gemmatimonadota > Gemmatimonadetes > Gemmatimonadales > Gemmatimonadaceae > JACMLX01. The sequence continues at coordinate 8,134 of JANNWU010000197.1, read as the reverse complement.
CTTTTTACCATTACGTTGATTGTGTGAAAGTCATTCGAGATCCACTCTGGAATAACATCCGGCTCGACCCACTCGCTCTCACGCTGGTGGATACGCCGGCGATGCAGCGGCTGCGATATGTGCGGCAGCTTGGGTACGCTTTTTTAGTGTATCCTGGCGCAACGCATTCGCGCTTTGAGCACGCATTGGGCGCGCACCATATGGCAAAGCGCACCATTGCCCTGCTGCGCGAGCGTGGTGAGTTGGATCATGTATTGCCGCACGAGCAGGAACTCACCGCGGCTGCGATGCTCCTGCACGACGTTGGGCACTACCCATTCAGTCACGCGCTGGAAGAAATTGGCGCGCTGCATCATGAGAGTGCGGCGAAGCCGCGTATCACAACTGGTGCGGTTGCCGAGACTCTCACGCGCACCTTTGGAAGCGATGCGCCGGCGCGCGTGTTGGCCATGATGCACGGTACTGATTCGGGACCACTGCAAGGGCTCGTCTCAGGGCCAATTGATCTCGATAAAATCGATTATCTGAAACGCGACGCGATGATGTGTGGCGTGCCGTACGGCGAGGTTGATGTAGATCGATTGCTGGACAGCGTGGTGATTGTCCCAGATCCAACCACGGGCCGGCCGAGCGTTGGCATTCAGGAAAAGGGGCTGAGCGCGCTGGAGTCGCTGCTCTTCGCAAAGTATCAGATGTACCGCAACATCTACTGGCACCACGCCGTTCGAAGTGCGACGGCGATGTACAAGCGCCTTGTGGACGACGCGCTCAAGTCAGGCGCGTTGTCACAGGATGGGCTGGCGGACTGGACTGACGAGGGTTTGCTTCATGCGCTGCTGCCGGGTTCGCCACCGCTGCTGATGGCACTCCGTGAACGTCGGCTGTATAAGCGGGTCGCACAGTGGTCAGCGGCGGAGCTTGGCGACGTGGCGGGCGAGTGGATCGCGTCGGACAGATCGCTTGCGGTGGCGGTAGAGGATCGCATCGCTGTCGAACTCGGTCTTTCGCGAGGGGAAGTGCTTTTGGATTATCCTGCGAAGACGCAGATGCTTGGCGTGGATCTTCCAGTACAGCGACGTAACGGGACCGTGGAGCACCTGACCAGCGGCGGTGTGGTTGGCGCGTTGAACCTGCCAGCGCTGAGCCAGCAGTTGTACCACTCGGCACGCTGGCTTCGCATTTTCGCTGTGCGTCGAGTGCCTGTTGATATTGCTCGCCTGTGGTCGCTCGTGACCTCTGATGCTGAAACCCTTCGCACCGCTCTCGCTGATGGCCGTCCGCTTCTTGCCTAACCAAAGTCCGCGCCACCGTGGGTTGTTACGGCTTACGGCCGTAGCAACAGCCGTCGCGGCGTTGAATCTGGCTGGGTGCGACCGCGCCTTTCAGGCGTCGCCTGAGGATCGGATTGGGTATCTGCGTGAGCTTGTGCGCGCTCGCTTGGTGAAACGCGATACGGTGAAGATCGACGGCTGCTCCGTGAACCGTTTCATGGAAGGTTTACCGGCGTGGCGTGATTCGCTGGTTGTAGCGGAGCAGGAACACATTGCGGCAGCGACGCCACCGTGTCCGTCAGACGTGCGGCCCGTTCAGGGACGGTTTGTGATTACGCGGTGGTATAGAAACTGGACCGGCGAGTATGTCATCCGCGGCTCCAGCTATCCGTACGACGAGGGATACCGCTTTGCCGACGGAGTTTTCGTTGGCCAAGAAAAGTTGAGCAATAACGAGTTTTACACTGGCATCGCAGCGCCAGCTCGCGTTCAAGAGCTCCCTGACTCGGCACTCACGGCAGCGGCGACGACGGTAGACTCAACTCGTCGAGCGGGCATGCTGGCGGATACGATGCTGGACACGCTCCTGCGCGACTCCTCGCGGACCAGATAGCGCCTCCAAGTTGGATCAGCTGGGCCGTTGTGTTTTCTGCAGTCCGTGTGCGTCGGCCAGCGCCCGTCCAATACCGCGGTAAAACGACGCGTCTTCGGGCTTTGATTCCGCTTCGAGCGAGAGCGCCGCGCGTTCCAGGGCAAAGAGAATGTTGCCCAGATACAACTCGGCAATTTCTCCAACTTTTTGCGATGGTGCGTCGTCCAGCATTTGACTAGCGCGCGTCGCCGATTTGGACGACAACCGCAGTAATGTTGTCAACGCCGCCGGCGCGATTTGCGTCCCACAGCAACGCATCCACCATTGGGCCTGGCGACTTCCGAGCGGTGAGAATCTTCAAGAGATTCTTGTCTTCGACCATGCCGGTGAGACCATCAGTCGCGAGCAGATATAGATCACCGTCAACCAAGTCGCCTTGGTAGATCGTTGGCTCAACATCCGTTGCCACGCCAACGCAACGCGTAATCACGTTACTGAACGGATGATAGCGCGCCTGTTCCGGCGTGAGATATCCGGCGTCGACCTGTTCCTGCACGTATGAATGATCAACCGTAATCTGCTCCAACGCTCCATCGCGCAGACGATACACGCGACTGTCGCCAACGTGCGCGATCATGTAGCGACCTTCACCAACGATCATCGTTGTCAGCGTGGTGCCCATGCCGTGCTTGTCTGGCTCCTCGATGGTGCGATTGAAGATCTGTCGATTCGCATCCAGTACGGCGTTGTTCGCGACAGCCGTCAGCTTGGCGATTGGCAACGTTGATGCGCGCATCGCTTCGCTCATGATCTCGACCGCCATTGCGCTCGCGACTTCACCCGCCGCATGTCCACCCATTCCGTCAGCGACTATGTAGATGCCGCGATCTGGCGTGGCTTCAGCGAGGTATGCGTCCTCGTTTCCCGTACGGACCATCCCGACGTGCGTATTCGCGGCGTGAATCAGTTGCATGACACCGCGGTGAAGCGCATTGAAAAGAGAACCAGCCTCGAGGCACGAAACGACGCGCTGGACGAGGGGACGAAAAGGTGAAGGAGGTACATGGGTCGGGTGAAGCTAGGCCCGGACGTTGGGCCCGGCAAGCGCTACGGATGGGGCCGTATCTGGCTCCACCGCCGCCGCACCAGAATCACCCACCTGTAATCTCCAGAGCCGCTCATACAACCCGCGTCGCGCCAATAGTGACGAGTGTGTGCCGCGCTCCGCAACGCTGCCGTGGTGCATCACCAGAATCTCGTCTGAGTCCACGATCGTGCTTAAGCGGTGCGCGACGGCGATTGTGGTACGGCCGCGCATAAGCGTACCCAATGCGGCCTGTATTTCGGCTTCTCGCTCACTATCCACGGCGCTAGTCGCCTCATCAAGCAGCAGTAGATCTGGATCACTGGCCAACGCTCGCGCGAAACTCAGCAACTGACGTTCGCCCACTGAAAGTGATGCGCCGCGCTCACCAAGCTTTTGAGCGTAACGTTGGGGAAGACGCTCAATCACGCGATCCGCGCCAACGCGCGCCGCTGCCGCTTCAACGGCCGCGTCATCCAACGGATTGGAGAGGCGAATATTGGCCGCCACATCGCCAGCGAAGAGAAAAATATCTTGCTGCACATAGCCAATTCGCGATCGCAGCTCGGCCAACGGCATTGCACGAACATCAACACCGTCCAGCAAAATGCGTCCGCGCTGCGGATCGTAGAATCGCAGCAGCAGGCTGATCACGGTGGTCTTCCCTGCACCGGTGTGGCCCACCAGTGCTAGCGTCTCGCCTGGACGCACAGTGAACGATACGCCTTTCAGAACCCAGTGCGTGTCTGGAGTATCGGCAGCGACGCCGGTAGCGGTATCGTACGCAAACCACACGTCGTCGAAGGTGATTGTCACGCCGCGATGGGTGCGTCTGGTTGTATCACACTCCGTCGTCGCCACGTCAGGGACGCTGGCCGATGTGTCCAGCAGCGTGAAAATACGCTCCGATGCGGCCATTGCTTGCTGCAGCGTGTTGAACTTGTCGCTCAGATCTTGCAGCGGCTGAAAGAACCGTCGCACAAGTTGTAAAAATGCTGCAACCGTCCCCACTGTCAGCAGTCCCGCGTTGACGCGATGCGTGGCGCTGACGATGATGCTTGCTAAGGCGACCGTCGTGAGAATCTCAATTGCCGGGAAGTACGCGGCGTAGTAGGTGATTGATTTCAGATGCGCCGTCAGATGCTCACGATTCAGCGTATCGAATCGGGCTGACTCACTGTGCTCGCGGCTAAAGAGTTGCACGACACGCACACCGGTAATGCGCTCCTGCGCGAAGGCATTAATGCGTGCGAGCTTGCCGCGAATATCGCGATAGGCGACGCGCACTTTTTTCTGGAAGATTCTGCTCACCAGCCAGACAAATGGCACGGCGGCGAAGGCGGCCAGCGCCAACTTCCAATCGGTGATCACCATCATCACCGCCATCGCTGCCAGCGCGAAGAGATCGCCGAGTCCCGCCACGACGCCCGCGGTGAATAGCTCGTTCAGCGCTTCGACGTCGCTGGTGACGCGCGTGATCAGTCGACCGGCGGGATTGCGATCGAAGAAACTAATACTGAGCGTTTGTAGTTTAGCGAAGAGTTCGGTGCGCAGATCACGCATTACGCGCTGGCCGAGCAGTCCGGTGAGCATGGTTTCGCCGTAGCTGCACAGGAACTGCACGACGAGTGTGCCGGCGAGCGCCATTGCCGCGAAGCGCACAAATCCGAGATCCTTCGCGGGGAGCGCCTGATCAATCACGCGCTGCGTCAAGTACGGTCCAACCACCGCTGTCGCACCTTCAAGCGCGAGCAGCACCAGCGCGCCGATCACCAGCGCGAGATATGGTTTGACGTAGGCGAGGAGACGGCGGACGAGTCGCCGATCGAGTGTCGGCCGTACTTCATCCTCGTCGTGTGGCATTGCGGGTGCTGTCATAAGTCTTCACGAACGCTACGCGATTTTGTGCCGTGTCGTGAGGGGTCCGTCCGATTATCTTTCTTATGTGATCGACCGCATTACCATCCGCGGCGCGCGACAGCACAACCTCAAGGGGATTGACCTTGACCTGCCTCGACGTGCCATCACTGTCATTACGGGCCCTAGCGGCTCCGGCAAATCGTCACTCGCCTTCGATACGATTTATGCCGAGGGGCAGCGTCGTTATGTCGAGAGCCTGTCGGCGTACGCGCGACAGTTTCTTGAGCGGATGGAGAAGCCGCGCGTCGATCGCATTGAAGGGTTGTCGCCTGCGGTCGCGATCGAGCAGAAAAACCCAACGCGTTCTTCGCGATCAACGGTTGGTACCGCAACTGAAATCTACGACTACCTGCGCCTGCTATGGGCGCGCGTGGGTCATACGTTCTGCGGAGTCTGCGGTCGCGAGCTGAAACCAGATACGCCACAAAGCATTGCCGATGCGGTGCGTACGCTGCCTGAGGGAACGCGCTTCGCCGTTGCGTTTCCGCTCACGCACGCTGCTGCATTGGGCGCCGACGCGCTGGCGGAAGCGTTGCGGGCCAAGGGTTTTGTGCGCGTCGCCTTAGACGGCGAGATCGTACATGTGGACGATCTTGTCGCGTCAAAGCGTCGCATTGAAAGTGTGAAACAGATTGATGTGATCACCGACCGATTGACCGTGAACGCTGACGTAGCCGGTCGAGTTGCTGATGCTGCGAGCACGGCGTTTGCCGAGGGCGATGGTGATTGCGCATTGCTCTTTTTCGAACCTGTCTCGCTGCCAGAGGGTCACGCTCCGCGCTTGCGCGTCTCGTACACTGAGCGATTCGCCTGTCCCGACGATGGAACCGAAGCGCCAACGCCGTCGCCACAGCTCTTTAGCTTTAATAATCCGCGTGGTGCCTGCGCCACGTGCAATGGGTTTGGTGCGACGCTGGAGTACGACGAAAGCCTGATCGTGCCATACCCTGACCGCTCGTTGCGCGACGGCGCGATTCATCCATGGACGATGCCGCGCTACGAAGAGCCGCGACGCAAACTGTACGAAATTGCGAAGCGCGACGGCATTTCATGGACCGCACCGTGGAGTTCCCTGTCAGCCGAGCATCGTAAATTTCTGTTGCGCGGTAAGACGAAGGGATTCGTTGGAATTTTACCGTTCCTGAAGGCGCTTGAAGAGAAGCGCTACAAGCAATACATCCGCGTATTTCTCAGGCAGTATCAGGCGGCTGCGACCTGCGCGACATGTGGTGGCAGCCGACTGACACGTGACGCGCTGAACGTGCGAATAGCCGGTGTGACACTGGCCGATGTGAGCGCGATGTCGGTGGATGCACTGGACCGTTGGACCGACTCGCTCACGCTGTCGCCATTCGAGATGCAGATCGCAGAATCAGTGCTCCGCGAAGCGCGTGCACGCGTGCGATTTCTTCGTGATGTTGGGCTTGGATACCTGTCGATGGATCGCGCAGCGCGCACACTCTCTGGTGGCGAAGCGCAGCGCATTTCGCTTGCAAACTCACTCGGCGCACAACTCGTCGACACGTTGTATGTGTTGGATGAACCGAGCATTGGATTGCATCCGCGAGACATGGACCGGTTGCTTGGCTTGTTGCGACGGCTGCGCGATGCGGGCAATACGGTGATCGTGGTGGAGCACGATCTGGGAGCGGTGCGAATGGCAGACTGGATGGTAGAGATTGGGCCCGGCAGCGGTGACAAGGGCGGCAACGTGGTGTTCAGTGGTCCGCTGTCTGATGCAGCGCAGAGCCCACTCACCGGCCAGTATCTCACCGGCGCTGTCACAATACCTCTGCCTGAATCACGACGTAGTGCGGGCCCGCGGTGGCTGTCACTGAATGGTGTGTCGGCGCATACGCTGCAGAATGTGGATGTACGTATTCCGGTTGGTTGTTTTGTTGCGGTAACAGGCGTCTCTGGCAGCGGTAAGAGCACGCTCGTGCATGATGTGTTGTATCGCGCACTGGAGCAGAAGCTCACAGGTGAGCATTCCGCGAAGCAGCATCTTGGTGAGATTGTTGGCGGTGTTGGATCGCTGACTGGTGCCGAGCACTTTGATGATGTGGTGTTGATCGACCAAGATCCAATCGGTCGATCACCGCGATCAAATCCTGTGACATACGTGAAAGCGTGGGACGAAATTCGTCGTATTTACGCCGATGCGCCCATTTCCAGGCAGCGCAGTTACGCACCGGCAATCTTCAGCTTCAACATGACCGGCGGCCGTTGCGAGACGTGCGAAGGTGCGGGCTATGTGGAAGTTGAGATGGTGTTTATGGCAGACGTGTTGGTGCCGTGTGAGACATGCAGCGGCAAGCGCTTCAAGCCAGAAGTACTGGAAGTAAAAGTGTGGGGCAAAACGATCGCCGATGTATTGGAGATGACCGTTGACGCGGCAGCGAAGCAGTTCCCGGGCGAGGAACGTTTGGCGGCGGCATTGTGGCACTTGCAGCAGGTTGGACTTGGCTATCTGCGCCTAGGTCAACCGGCAACGACGTTGAGCGGTGGTGAAGCGCAGCGCATCAAGATCGCGCGTGAATTGGCGCTCTCGGCGAAGAGTGCGGGTCGCAAGTTGTACATCATGGATGAACCGACCACCGGTTTGCATCTGGAAGACATTCGCAAACTGGCGAGAGTGCTGCAGCGTTTAGTGGATCAGGGGCACACGTTGATTGTGATCGAGCACAATCTGGATGTGATCAAGCTGGCAGATTGGGTGATAGAAATGGGACCAGAGGGCGGCGTTGGTGGCGGAACAGTGGTAGCGGTTGGCACGCCAGAGCAGATCGCTGCGCATGAGACGTCGCATACCGGGCGTTGGTTACGAACGGTGCTTCCGGCGAAGGGCGTGGCCACGAAGCGCGCGTCAGCGACGAAGAAGACTGTCGCGAAGGTGAAGCCTTAGTTGCGTTTGCACTACTCAAGCTTTTTGTCACGCTGCGTTGTAATCAAAAAAAAGGGCGACCGCAGAAGCGATCGCCCTTTTGTTCGTTCCTAGCAGACAACTATGCGCGGCGACGACGAGCCACTAGTCCGAGTGCGCCGAGTCCAAGGCCCATGAGTGCGAACGTCGCTGGCTCAGGATTGCTCGTGAACACGGGAACATCTGGCAGCGAGGCGATGGTGCCGCCAGGCGTTGCTGTCTTCTCGCTGTTACCGACCGTGTAGAACAATGCGCTTTCAGCAGACTTGTTCGAACGGAGTGCGAAGTAGCTCGCACCAGCCAAACCGGCGAGGCCAGCGATTGATGCGCGACCCATGCCTGAC
>JANNWU010000196.1:0-1961 GCA_031408755.1 Gemmatimonadaceae bacterium | reverse complement strand
CGAAGGCGAACGCCCCATCAAGGCGCTGCTCGACCCCTACAACTCCACCGGCTCCACGCGCTACGTCCGCTTCAACACGTCGAAGATGGATCGCTGGAACACGAATGGTCCGCCGCCGAAGAACCAGGTGAACTGGGTGATTCTCGACAGCGATTGGGAATCAGAGTTCTGTCGCGTGGCCGAGTCACACCCCGCCGTGCTGGCCTACACCAAGAATCACAACCTCGGCCTTGAAGTCCCATACCGCATGGGCTCTGTGGCGCACAAGTACGTCCCCGATTTCATCGTGCGCGTGGACGATGGACGCGGTGCGGAAGATCCGCTGAACATGATCGTCGAGATCAAAGGTTACCGCAGAGAAGATGCGAAGGAGAAGAAGTCCGCCATGGACACCTACTGGATTCCCGGTGTGAACAACCTCGGCACACACGGTCGCTGGGCCTTCGCGGAGTTCCGGGAGATCTACCGCATCGAATCCGATTTCGAATCCAAGGTTCAGCAGGCCTTCACCACGTTGATCGACGCTGCCCGCGGCAGCAACAGCTGACCGGAATCCAGAGAATCATGGCAAAGAAGTCGGGTTCAACGACCAAGACCGTCGAGACGCTGAAGCACGACGGAGACACGCGCAAGAACATCCCCACCGCCGAGTACCAGTCGGTGGCCGATGCGGCGACGCAGGCGCAGAAGACGGTGCGCTACCCGCGCAACACCGATCTCGATCCGCAGCTCGTCTGGCGCGGCAAGGATGAACAGGACTGGAGCGATCTGGTGGTCAACGCACCGCCGCTCTACATCCAGGAGAAGGTGCATCCGAAGGCGCTCATCGATGACCTGCTGCGCTCATCGAAGGAGCGCGCGCACGACGCCGGCGAGTTGATGCCCGATCTGTTCTCGGACTTCAACGGCATTCCGCAGGGTGCTGACAAGACCGAGTTCTATCAGCACGATCAGCACTGGAGCAATCGCATGATCCTCGGCGATTCGCTGCAGGTGATGGCGAGTCTGGCGGAGCGCGAGGGGCTGCGTGGGAAAGTGCAGTGCATCTACTTCGATCCGCCGTACGGGATCAAGTTCAATAGCAATTTTCAGTGGTCGACGACGAATCGTGACGTCAAGGACGGCAACAGCCAACACATCACCCGTGAACCTGAGCAAGTAAAAGCGTTTCGCGATACATGGCGAGATGGAATTCACAGCTATCTCACCTACCTCCGCGATCGGCTTACTGTAGCGCGCGATCTTCTCTCAGACTCAGGCTCGATCTTTCTTCAGATTGGCGACGAGAATGTCCATCGCGTGCGCTCTCTGATGGATGAAGTTTTCGGTGAGGAGAATTGTATTGGAGTAATTCTCTTCAAAAAGACGGGTGGTTTAACTACAAATTTTCTCGCCTCGATCGGCGACTATATTCTATGGTACGGCAAGCTCAAGTCGGCGACAAAATTTCGCGCCTTGTTCTTGCCAAAAACGCCAGGAAGCGTCGGCGCTACGCAGTTTCGATATGAGCTGCTCGACGACGGTACGATTCAAGACGTGGGATTCGAGCGAGCTATCAATCTGCCTCCCGAACGCGCGATCTCGCACGACAACATTACATCGCAAGGAAATGCGCCCTACGACTACACGCATCACGGTCGCGTCTATTCAAAAGGCTACAAGCCATCTCCGAAGAACCTCGCCAGAGTCGATCGAGCGGGTCGATTTATAGCGCTCGGTCAGACGCCTCGATACATCCGTAAGCTTTCAGACTTCGGTGTTTTTGCCGTGAACGAGCTTTGGGATGACCTATCGATTAGCGGCTTTGCGGATCCGAAAGTCTATGTTGTTCAGACAGCCACTTCTGCCATTCAGCGTTGTCTCCTCATGGCAAGCGAACCTGGAGATTTGGTTCTTGACCCGACCTGTGGTTCGGGGACTACCGCGACGGTCGCCGAGCAATGGGGTCGCCGCTGGATCAC
>JANNWU010000195.1:0-5086 GCA_031408755.1 Gemmatimonadaceae bacterium | reverse complement strand
GGAGTCGGTGGTGCTGGCGGCGCTGGTGGTGGCGTCTCTGGCGGCGGTGTCGGAGCTGGCGGCGGTGTCTCTGGCGGCGGCGCTGGTGTCTCAGGCGGCAGGCGCTTTGGGAACAGCGCGGCAGACGGAATCAGACGGCGGCCATTTGGTGACGTGGTGGCGTCAGCGGTGCACGCGCAGATCCAGACACTTAGCGCGGTAACGAGGGTACGGCGGACTAGGCGCACGGGTGGGTGGGGGAGGGGTGGGTCGGGATCAACGTGCGGAGCCCGGTCGCAGAAGCCAACACTGGCAGACCGCTAGCGAGCTGCTGCGCAACAATCGGGCCGGACTGTAAGCGAATAGATGAATGGTACAGTTCGCTATACGTGGTATGGGAAATTCACTGTGGCCTGATGCTTGCACCTTTCGTTAGTGAATCGTTTGATTCGCGGTAGCAGACAGGTTTTGCTGGGTTGAAGGAACTATCGGGTCCTTCATCGACGGCGCTATGAACTCTTCGAAGAGTTTGTGGCGCCTTTTTTGTGCTTGAGCCTCAAATGGAGTCACCCATGAGTAGTCGTTTCGAAGAGTCGATGTCCGCCAACGCGGACAAAATGACGGATGCTGCACGTGCTGGCGCAGCTGCAGCGGGCCAGCACGCGGATGACGCGATTCACGCGGCAGCCGACATGCTTGAGAATGGCAAAGAATCATTGCGTGATAAGGCTCGACATGCAGGCGAAGCCGCAAATCGCGCCGGACGCGGTGTCGCGAAAGTCATGAACGAATCCGTGGACTATTTTCGCGGCAGTGACGCAAGTGACATGTTGGAGGATGTGCGCAGCCTCACCAAGAAGCATCCAGGTGCAGCGCTCGTCACCTTTGCAGTGATTGGATTCTTCCTCGGCCGCAGCCTGAAGAAGGCAGACTGATGTCCACCGCGCGCACTCCGGCTGATACGCTCATGGGCGCGATTAAAGACCTCGTCGCTCAGTCGGAGCGCGTCGCGCGTGCAGAAGTTCGATTGACGATTGCGAAGTACACCAATCTTGCGCAGTCTGGCGCGCGGCGTGCCGGCGTCGCATTCATCGCGGCAGTGTTCGGTGTGTACGCACTTTGGTTCGTGTGCCACGCGGGGTTTCTGGGCTTATCGACCGTTTTTGCACCGTGGCTCGCCTCACTCATCACCGCCGGTTCGCTCAGCGCGCTTGCGGCAGTACTCGGATTCGCGGCGTTCCGAATGCATGATGTGGAAATCGAGAGTGAGCATCAGAGTGCGACTGAACGCATCGCGCTGCTTTCATCCCCGCTACAAGGAGTACTGCACGAATGACAGATCGCATTGCGTTGCTCGCTGAAGAAGCAACGAACGAACGTGAGCGGCTCTCTGAAGCGTTTGAATCACTCGAGCAAGAACTGGGTGAGTTGACTGATTGGCGTCGCATGGTACGTCGCGATCCCGTTGTTCCGTTGGCACTCGCACTCGGAACTGGCTTACTGGTTGGGATTGCGTCACGTCCCGCACCGCGGTCACGATCACGACAGACGTCACTGTCAAGTGATGCGCGCGGGTCAAACTCATCACGCGAGCCTGCCCGGCACTCGGTGGTCAGTGACCTTGCGTCTGATACGTGGCGTGAAATTAAGACGATGGCAATTCCACTAATCGCCGGTCGCCTGATTGGTATGCTGAGCAGGGCACAACGTCGATAAGGATGGGGGCATCACAAGCGCAGTGCGAGCAGCCTATGCTCTGCTCTGCGCCTCTGCGATCTTGGTGAGAAAAGAGTTTGTGCTACCGGCGCGTGCGCGAGAGTGAGGGAAAAACGTTGGCCCATGAGAACAAAAAAGCGCGTAGGCTGCCAAAGCAATGGCATCGCCTCGCGCCTTCGTCTCACGGGCCGAACGCCCGTCCGACAAGGACTTCTGAGAGAACGTACGTCTTACAGCACTCGTCTTACATCGTTCGTTCCTAGTATACTCTTGCAACACCAACTGTGTCGTGATGTGTCTTTGTAAATGCGCTCAGACCCCACGTGCGAGCGATCACAGATTTACTGCACCACGCTGGTCTCCTGCGGGGCGCTTGCCAGTCGCGACGCCAGCCAGAAACTGAAACCATCGTACCGGTGCGATGGGAGAATCCCAGTAGTCTGCGCTGTGCGACTCAATTTTTACGAGCGTGTATTCAGGATCAGTAACTCCGCCAGCGAACCACGGCTTTAACGCTGGGTTCCAGAGCTCTTCTTTCTTAGCCTGATCGTCGACCAACGTCGCTTCGCCGGCAATAATGACGAAGCGCTGTGATCCAGGATTTGCGTAGTTGACATGTACGGCAGACTTCTGCTTTATCTCCGCAACTAGCGCAGATGACTTCGACGTCGCAAACCAAATGTCACCGTCGAATTCCGTCTCTTGCGTGTACATCGGACGTCCATGCATCTGGCCGTCTGCTGACATCGTCGTCAGAATAGCGACTTTGATGTCACTGATCATTTCGCGAACTTTTTCGACGGCTTCGTTGTGTTGTCCTGCAGTGTCGGAATCGTGTTCCATCGTGATGACCTCTATGTCGAATGCAACAATTGCGTCTCGCGGGAAATCGCGTTACGCAAGGTCAATCATCGTGCAGGAATTGGGCCGCGAGATACGCTCGCGAAGTGCGCATTGATGCGGCGTTACGAGTTGCCGGCGTGCAGCTGTATCAGTCGAGCCGACATCGTTCGCAGTACTTTGGCGCAGCCGCTGTTGCGCAGCCGCTGTTGCGCAGCCGGTGTTGCGCAGCAGCCGTGGCGAAGCAGATGGCAGCTGCGCGGCAGCCGATTGAACTGAAAACCTACAGCGGTCCCGCTGCCTCTACTGGGCGACGTTTTGCCGTGACCGACGTTCGCAAAATTCGTATCAGGTCGTCAGGATGCGCAGGCTTGACGACGTGCTCATCGAATCCTGCTGCCAACGCGGACTGCCGATCACTGTCCTGTGCCCAACCGGTGAGCGCGATAAGCGCCACATGCGTACTCCACGACTCGCTCAAGACGCGGCGGCACACTTCGTAGCCATCAATTCCAGGCAAGCTGATATCGAGCACGATCGCGTCGGGCCGGAATTCGCGCGCAGCTTTCACGGCATCAAGGCCATTGAAAGCGGTGCGTACGACGGCGCCGCGATACTCGAGTAACGCCGCCATGCTCGTTGCGGCATCTTCACTATCGTCGACCAGCAGCACGCTCATTTTTGACGGTTCGTCTGTGGCAAGTGCGTTCCGCACACCGTTCGTTTCGTGGGTAGCAACAGTGAGAAGCGGTAGGCGTACAGTAAACGTGCTACCTAAACCCGGGCCGTCACTTTCGGCATGCACAACGCCGCCGAGCAGTGTCACAAAGCGACGGACCAGGGATAGCCCAATGCCCAAGCCGCCTCTCGCACGGTTCTCACCATCGCGGACTTGCGAAAACATTTCAAAAACTGATTCCAGTTTGTCCGCTGGTATCCCGATTCCGTTGTCCTTGACGGTGAGCACCGCATCACCGCCACCACTGTTCAGGCTCACTACGATCAGCCCGCCAGCGTCGGAGTATTTCACTGCGTTGTTGACGAGATTCGTAATGATCTGCGCAACGCGCGTTTGGTCGGCACGGATCATGACGGGTGATTCGGGCATGATGGCAGACAGAGCATTCGCGTTTACTGACAACAGCAGGCGTTGCGCATCCAGCGCCTCGGCAACAACATCGCGGAAATCAAAAATTTCCAATTTCAGCGCGATTTTCCCCTCGCTCACGCGACTCACATCCATCAAATCATCAATCATGTGAATCATCTGCGCGATCTGACGTTCCATGATTCCAAGCGCCCATGGCAACTCGCTGCCGGTCGTTGACAGCTTGAGAATGCCGATGGCGTTCCGGATTGGTGCAAGCGGATTACGCAGTTCGTGTGCGAGCGCGGCGATGAACTCGTCCTTCTTTCGGTCAGCTACTTCGAGGGCCGAGCGGACAGAGCGAATCTCGTGAATGTCAGTCGAGGTTCCGTACCAGCGAACGACAATGCCGTTCGCGTTTGTCACAGGCGTCGCTCGTGTCAAGAACCAGCGATACACACCGTCAGACTCTCGACGCAGTCGAAACTCGCTGGTCAACGGCGCGCCAAGCCTGAGCGCCAGCGCCCACGCGTCATTCAGCCCCTGAAGGTCGTCCGGATGAATAGCACTCGCAAGAACGTCGCTGTCCGCAGACCGTAAGCCGGTGTACTGTTGCCAGTGTTGATTGACGTACTCGATCTGTCCCGTCGCGGTCGATACATACACGATCTGTGGCATCGCTTCAGCCAGCGCTAGAACCGCACCGCCCTCCAGATGATGATCGATGTCGCTATCGATGTCACGATCCGTGTCGGTAGCCACGATGCCGCGTGCGAATGGCGCGTTGCGCAAACGAGACGAGCGCTCGCGTAGCAGCGCAGTGAGCAGTACGACTATGGTGACCACAAGAACTGGCGTCAGCATGTGTAAAGTCTGGCCAATTGATGGAATTGTGGCTGTAAAAAACGATGACAGGCGACGTTGCCAATCGAAATCGTCGGAATAGTACGTGCGGGCGACAAGCTGCGTTGCTGCACGAATGAATAACCTGGAAGTTCGCATTGCCCAAAAGAGCGCATCACAGTGGCAAGCAAACGCTGCCGTGCGCCCGCTGTCTTGCCAGCGGTGTGACGCGTTGCTACCCTCCGAGTATGTGAAACGGTCGCGCGGCTTGAGCTGGCGCGACTTCCGGCCGGACGAGGGATCAGGACTCGTCAGTGTGCGGTGCGCGCAGGCCGAGCTCCTCGGTGCATGCGCCTATTCCATCGCCGAAGCACTTTCCGGAGAACGCCATGCACTATATCGTGACGCGACGACGCGTCGAATTCCTGCTGTTTTCGCTCCTTGTAAATTTGCACGCGTGTTCACCGGCCGCGAACACACCTGACGAGCAGTCCCGTCCTGATTCAGCCACTGCCGTGCAACCACGTATCGACACGCAGATCAAGGGGAACCCCGCCGGTGATGTCTCCGTGCGCGCGATTGACACTGCTTCTGCAACCCAGACACCAGCGAATGATACCG
>JANNWU010000194.1:0-4027 GCA_031408755.1 Gemmatimonadaceae bacterium | reverse complement strand
TCGATGCCGCGACTGCTGACGATGCCCTGCGAGTAGGCGAACAGGACCACCTTCAGCAGCATCGTCGGGGGATAGGCCGGCGCGCCGGTCGTGTCATTCCGGAAGCGGGCGTCGAAGTGCGCCAAGTCGACTTCGTGCTCGAGCAAATGGTGCACCGCGTGCTCGAACGTCCCGGGGAGCAGTTGGCGGGCGAGGTCCACCGCCACGAACTGCGGATTGGTGTCGAGCGACTTGTAGCGGGCCATGGTGGGGTGCTCGACAGCGAGGAAACCGCGTGGCACATTCCGGAAGGCAGACACCCGTGAGCAGATCAAGATTCGTTCCCGAATCAGCGCAGTTCGGGGTTTTCCTACAGCCTCGTTATGCCGCTTTGCGATTCACCGATGCCGGCATCGGAGCGTAGTCGGGTGCTCCTCGGATTTTTCGTGCGCGAGTGACTGGAAGCGATCGGGCGCCTGGCGGTGCGCGCCGCCAGCGTCCCGACGGGCGCTTGCGGTGATCCGGCTGCCGTGGTATCGTCTGTGATACCAAATGAAACTCAACGTCGTCCTTGATACCAACGTCCTCATCGCCGCGCTGCGCTCCCCGCATGGCGCGTCGTACGCGTTGCTCAGCCTGCTTGGCGCGGGGGCGTTTACGCTGAGCGTATCGGTGCCGTTGGTCCTGGAGTACGAGGCCGTGGCGCGCCGGCAGGCACGCGAACTCGGTCTCACCTACGCGGACATCACGGAGCTCTTGGATTTCGTCTGCAAGGAAGCGTACCACTGTACGATCTTCTATCTGTGGCGCCCGTTCTTGCGCGACCCGAACGATGACATGGTGTTGGAAGTCGCGGTGGAAGCGCAGTGCGCGTACGTCATCACGTACAACACGCGCGATTTCGCCGGCAGCGAACAGTTTGGGGTGCGCCCCATCACGCCGAAGGAGTTTTTGGCCCTGATACGGGAGGAGCGATGAGCACGATCAGTCTTCGTTTGCCGGCGTCGTTGCACGCGCAGGCCCGGCAGCTCGCCGAGCAGGAAGGGATTTCGATCAATCAGTTGATTGTGACCTCGCTGGCCGAGAAGGTGTCGGCGCTGCTCACGCACGAGTATCTGGAAGCGCGGGCGGCACGCGGATCGCGCGAAGCGTTTCTGCGCGTGCTGAAGAAGGTGAAGGATCGACCGCCCATCCCCGGTGACGAACGCTAGGCGGTATGCTATCGCGTCGTTCGATCGTTCGGTGCGTGGTGGTGCGCGCGGCGAGCGGCGTCATAACAATGCATGTGCCAGTCGGAGTGCCAGAAGTCTGGGTGCGTGGTAGAATGTTGGGTGCGGGCACTCTGCAAGCAATGCTGGTGTTAGCTCGACAATTCGCATCTTTGATAGGGCTTTATGATCGTCGACATCCCGCTAGAGTTTGGCCGTGAACCAGGGCAGCCTTCTTGGCTGCTGCCGCCTTGGGGCCACGCGATTTCTCTCGGCGTGTACCCTCTCTTGACTGGAGCGGAGGGGATTCTCGAGTTGGTCGGTACGGCGTTCTCATTCAGCAACGTTGGATTCGTCGGAACAGCGCTCCATAGCATTCTCGAAGTCTGTAAAGCAGAGGGAGTAGCTGTTCCCGATCTTCGGGCACCACACCGACAGCGGCACTCGCAAATTCGGCTACGAAGTTCGACGCTTGCGGTGCTGCGTCACACTGTTTCTGCGGACAACACGATCTCTGCCTCGATTTGGACACTGGAGACAACCTACGCCTTTCCTCCAACAGACGTGGCGATCGCATTTCCAAAATTTCAGACTGGATTTCCTTCGCTGAGTTTGCCGATCACATTCGATGTGCCGAGGATTGGCTCGATCGTGAAATGCATCGGCTATTCGTCGGCAGGTGCCGGCGCAGAGAAACTCGATCTAGCATCGTTTAGAGACGGTGGCGTGAACGTTCCGCTAACGTACGAGCACACACTGCAAGTGGTCGAGGCGCGCGTGACGGACATCTTTGTGCGACGGTTTGCAGAGGGTTTTGTCGGCGGTCCGTGTTTCGCGATTGACGCTGAGGTGCCTCATGGTATGAGCGGTGGTCCTGTCGTGAACGAGTCGGGATATGTGTGTGGAGTCGTCGCTGCTGGAGCCTCACTCTTTTTCAACCGCCCGGCGTCGCTAGTCTCGATGCTGTATCCGGTTGCTCTCGGCACGGTACGACTTGGCGCGACGCTTGGGCCGCTCACGATCAACTCGCAGCGCACTTTCGTCGACTTGGTTACGATAAAATCGATAAGGACCGACGGAAGTGAACTGCGATTGGCGTTTAGAGAAGACGACGGGCAAGGCGGGGTTTGTCCGTTAATCGCGAAGGAAGATCACGCTTTTGTACATGATGATTTCACCTCGTACCAAGCTGGAACCGGCGGTACACGCGCGACTGGAACACTATTTCGTCTCTTGGAGGAGGGCGCCGTACCCTCTGACGGAAGGGAAGGATGAGTTGAGTCTTAACGCTTCGCGATCGTCAAGCGGTCACAATGCGGGGGCAGGAGCATTTCGGACATTTAGATCGGGCAAGCTAACATCGGCATGTGCCAGCCGGAGTGCCTCCAGTTTCGGTGATCAGGAGTAGATTCCGTGGGGGCACTCCGCAGCCAATCCTGGTGTTAGCGAGCCATCAATCATGTGGGAGTTGATGCAGCTGTGACTGAAGGTGGCTCGTGTTCCTGCAGCACGTACGTGTCGCGGTCTTGGCGGTCGCTGGCGTCGATGCGCGAGCGGCGCGCGCGATGACCACGGGCGTGCAGCGCGCTGCCGCATTGGTCGCCGGCAGTGTCACCGCGGTTGGCGTGGGTATCGTCGCCGTGCTGCTCGCGCGGCAGCTTTGGCCAGCGTACGCGGCTGCCGAACCCACGAAGCAGTATTCGTTGGCCATGCTCATCACGCGCCTCCTCGCCGGTGCAGTCTGTACCGCCGGCGCGTCGTTCGTTGCCACGCGCATTGCCAACGACAGCGCCGTGATCGGCTGGAGGGTTGGCGGTCTCTTTCTCGCCGTCTCACTTCCCAATCATGTGTGGTTCGTGTGGGCGGACTACCCGGCGTGGTACCATCTGGTGTATTTGTCGTATCTCATGCCGGTGGCCGGTTTCATCGGCAGTGCCGTCTCCCGCATCCGATGCGGTGGCCGCGCCCGGCTATGATGAAGGAACGGCGAACGCGGCGACGACGCTCTCGCACACTCGCTAACATCTGCATGTGCCAGCCGGAGTGCCAGAAGTTCCGGTGTGATTTAGAATGCTCCGTGCGGGCACTCCGCAGCCTATGTCGGGTGTTATACCGATGTGCACTGGCTTCTGGCGCGAGCATATACTTAGATATATGATTCCGTGGTGACCCGCCGCCCGTTGATCTGGCTCGGCAGTGCCCTCGCAGATCTGCGTGCGTTTCCTGACGCGGCCCGTCGGCGTGCGGGACATGAGATCGACCAGTTGGAGCAAGGGTTGGTGCCGAGCGACGGGAAGCCGATGCCGTCGGTCGGCGCTGGCGTGTATGAACTCCGGATTCGGGCCGGTGGTGCGTTCCGGGTGTTCTACGTGACGAAGCGCAGCGAAGGCATCGTGATTGTGCACGCGTTTCAGAAGAAGTCACAGCAGACGGCGCGTTTGGATGTCGAGCTGGGCGCCAAGCGCCTTCGGCAATATCTCGCCGCGCAACGGCTGCGTTAAGGAGAGCAGATGGCGATCAAGGTGCAGCGGACCTCCGGAAACATCTTCGCGACGCTGGGTTTCGCGTCGGACGAGGCAGCGAATTTGGCGCTGCGCTCGGACTTGATGATTCGGCTGCGGAAGCGGCTCGTGGCGCTTGGCGCGACGCAGGCCCAGGCGGCGCGACTCCTCGGTGTGTCGCAACCGCGTGTCAGCGACTTGGTGCGTGGGCGAATTGATCGCTTCAGTGTCGACATGCTGGTGAAGTTGTTGGGCAAGGCTGGCGTTGAAGTGCGTGTAAGCACACGTACGAGGTCGCGAGCGGCATAACAAGGACATGAGCCTGACGGAGTGCCAGAA
>JANNWU010000193.1:0-8502 GCA_031408755.1 Gemmatimonadaceae bacterium | reverse complement strand
AACTGCAAACTGCAAACTGCTTAATTGCTTAACGGCTTAACTGCTCGACTGCTCGACTGAAAAGAGTTGAATGTTTGACGGCAACTATTCGCTCGGCGCATCTGCTATTTACGCGGCGTGCGCTACCCGTCCAGCGCGGCCACACGCTGTTCAGCTTTCTTCAACCAAAACAACGTCAGACCGGCGCAGAGCGCGAGACCAACGCCAGCGCCGCGCGCGAACTTCCACCACACGAGTGGTTCGTTGTATGCGATACTGCGCGCGTACCAGTACATCGCCGGGGCAAGACAGAGCGCCACAACCATCGTCAACACGCCGGCCGAGAGCAGAAAGAGTATTCCCTGCCACGTCACTGTTTGATTGACCGCCGTCTCAGCATCAAAGCGTGGATCAATTGCACCGATGTACAACGCCAACGCTGCCTGTGCGAACATCAGCGCGGCAACGGTCACCATCGACAGCCCCATCACTAGCGGTGCGGTTCCGAGCAGCAATGACGTGAGCCCTACAATTCCTACCGCCACAATCGCCAGCGGCCCAGTGGCAGCCCAGTACTTCGCGAAAATGATATCGCGCACATGCACTGGTGCTGCACGCAACAACCACCACATAGTGCCCTCAGCAGCAATTGTCGGGAGCACCAAACGTGATGTGACCGCAGCCAGCACCATGCCCGCCAGTCCCACGTTCACAACCGGGAGAATACTCGTCACAAGTTGTGGCATTGCGCCGTTGCCCGTTGGCAAAACACTCACGCCAACCACATACACCAGCACCAACGGTATCAGCAACACAAACTGCGACCACAGCGCTGCGTCACGCCCCAGCAGTCGCATCTCTTTCAGCAATAACTCACGACGCGCTGGCGCTAACGGTGCGAGCAACATCTGAAAGGGGCGCGTTAAAATCGACGGCGGATGCTCACTGCGTCCAGCAGACCGCACCGCCGCAATACCGCGCGCATAAAACACGCGAAAACTGCCGTACGCCGCAGCAAGTGATGCGATCGCCAACAGCCAGAGCCACGCCAGCGGTGCGGGATCCCAGAATCCATCGAGCCAATGTTTTAACACCCGCGCCGCCCATTCGGTCGGCAGCCACGGCGTTAATGGCACATCCAGCATCTTGATCACTTCACCAATCGCCTTCGTACCAAGCTGCGTCAGATGCTTCGGTTCCATGTACGACAACGCGTACACCGCGCCCAAGCACAGCGCCAATCCGATCATCCGAAACACAAACTGCGCGCGCGTTGGTGGCACAATCCCAACTAATAAACACACCGCGATACAGCCCATTGATGTTGCGGTCAGCCAGAGCGGCAACCACGCGGCAAATGCGACCACTGGCCACAACACGCCACCACCAAACGCGAATCCGTACCCAGCCAGCAACGGCACCACTAACAGCAGTGCAATCGCACCACCCTCTGCCACAACTTGCAGAAAGCGCGCGAAGAAAAACGCACGCGGCGGAATAGGTGCGGCCGCGAGCATCTCCAAATCTTTCGATAAGTAAAACGCTGGGAGCGCTGTCACAATGCAACTCAACACCAGCACCGATCCAATACTCAGCAACGAAAACGCCAGCACGCGTCCAGCGATCGCAGTGCCAATCGAATCCACACCCATCAGATAATTCAACAGCAGCAGCACGATGACAGTACCGCCCGCCCATGTGACGGTGAGCGCCGTCAGAATACCCAACGGCCCAACCGCACCCTGCACCTTGCGCTGACGCCACAACGGTTTGAGCAGCGTAGCAACGCCAACGGACCGGAATGCAGCGGGAGCGGGCAGTTCTGGTGCGTGTACGAACTCAGACATTCAACACCTCAGCCACATCGCGCGCGGCTGATTCACCCGTCAAATGCAGAAAGAGCTGCTCCAGCGGTGCATCGGGCATGCGCAACCACGTCCGCAGTTCCGGCACGGTGCCACACGCAACCAACTTGCCGCGTTTCATGATGCCAATCCGATCGCAGGTACCTTCTACCGTTTCGAGCGTGTGCGTTGACATCAACACCGAATTGCCGCGCGCTGCATACGCACGCAACATGTCTTTCAGCAGTCGCGCACCGCGTGGATCGAGGCCCACGAGCGGCTCGTCAACCATCAACACTTTGGGACGATGCAATACCGCAGCCGACAGCAACAACTTCTGCCGCATGCCGTGGCTGTATTGCTCCACCAATTCGTGCTGCCACGAACTCAATTCAAACATCTCCAGCAACTCGGCTGCGCGCGGCTCAACCGCCTTCCACTGCAAGCCGTACAACGATGCCGAAAACTGCAGAAACTCTGAGCCGGTCAGTTTGTCGTAGACGTACGGGCGATCCGGAACGAACGCGAGATGTCGCTTCGCTTCAACAGAATTCGTTCGCATGTTGATGCCCGCCACCATCACATTGCCCGCGTCCGCGCGCAAAATACCGGCCAGCATCTTCAGTGTGGTTGTCTTTCCGGCACCATTGGCGCCCAAAAAACCAAAGACCTCGCCTGGTTGGACAGTGAGGTCGAGACCTTCCACGGCAGTAAAATCGCCGTAACGCTTTGTGACGCCCTGCAGTTCGATCATGCGCCGTAGTCTGGTGGGTGGGCGGGGGCGCGGCAGCACGTGCCCGCACTCCAACTCAGGTACACAGAGACGGCTGGGTCGCCCTCTCCGTCACGTCGACGCTCGCGCGAATCGGCCCGTCGCCAGCACCATCTGACTGGCTGGGTTGAATGCGTGCCCCAATCCGACGAACTTGCCATGCTTATGGCAGAAGATGCACTGATCATTCGTGGGGCCCGGGAGCACAACCTCCGGAACATTGACGTCACCATCCCGAGAAACAAGCTGACGGTAATTACCGGCTTGTCAGGCTCCGGTAAGTCGTCACTCGCTTTCGATACAATTTACGCCGAGGGGCAGCGGCGATACGTCGAAAGCCTGTCGGCCTATGCGCGGCAGTTTCTTGGGCTTATGGAGAAGCCCGATGTGGACTCCATCGAAGGGTTAAGCCCCGCGATTTCGATTGAGCAGAAGACCGCTGGTCATAATCCGCGGTCCACGGTGGGTACCGTTACCGAGTTGTACGACTATCTGCGCCTGCTGTGGGCGCGCGCCGGTGTGCCGCATTGCCCCAATTGCAGTCGTCAGGTGCAGCGTCAGAGCGCCGCGCAGATTACCGACGTGGTGCTGATGGGCAAGGAAGGCACCAAGCTCGAAGTGCTCGCGCCCCTCGTGCGCGGACGGAAAGGTGAGTTCCGCGAACTGTTCGAGGCGGCGCGTAAGCAGGGATTTGTGCGTGCCTGGGTCGACGGTGATGTGATTGAGCTGGCTGATCCGCCAAAACTCAATCGTCGCATGAATCATGACGTGAGCGTGATCGTCGACCGACTGGTGTTGAAGGCCGACGATCGCGGGCGCCTCGCCGATTCCATCGAAACCGCGCTCAAGTTGGCTGACGGGATGACGGAAGTTGTGTCGGTCACTGGAAGCGTCCGCGAAAGTGCGATGTTCAGCGAACGATATGGCTGTCCGCACTGCGGCATCTCGCTGCCTGAAATGGAGCCGCGGCATTTCTCGTTCAATTCGCCGTTTGGTGCGTGCCCAACGTGCAGTGGCTTGGGCGTGAAGCGCATGGTAAACGCAGACCTCATCCTCGGCGATCCGTCGCTCACACTGCTGGAAGGTGTCGTGCTGGCGTGGGGCGAGCCTGATGGATATCTGCGCAAGGTAATTCTGCCGGGCCTCGCAGAAGCGCTGTCGTTTGATCTGAAGACGCCGTGGGGCGAGTTGTCGGAGTATGTGCGCTACGCGTTACTACACGGTGTGGCTGCTGCCGCTGCGCCTGACGTTGACGTTGCGCCGGCGAAAAAAGTTGCTGCAAAGAAATCGGCAACGAAGAGTGCGGCGAAGTCGGCCACCAAAACGGTTGTGAAATCGTCGGCAAAGGCGATGCCCAAGTGGGACGGTATTCTCGCAACAATTCAACGCCGGTTTGACGAGACAGATAGCGAGTCAATTCGTTCTGAACTCGAAGCGTTCATGCTCGCAACGCCGTGTCCAGCGTGTCACGGAATGCGACTCAAGCCTGAGTCGTTGGCCGTCACCATCGAGAAACGCAATCTTGGTGAAGTCGTGGCGATGAGTGTTGCCGAATCACTGGCGTTTTTCCGCGCGGTACCGGTGCGCACCACCAAGAAACCGCTCGGATTGGATGCAGAAATTGCCGGTCCAATACTCAAAGAAGTCACCGAGCGCTTGGGCTTTCTGGTGGACGTTGGACTGGATTATCTGACCATGAATCGCAGTGCGGAAAGCCTCAGTGGTGGCGAGGCACAGCGCATTCGTTTGGCAACGCAGATCGGTTCCAAGTTGTGCGGTGTGTTGTACATCCTTGATGAACCAAGCATCGGATTGCATTCACGCGATAACGAGCGATTGTTGCACACGCTCACGCAGCTGCGCGATCTTGGGAATACGGTGATTGTGGTGGAGCATGATGAAGAGACAATGCGTCTCGCTGATCACGTGCTCGACATGGGTCCTGGTGCAGGAAAGCACGGCGGAATGTTGATCGCAGAAGGCACGATTGACGATATCCGCAACGCGAAAGGTTCGCTCACAGGCGACTACCTGTCGGGGCGCAAAAGTGTACCGATTCCCGCAGTGCGACGTGTCAAAGATCCTGCCCGCACATTGCGAATTGAGAATGCACGCGAGCACAATTTGCGCAACATTGATGTCGAAATTCCGCTTGGCTTGTTCGTCGCCGTCACGGGTGTGTCGGGTTCTGGAAAATCGACGTTGGTGACGGATATTTTGCAACGCGCATTGTCGCGACATTTTTTCCGTGCACGCGTCATTCCTGGCGCACACACACGTATCACCGGCTTGCAGCAGTTGGATAAATTGATCGATATTGATCAGAGTCCAATTGGTCGCACACCGCGCTCAAATCCCGCGACATACACGGGTTTGTTCACGCCAATTCGTGACCTGTTTGCCGAAATGCCGGAAGCGAAAATTCGTGGCTACGGGCCCGGTCGCTTCAGCTTTAACGTGAAAGGCGGTCGATGCGAAGCGTGTCAGGGCGACGGGTTGGTGAAGATCGAAATGCATTTCCTACCCGACGTCTTTGTGCCATGTGATGTCTGCAAAGGCAAGCGCTTCAACCGCGAAACACTCGAGGTGCGCTTCCGCGGCATGAGCATCGCAGATGTGTTGGATCTGACCGTTGAAGATGCAGTCGCTGTGTTCGAGAATCAGCCGCGCATCGCGCAGAAGTTGATCACGCTGGCCGATGTTGGTCTTGGGTATTTGCACCTCGGGCAAAGCGCGACCACACTCTCCGGCGGCGAAGCGCAGCGCGTGAAGCTGGCAACGGAACTGAGTAAGCGCGACACCGGGCGCACCCTGTACATCCTCGATGAGCCAACAACCGGCTTGCACTTCGAGGATGTGCGCGTGCTATTGGAAGTGCTGCATAAGCTGGTGGAAAAGGGAAATACGGTGCTGGTGATCGAACACAATTTGGATGTGATTAAGACGGCCGACTGGATCGTGGACCTTGGACCTGACGGCGGCGTGGGCGGCGGGCAGTTAGTGGCCAGCGGGACGCCCGAGCAGGTGGCGGCGGTGGCGGCGAGCTATCCCGGGCAGTTCTTGGCGCCGGTCCTGGCTGCGCATTCGGCAAAACTGGCGAGCGCAAAGGTCCCGCAAGTCAAAACTGGGAAACGAGTTACGGCTTAGTGTGCGAATCTATTCACGGCGTGAATGATAATCATTCACGCCGTGAAAGCGGGTCTGGATTCGCCGATAGAGTTGATGTTCCGGTGATGCGAGACCAATCGCATGTGATTCTTCTCATCAATGCGGCTGGGCCCCCCAAGCGACATTACGATCCTCCCCCAAGCGAGCCCAGCCGATTTGACAGCCTCGTGAACAGGGAATAACCTAGCCCCCCATGATGGTTACGGTTCCCGACGATTCCCAGACCCCGTGGGACCCGTGGGCTGGTCCGTCGCCGACTCGAATTTTCTCGCATCGTTGGATCGCTCCCCCTCGACGCCGTGCACACGTCGATAACCCGTGCACTTCTCGCCCGCTCGTTCCTCCAGCACCACGTCCAGCACGACCCTCAGCGCGACTCTCCATTTGGTGGCCAGTTCCACATCGCGCTGATGACCTTCTCCCGGATCAGGGATTGATGAAAATGACTCGTTTGCTCACGGTGTTGTTCGGCACACTTCTGCTCGCGACGCAGGCCATCGCGCAGCCGAAGACGGTGACGGGCAACGTGGCTCGTGAGGATGGTACCCCGCTCGCCGGCGTTGCAATCGTCGTGAAGGGCACCACCCGAAATACGTTCACCAATAACAGCGGTGACTTCTCTATTCGCGCCGACGTCGGCCAAGTGCTGCAGTTCCGACGCATTGGCTACATCCTGCGCGAGCGCACCGTGGGTGCCGATAACGTCATCCGGCTGCAACTCGAGAATACCATCACCGGCCTAGATCGCGTCGTCGTTACAGCACTCGGTCAGCAAACGGCGCAGCGCAACCTGGGCACATCGCAACAAACCGTGAACGGTGCCGATGTCGCACAAACGGGGCGCGAGAATTTCGTGAACTCGTTGCAGGGCCGAGTTGCCGGTGTTGAAGTGACCAGCACCTCTGGCGTGCCGGGCGCATCGTCGTCCATCACCATTCGTGGCGTCAGTTCGATCAGCAGCAGCAACCAGCCGTTGATGGTGATCGATGGATTGCCGATGGATAACAAGACGCTCAGCACCGGCGTGTTGGCCTCCGACGCTCCCGGCTCAACGACAGCATTCAGCAATCGTGGTTTGGATTTCACCAACCGCGCTGCGGACATCGATCCTGAGAACATCGAAAGCCTCGTGGTACTCAAGGGCCCGGAAGCCTCAGCGTTGTACGGCATCGACGCAGCCAACGGCGCTATTGTCATCACGACCAAGCGCGGGAAGGCGGGCACTGGTGGATTGCAATACAACAACCGCTTCCGCATGGATCGCGTGCGCAGCCAGCCCACCGTGCAGCGCAGGTACGGCCCAACGTCGATTGGTTCCGGTGGACTGGGCAGCTTCTCGTACTTTGGCGCGCCGTACGCGGACACGACGACGTTTTTCGACAACATCGGAGAGTTCTTCGAGCCGGCTATCACGCAGCATCATGGCTTGTCGTTCAGCGGCGCATCGGGCGACGCCAAGTTGAATTACCGCTTGGCGTTGTCTGCCGACAATCAGGGCAGCGTTGTGCCGGGCGCTGATCTACGGAAGATCAACCTGACGGGTGCGACGCAGGCGCAGGTGACCCCGTGGTTGCGCACTGATCTCAGTGTGCAGTACGCACAAACTGATAACAATCAGGTGTACAAGGGTGACAACGGTCCGCTCATCGGACTACTTCTGTGGCCGCAAACGGACCGCGCAAGCAGCTACCTGACCGCGGCTGGTACACGTCGCCGAGTGACTGCGCTGGCTGGCAACGTGGAGACGGACAACCCGTACTTCAATGTCGATCGCAATCAGCTCACGTCAAACACTGGACGCCTGATCACGAACCTCGGGTTTGTGTTGACGCCCTTCACGTGGGGCGACATTCGGAGCAACATCGGCTCCGATAGCTACACCAACGAAAACTTGATTCTCCGCCACCCGGAGAGTGTGTATGGGAACTCGAACAACGGCATTCTCGATCTGGCGACAGACGTCACGCGCAACCTGAATGCGCAGACGATTCTGAATATCAACTCGCGCATTCTGGCGAAGAACTTCTCGATCAGCGGCTTAATCGGAAATGGCATCAACGATTTGCGTTCGAACACCAACGCACTGCGTGGTCAAGACTTCCTTGATCCGAACTTCGTGTCGGTGAATAACACGGTGCAGCGCACCAACCGCACCACGCTGCAACAGCGCCGTTTGGTGAGCTTCTATGGCCAGACCACGCTCAACTATCACGACTATCTGTACCTGAACATCACTGGTCGACAGGACTGGACTTCGACCATTCCTGAAGATCGCAATTCGTTCTTTTATCCGTCCGTGTCATCCAGCTTTGTCTTCTCCGACGCCATTCCGGCGATTGGTCGCGTGATGACTGGTAAGCTGCGCGCGGCATATGCGCAGGTGGGTCGCGATGCACGTCCATATGCATTCCGCCCGTCGCTCGAATTCAAGACCACCAGCAACGGTGGGTATGGCTACGGCTTCACCGGCCCGAACTTGGCGCTCTCGCCAGAGTTTGCAACGTCATACGAATTCGGAACCGAGTTGAGCTTCTTGAAGGACCGACTTGGCTTGGATGTGACGGTGTATCGTAAGCAGACGAAGGATCAGATTGTGAATGACATCCGTGGCAGTTACGCCACCGGGTTTATTCTCTTCAATCTGAACGGCGCTGTCACGCGCAACCAAGGTTTGGAAGTCATGTTGCGCGGTACGCCGGCGCGCACAAAGAGCTTCTCGTGGGACGTGCTTGCCAACTT
>JANNWU010000192.1:0-8047 GCA_031408755.1 Gemmatimonadaceae bacterium | reverse complement strand
CGATACAACAGGTCTGTTGCTGCTCACCGACGATGGCGAATTGAATCACCGGCTCACGTCGCCGAAATCACGTCAACCGAAAACGTATCGCGTGCAGCTGGCAAACGATCTTCGCGGCGATGAAGCGGAGCAGTTTGCGAGTGGTACGCTCATGCTCACGTCCGAAACTGTCCCACTTGTTCCCGCAACGCTCGAAGTGATTGCCCCGCGTGACGTGAACATCACCGTGATCGAAGGCCGATATCATCAGGTGCGGCGAATGTTCGCGGCAGTCGGCAATCATGTGACCGCGCTGCATCGCACTGCCATCGGAGCGCAGACACTCGGCGATCTTGACAGCGGCAGTTGGCGTACGCTTACCGCTGACGAGATCGCGGGACTGCGCACTTAGCGTTGCGCGAGTAGCACCTTAAACCGTGGACCATCGTGCATCGCCGTCACGTTGCCAAACGTCTGGTGAATGGTACGCTCATACGGCAACGTACGATTGGCAACGAGGAGTAGCCGGCCGCCCGGATTTAACACCTTCCACGCGTCGAGAATGAACTGCGTCGGCACCTCAAGATCGGTGCCCTTGCCCACGTGAAACGGCGGGTTGGTGATTACCACATCAAACTTCTGGTCGAAAATGGCCGACGCGACGTCGCTCACCTGCACCGTACAGTTCGCGAGTGACGCCGCGGCAACTCCGCGCTCGGCACAACGCACCGATTCCGAATCAGAGTCGACGAGCGCGACACGACCGGTGCCGGAAAGTTTCGCAGCAACAATGCCCAGCGCTCCAATACCGCAACCCAAATCGAGTACCGATTCGGTTGGCTTTACATCCATCACCTCGGCCAACAACGTCGTTGCTTCATCGACGTGTTCCCAACTGAACACACCCGGACGCGAAAACAGGTGCACAGACTCGCCGCGCAGCGTCGCGTCAACTTCGCGGAGCGTGGCGTGATTGAGAAATGGACTCGTGACAGACTCACCGTTCGCATGCGTGCCACCGCGTTTGGTGGCGGTCACCACGCGATGCCCGCTATCGTGTCCAGCCACGGTCGCGTTGCCAAACATCTCTTGCATGATGCGTGCGGCAGACTTGATACCTTCGTTTGTTGCACCAGCGATGTAGCATTGCCCGCCGATTTTTAACGTTGCGAACGCGTCGACAAGAAGCTGCAGGATCGCCAGTTTTTCTGTCGGTATGCGGATCGCAACCACATCGGCTTCTGTTCCAGTGGGCAGCGACGCGGAGCCGTGACCAAGCATCACGGTCGCGATGTCAATTTCATTGTCTCGCATGGTACGCGTGGCGGCTTCAAACGCCACAACGCTGCGATCGGTGAGCAGCACGCGTGACGCTTTGTGTGTGAGCGCCGCCACAACGCCGAAGAGGCCGCTGCCGCATTGCATGTTGACCACCACGGCACCCGGTTTGACCACGGCGTGCTTCACGAGCAGGCCAATGGACACATCGTCGCGCCCGTGGCCCACCAACCCGGGCTTTGTCGATACCAGGTAGCGAGACCCGCTGATCACCAGTGCCCGCTGGCGCCAAATGTGATAGTCGAGCGTGGGTCGTGCGGGTTTGGAGCCGGGTGCAGACATGAGCAGATTCTAGGATGGAGCGCTGGCGTGCTGGTCAGCCGTTGCCGACCCAATGTACATCACACAGAATACAGGGCACGATTTCTTCCTCGTTCTGCTATGCGCCCCCTGCGTTCAGGCTTTCCCCTTCCGTCTCACGTTGGCGTCGCGCTCTGTGCCGCGAGTGCTGCGGCATTGCTCGCGTCCAATGCGCTATTGGCGCAAGAGGTGCGAGGCTTCGCAAAACGTAATTCTGGCGGCGATGCGGTCTGGGGCGCGACCGTGCAGCTCATGGATTCATTGGGGCGCGAGGCAGCAACAACGCGGACCAATCGCCACGGTGAATTCGTGGTGCGCGCACCAATTCCCGGCACGTATTGGCTGCAGCTGTCAGAGCGGACTGTGGGCAGTAAATCTTCGCCCGTTTTTGTGCTCGATAGCGGCAGCACGATGCACTACGACCATGTGTTCCAGATGGCAATGCGTGATCGGCTGCTGAACCCCGAGGTGACGGCGCAAAGCGTGCTTCCCGAACGGTTTAGCGATAGCACGGCCGGTATTGTCTATCGTGGTATTGGACAGCGTCGGGTGCCGCAAGTCAGCGTCACGGTGTTGGATGCGAAATCTGAAGAACCGCTGCAGCGCGTTGAGGTCGCATTGGTCGCGATTGATCCACGCTTCACTCAGGTGATGGGCAACAAGACGGACGATGATGGTCACGCGCGTTGGCAACGCGTGGAGCGCACGTGGTACCGTGTTATTGCACGAAAAGTGGGATTTGCACCAGCCGGAACGCGCTCGTTTCCCATTGTGAGCGATGCTGATAGTATCAACGTCGTGGTTCGTATGCAGACGGTCACGATTCTGGATGCAGTCACGGTCATGGAAAATCAGGTCAACGCGTTCGGATTCAATTTGAATCTGATGAAGCGCAATTACTTAAGCGGCGATGCATTGCGTGAGCGCAATCCGTCAGCACGGAATATTGATGATCTCATCATGTCAATTCGAATTCCTGGATTGAGCTTGCGTACTGGTATTATGCGATCGCAGATGACGTATCGCGGTGCTAAGGTTCGCGTGTTCATACTGGATGGAAGTCGCACGGGTGGCGAACTGCCTGAGATCGAACCATCGGCGGTGGAATCACTTCTGTTCGTGCCGCCGAATGAAGCGGGCGCAGTGTTCGGCCCCGATGCAATTGGTGGTGTGCTCATTATCAACACGCGAAAGCGCTGAGCAGCGCGCGGTGGCGAAATGGCTGTGATAGTCGCAATGCTCATGAGTACGTTGCTCAGTGCGCAAGATTCAAGCACAGCGACGCCTGTAAAGCCGCTCGCGACTACAACAATCAGCCGTTATATCGGCGGTGCTAGTACTGTATCACTTGTGCCCGGTTCACGACCCGCGGTCGACGTAATGATCAACGGGCAAGGCCCGTTCCGTATGTTGGTCGAAACGGGATCCGCAGACACGCGGGTGTTGCCAAATGCCTACGCGCGCATCAGAAAGCTCGGGACGCATCCGGCCACTGACAGCGTGCGTTTCGGTGTGAGCACGATGCATGGGCTGCACATCGAAGTCATAGATACGCTGCCTATTCCTGCTGTTGATGGGCTTCTGGGGCTGGATGCTTTTGCCGACGTCACCGTGACCGTGAATTTTCCAAAGCGCGTGTTGCAGCTCACACCAGACACGCTACCAGCAGCCAACGGCATGGATATTCTATCGTTGCTGCGAACTGTCGTGTTCTGGGCCGTCCCGCTCTCGCTTCCAACTGGAACAGTGCGCGCGATTCTCGACACGCAAAACGATGGCTCACTGAGCGCAGCACCAGATCTTGCGCGAGCGCTCACCTTCACCACGCCACCGGTCACAGTTGGTCGCGCGCGTGGTCCGTTGATCGGTGATGTTGCAATTCAGCGTTCGCGTTTAGCCGGTTCGGTTTACCTTGGTGATGCCGTCATTGAGCAACCGATCATTGACATCCTGCCGTTACCCGGCGCGCTGCCGCAAGACGAATATCTCCTCGGCATTCAGATATTGAACGAGTTTTCGATTTCAATTGATCAACGCTCGGAACGAGTACGTTTTCAACGATCGGATCGCCGGGTGCGGCGGGCGCCGCGAGTGAGCGTACTTGGTGCGTCAACGATCACGCAGTACGACGGTGCGCGTCGAGTAATTGGTGTTGTTCAAGAGTCGGCCGCCGCCGATGCCGGACTTGAAGTTGGCGACGTGATCGTTGGTGTTAGTGAACGACCGATGTCGCAGATTGATGAGTCGCGCTGGCGGTCGTTTGTCACCGGAAATCGCAAGCTCCGACTGTTGGTGCGTCGAGGGTTGCGCACCCTTACTGTAGAAGTCACGCCGCGCGACGCGGAGTTCTAGCGGACGTAGTCGGATACGCGTGCCAACCCAATGGCGGGCAAGTAACGACGACCATAATGAGCCAAGCATTGATTGCACAAGCTTAGATGTTCTTTTCATCAACACTCTCTACCCGCCGAGCTATGCACAGATATCTGATGTACAAGTGTCGCCGCGCATTGACGACACTCGCGTTACTCGCCGCCGTGCCGGTGATCGCCTTCGCGCAATCGGCGGGAGCGGTACCGAATCCTTTAGTACCGAGGAATCTTGTCGTGCGCACAGATGCGCCGAGCAATGCACACCGCGCGACGGATTCGGTGAAAGTTGAGGTGATGAAACCCGGCTGGCACATCACAACTGGGCCAGCGGCAATTCTGTACGACAGTACAATGCGTGGCGATGGCAACTGGCGCATTGAAGCGCTCCTGCATCTTTTCTCGCCAGGTGCGCGGGCGGAAGGCTTTGGAGTGTTCTTTGGCGGCAGCGCGCTGGCGTCGACAGCACCAAAATATTCGTATGCGCTGGTGCGACGTGATGGGCGTGCATTGCTGAAAGTGCGCGACGGCGCCACCACGCGGACAGTGCGCGATTGGACCATGAACGCTGCCGTTCCCGTGTGGCGCGGAACTCCGAACGACCCGAGCACGCGCTATAATCTCGTGATCGAAGCGGTGCGTGATCGCGTCACGATCTCGATTGGTGGAGTACGCGTGCTAGACGCTGCACGCAGCGAGATGCCAGCCGATGGAATTGTCGGGCTGCGGATCAACCATGCTGTCGAGGTGCACGTCGAACGGCTCACGGTCACGCCTCTGGTTGTGCGGTAACGAGGCAGGCGCACGCCGCACACGCCATTGCCCTCGTGTCTGTCAGTCAGCGGCTTCTATGCAGGAATGATATATTTGTGTTTTGCGAGCCATGCGAGTGCTCGCTGTAAGCCAAGCAACGGTTTGTGAATTGGGAAGTACAACGAGCGGCAGTGGACACCGGCGCCGGACGATGAAGCCCGCATTTGGGCACATATTGTCAATATGAGCGTCGTCCAGCGCAGTGGCCCATTTCCTGCTCTGTCGTCCTCCGCTTGGGCTGTCCAATTCACTCGACGCAAAAATCATGGGCGCACTGGCGCTGGTTCCCCAAATTCGTTCTTCCAGCCGCTGGTTGTTGGCGTTCTCGCTGGCCGCATGCAGTGAGAAAGCGACCACACCACCCGTGACGATTGATGTCGCGAAGGCATCCGCCGTTGCGTTGCTGACGCCATTCGATGCGGCGGCACCATTGGAGCGTCGAGCAAATGACAGCCTTCCAAGCTCCCTCGCGGTGCAGCTTCGAGACTCGCTGGGGCGCGCGGTTCGCCAAGCGGGGCGTGAATTGCGCTTGACGGTGCTGGATGCCGGTGGCGCACCAAACGCCGCGGTGCAATTGCGGCGCGGCGGCAGCGCGCTAACTGACACTGGTGGTGTGGCTCGTATTGCAGATCTTGTCCTGACAGGTCGCGCGAGCTCCGGCGTGATCTCTGCACAAATTGATGGCTTGCCCGCGATCACCCTCCCCTTCCGATTGCTCGCCGGTGCGTTGGCACCAAGTGCATCGGCGGTGACAGTCGCACCAGATAGCGTACCAGTTGGCGGAGTCGCGCAGGTTGTCGTCCTGCCGATGGATATCGCGGGAAACAAGCTTGGCGCGGGTCGACAAGTGACTGCGACGCTGGACGGTGACTCGGCCTTGGCAACCATCAGCGCTTTCACATTCAGCGCGGTTGATTCGTCTTACCGCAGCTCAGTTTCCGTGCGTGGTGCCGCGCCGTCGCGCGCATTTCGAGCGCGTGTGGATGGCGTTGTGCTCACCACGGTACCGCTCTTCACCGGCACCGCAGCGCCGCCACCGCCCGCCGATCCCGCAACTGCACTCGGCGTCTCAACATTTCCTGGCGACACGACCAGCGGCGGCATTGAAGTGCAGAGCGGCGCATTGCTCAGCAGCGTGACAATTTCGCTGCGAAGCGCGACCGGTGCAGTTGTGGCGCAGGCTGGCGTCGCGGTAAATGTGACGGCAACCAATGCAGCTGGCGCGCCGCTATCCGGTGCAACGCTGACTGGCGCAGGTCCGCTTAGCACAGCGGCAAACGGCACCGTGACGTTCCCCGCCTTGCAGCTCACTGCGTCGCCAGGCTTCGCGAGATTGCGATTCGCAGCTACTGCACTGACGCCGACAGGATTTCCGCTTCGTGTGCGCGCTGGCGTAGTCTCTGGTAGCACCAGCACCTTCGTACTCACGCCAGACACGGTACTTGTGGGCGGTACAAGCATCGCGACGATCACCCCGCGCGACGCAGCTGGCAGCAGGATTGGTGGCGGACAAACAGTCACGCTCGCTCAAAGCGGCGGCTCAAGCGGTGTCACGATTAGCGGCGTGACCTACCGCGCAAGTGACTCGACATATGGCGCGACGCTGACAGGCACCACCGCTGGTACTGCGCGCACAATTCAAGCGACGGTTGGGAGTACAGCCCTGGTCACCACGCGATCACTCACGGTGCGTTCGCCCTCCGTGTCCGCAGATATCACCGTGACCGTGAATGGTGCGAGCACATTCGAGATTTCCCGGTTTATCTATGGTGGAAACTTTCTTGATGATGCGGGCAGTTGGGGCAACACTGCACCGCCAGCAGAATTGACGTTCAATCGAATGGGCGGCAATCGAATTACGGCGTACAACTGGGAGAACAACTACAGCAACGCCGGTTCCGACTTTTCATACCAGAACGATCAGTTTTTAAGCGGGAGCACCGTTCCCGGGCAGGCGGTGCGTTCGCGCGCCACACCAACGTTTGCGCGCGGTCAGGCATTCATGGCGACAATTCCCATGCTTGGCTACGTGTCGGCAGATGCCGCGGGCACAATGACGACCACTGACTCTGATCGCACGACGCGCCTGGCGAACAGATTCCGAGTGAGCCGAGCGTCAAAGGGAAGCGCGTTCACCACCACGCCCGATGCCAACGATGGATTCGTTTATCAGGACGAGTTTGTGAATTGGTTTGAGTCCGTGTATCCCGGTCGTACGACGAATGCAACGGCACCGGTGTTTTACTCGCTCGACAATGAGCCAGATATTTGGCACACAACGCACCGTCAAATTCAGAGCAATTTAAACGACAACCCCAACACTGAACGGTTGCAAACGTACACTGCTTTTTCAGACACTAGCGCCGTGTACGCGCGTGCGATTAAAGCTGCGTCACCGAACGCGGTGATCTTTGGACCAGCGACCGCAACCTACGCAGGTGTCGCCATTCTTGGCCGAATTACAAATGGGACGATCTTTCCCGATCCGGTGTACGGGTCGCAGAACTTTTTTGATGTGTATCTCGCGCGTATGAGTGCGGCGAGTAGTGCAGCAGGACGACGATTGTTAGACGTGCTGGATCTACACTTCTACCCAGAAGCGACGTCTGCTGGTTTCGGAATTTTGAATGATTTTGCACCGCAGAACGCCGCAATGATCGAAGCGCGTGTGCAGGCGCCCCGGTCGCTTTGGGATCCGACGTATCGCGAAACGAGCTGGGTGGCTGACGTCACGGGTGGCCCCATTCGTTTGATTCCGCGACTCAGAGCGCAGATCGCTGCGCACTATCCGGGTACCAAGATCGCAATTACGGAGTACTCGTATGGCGCTACCGGTCAAATTTCTGGTGGCGTTGCGCAGGCAGATGCGCTCGGAGTATTCGGTCGGGAGGGTGTGTTCGCGGCAACGATATGGCCGCTCACAAACGTAAATGCGACACAGTACGGTGGTTCTGGAGCGGTGGCATACGCGTACTCCTTTGGCGCATTCAAGATGTACCGGAATTATGACGGTGCTGGCAGCAGTTTCGGTGACACAGGTCTCGCCACCACAACATCCAACATCGAACAGAGCTCCGTGTACGCGAGCCGCACGAGTGCTGGACGCGTGGTGCTGATAGCGATCAACAAGACAACTTCCGCGAAGAGCACGCGCATCACGTTGACCAGTGTAGGTACCGCATCAAGTGCGCAGATTTACACCATGGTCGACGGTAGCCCTAACCCAGCGCGTCAAACCGACGTGCCAG
>JANNWU010000191.1:0-4717 GCA_031408755.1 Gemmatimonadaceae bacterium | reverse complement strand
GCAGGCATCGTGTGCGTGGTGTCGTCGGACTGCGCGCCGTCGCGGTCCGCTAACAAGGACATGAGCCTGACGGAGTGCCAGAAGTGTGGTTGCGCGATAGAATCATCACGCGGGCACTCCGCAGGCTATGCCTGGTGTTAGGTCTCATCAACTTTCATTGAGGCGCGAGCATGGCTCATGAGGCCCTCCGGTCCATCCTCGATGAAGTCGAGCAGAGTCGTAAGGCCTCTCACCCGTTATCCTCGCTCGTTTCGGCAAACGATGATCTGGGAATGAGGCGAGCAGCTGCATTGGAGGCGTCGGTTTGCTTTGCCATCGAGAAGTTTCCGAGTTTCGCAGAATCGAAAAAGCGAACCATCGCAACGGATACGCAGCCTCGAAACATCGCAGCAGCATTCGGTGAGCTTCGAGCGCTTCGTGATCTGGGCCAAGTATGGCCGTCAAATATTGCAACGCCCTCGTCGGGTGCCGACTTTCTGATAACGGTCGGTGATCGGCAGCTGAAGGTTGAAGTTACGACACCAAGTGGCGCACTTCACGACACCAAGACCTTGATCGAGGAGTCTGTCGACGAGAGCCACTCCATCACCGCTTCGACCGTGACGCCGTTCGGACGACCGAAGAAGCCCGGTGATACTGTTCAAGGAAATGCAATCTCAAGACTCGCAGCGCTGAAACAGAGTGAACATCAAGCAGGTGAAGGCGTGCCTTGCATTCTCTGGATTGATCTAAACAATTCCGATGCCTTCCCGCTGCCCATCAGCAACGAACAAGCACAGCCTCTCTTCGGCGGTCAGCAGGAGCTCGCCTCTGGGATACTCTGGTGGATGAACTACGGTCGCAAGGGCGACCCAATCTTCGATTATTTTGAGCTGGCGACGCTCACCAAGCACTTCTACACGCTCGAGTTTGATGGTCGCTTCGTACGTGGTTCGAAGTTTGTGGCCACAGTGAGCGCTGTAGATGCGGCACACTTGCTCCACCAAAACCACAGCGCAAACGCGACGCTGGATCCGGCATGGACAACCGAGTTGGCTCAACTGAGCGGAGCAAAGTTTGAAGACTGGTGGGTTGACTGGCCTTGTGCGGGATCCCTCGTATCGCGGGTAGCTCTGGCGCAACAATCAGCAAGCTGCCTCACTCGCAATTTCGCGCCGGGTTGACGGCCCGCAATCCGTTCGCAATGAGACCTAACAAGGACATGAGCCTGACGGAGTGCCAGAAGTCTTGGTGCGTAGTAGAATCCTCGCTGCGGGCACTCCGCAGGCTATGCCTGGTGTTAGCGGGCAGATTTCCCTTCTGGTGACGTTGGCTCCGCGCGCATCGCGTCATCGTTTTTCTGTGTGTGGTGCGTGCGCGCGTCTGCGGTGCGTGGTGCTTCGTGTCGCGACGGTCGGTGCTATGCGTGGCTGCTGGCGTGTCACACGACTGTGAATCTGGTGTTGATGGAAGATCGTGTGCAGTGTTGTTCGGTCGGTCGTGGCACGGTGAACGCGTCAGAAGTTGCGATGGACATGTTTGTGTGGGTGGTGTGCACCGCGATGCGCGGTGCGTCGTGCGCGATGCGACGGTCGCCGCGCTAACGCGGGTTGCTGCCGACAACGTGGCCAACGTAGCGTGATCAGGACTGTCGTTCGTGTGATGCCACGTTGCAGCAGAACCCCGTCTCGTTATGCCGTGGCTCGCTCCTGCGTGCGTGGGGCTGCGTCGGATCGTAACTCTCGACAGCGGTGGAGCGGTCGCGCTGACCCGACTGCGGCATCGGGCGCGAGCGAGCGGGGGCGGCTGCCGGTCAGCAGGCCCCGCCGTAGATTCGATGCATGAGTCTCGCGTTTGAGTGGGATGCCGAGAAGGCAGCAGCGAATGCGCAGAAGCATGGCGTCCGATTCGAGGAAGCGGCGACGGCATTCGCGGATCCGC
Organism: Gemmatimonadaceae bacterium; assembly: GCA_031408755.1. Lineage (GTDB taxonomy): Bacteria > Gemmatimonadota > Gemmatimonadetes > Gemmatimonadales > Gemmatimonadaceae > JACMLX01. The sequence goes on along the minus strand of JANNWU010000191.1, from coordinate 2,797 downwards.
TCTCGATCACGGTGCCGGACCCGGATCATTCCATCGGGGAGGACCGCTACATTCTCATTGGTCGATCGTTGGTCTCCCGCCTGCTTGTGGTGGTCCATCTTGAACGAGGTGCGCGGGTGCGCCTCATTAGCGCGCGTCTGGCGACGCGTCGCGAACGGCGAGCCTATGAAGAATCCGACAAGTAAGGCAGGCACGACTCCGGCGGTGGCCGACCTGCGCCCCGAATACGATTTCACCGGTGGCGTCCGTGGCAAGTACGCGAAACGGTATGCGAAGGGCACGAATATCGTGTTGCTCGATCCCGACGTGGCCGCGGCCTATGGCGATGCGGCTGCGGTGAACCGCGCGCTCCGTGCGCTGTTGGAGATCGCGCCCGCGCGAAGGTCGGCGCGCGTCCGCCGCCGCCCGGCATAACATCATGATGAGACAGCGCAGTACCGCAGCGTGCGGTGCGCGATCGCGGTCGCGGTGCCAGGTACTGCACAGTCTATCTTGGTGTTAGGTCGCACGTGAAATCCAGAACTACATGTAGTCTGTCCGGATCGGCCTATCCCGCTTGCACTCACGCCGTTAGCAGGCAGTGTCATTTCGCACGTGGCTCGGCAAATCGCTCTTTCGCCCAAGTCAAAAATGATCAGGTTCGCCCAAGCGGTTGAAGACCATCTTGAGAAGTTCGCGAACGAGCGTGCGGCTATCGAGCGATTCGTGGACCTCTTCGATGTTAGCTGGGCGAGTCACGAACGGTTCGAGCGAAGTGAAAGCTCCTTCTATCTGCTAAAGCCGAAGCAGCACACGACTGAGCTCTATGGCTTCGAACGAGAGCTGTTTCTCGTTTACACCGCGTATGGAGCACTCGAGCCACGAACGCTAACCCAGTGTCAGGAGGTTCTCACACGCCGAAGGCTTGAGATGAGGGTAGAGCCGCTCTACCTCGTCGTTGTTGCGCCGATCGAGGATATGGCGGCGGAAGTAACTCGCTACAGGCAGGATGCTGAGCAAGGCAGAATCATAGTCGGATTCTCTGAGAGCGAGCTTCAAGAAGATAGGGACCCATGGCTGCTCAGGAGCAGATTCTCAAGCTGCTTGTTCTCGCGAGACCTATTCGACATGAAGCAAGCCTTGGTCGCCGATAGCTACTTTTTTGGCCGTCAGGCGCTCGTCTTGGACTTGCTTGACCGGATCAAGCGAGGTGAGAACACTGGCCTCTACGGACTTCGAAAGACCGGGAAGACAAGTGCTTTGTTCAAGCTGAAGCGGCTCATCCAGGCTGAGCTTGCTGGTTGTGTTGTTTACGTCGATGCGCAAAGTCCGGAGATCTACCAACTGAGATGGTGGGAACTCATCAGTCACATCAAGGACGAAGCTGCCCGCATCGCTGGTGTAACATTGGCGCATCCTCTTGATCGCGAGTTTACCGAACGAACCGCATTGAGTCGTGCGCGCCAAGCATTCACCGATGTCCTTACGGGCGTGCGCAAATATGCACCGCGACTAGTGGTCATAATCGATGAGGTCGAGCATCTGCATCCCGGCTTGAGTCCTGCAAATCACTGGAATGAGGACTTCCTTCACTTTTGGAAAATTCTGCGTGCGATACAGACGCAAGAGCGTCGCCTGACGTTCGTGATCGCGGGCGTTAACGCTCGTGTTTCTGAGTCTTCGACGATTGCTCGCCAGGACAACCCGCTCTTTAGCCTTGTTGGGACTCGCTATCTACCCCCATTCCTACCGAACGACATTCGGGAGATGGTCCAGACACTCGGCAAGCGAATGGGGATTCTCTTCGACCCCGAGGCGTGTGGCTACCTCGCGCAGAGATACGGCGGTCATCCGATGTTGGTGCGGCTTGCCTGCTCCTGGGAGCACAAGCGTCGCGACCACGGATCCTACACCGAACGACCTGTGCAGATCACTGCGTCCCAACTAGTGGACACAGAAGGTGAACGCGAGAATGAACTGGTCTACTACGTGCGCCACGTTCTCGACGTGCTGCGTATGTGGTACGCTGACGAATACGAGCTCCTTACACTACTAGCGCAGGATCGGATCGACGAGTTCCGCGAGTATGCTCAAGAGGTGCCTGAGTCGATTCAGCACCTAAAGGCGTACGGGCTCGTAGATCGTAGTTCTGACGCGCTCAGCATCGGAATGATCCAGAAGTACCTACAAGAGCAACCCAAGCGAAATGAAAGCAGAGCCACTCTAACCGCCCCAGGTTTGATTGCGAGCGGTAACGGGTTGAACGGCCTTAGCGATCAATCCTTGCGCGCCGAAGAACTCATCAAGAAAGGAGAGGGACCGACAGTCGAATTCAAGTCGACTCTCCGAATGAATCTTGCGACAAAGCAGGCTGACCAGAAAATCGAGCAGTCTGCGTTGAAGACGATCGCGGCGTTTCTCAATTCTGCTGGCGGAGTGCTTCTCATCGGCGTTGATGATGCTGGGAACGCGCTCGGTCTCGATGCTGACAATTTCGAGAACGCTGACAGAATGACTTTACACCTTGTGAACTTGATCACGCAAAGAATCGGTTCCGAGCATGCACCGCTGATTTCTACACGATATGACAATGTTGGGCCCCGACGAGTACTTACTATTGAGTGTCGGCGGTCGCCTCGTCCGGTATTCATGAAGGGAGAACGAGATGACATGTTTTTCATCCGGTTGCTCGCGTCTACGGCAGAACTCACTGCTCGTAAGGCACAGGACTATATACGGGACAATTTCTCGGGGCGGACAGGGTAGTCCAGCGATACGCTACCTAACATCATGATGAGACAGCGCAGTACCGCAGCGT
>JANNWU010000190.1:0-1710 GCA_031408755.1 Gemmatimonadaceae bacterium | reverse complement strand
CCGTCCGATGATTTCTGTGCTCATGAACGCGCGGAAGTTGACGATGCTTGCCGTACTGAGTGCACTTTTGATGCGCAATTCTGGTGCGCAGCAAGTAAATCCGAGCGCCCCAAACGCCACGCTGACCGTGGCGCGTATTCGTGATTCAGTCCGCACCGTTCTGGATCGTGCGCTTGCGGATGGCGCATTCCCTGGCGCGATCGCAGTTGTAGGAACGCGGGCTGGCATTGCCCTGACGTACGGCGTCGGGAAATTGGATGTCACGGATTCAACGCGACCGTCGCCAAGTACTATCTACGACCTTGCATCGCTGACGAAGGTGGTTGCAACGACGACGCTGATCATGCATTTCGTCGACCGCGGAACGATTGCCTTAGACGCGAAAGTTGTGCAATACTTGCCGGAATGGACCGGACCGCGAACGAGCGAATTGACCGTGCGGCAGTTACTCACGCACAGTAGCGGTCTGGCGGCATGGCGTCCGTTTTACAAGGAGGCGGTCGATCGCGCTGATGCGCGCGCGCAGCTATTACTCGTGGGACCAGACACTGCGCCAAACACGCGCTATCTGTACAGCGACATGAACTTTATGCTGTTGGGTATGGTCATTGAGAAGGTGAGCGGCATGCCGCTCGACAGTGCGTTTCAAGCGATTGTCGCGCGGCCGCTCAAAATGATCGACACACGCTTTCGTCCCGATTTCGCACTCCGCATGCGCATCGCGCCGACTGAATTCGACCCGTGGCGTCAGCGGCAGTTGCGCGGCGAAGTGCACGATGAGAATGCTTTTCGGTTTGATGGTGTGAGCGGGCATGCGGGAGTATTTTCGACCGGCGACGATCTCTCACGAATGGCGCGTATGTGGTTGAACAGTGGCACGCTGGACGGCGTTCGTTACGTGTCCGCCGCAACCGTTGCGCAGTTCACGCGAGCACAAGACACGTCGATCAGCACGCGTGCGCTGGGCTGGGAAACTGCGAATGGCACAAACTCCGCCGGAAAGAGATTGTCGCCACGTTCGTTTGGGCACACTGGCTTCACCGGCACGTCGATGTGGATGGATCCATCGCGCGACCTGTTCATCATTTTGCTGACAAATCGCGTCAATCCAACACGAGAAAACCGTCGCATTGGCGCGGTTCGGTCTGCGCTGGCGGACGCCGTCGCAGGCGCCGTGAGCAACGGGGCAAGCCGAGCCCGACCTCCGGCGCCTTCGCCGTAGGGCGGACGGTTTTCGGCTCTGAGACTATCTGCTCGTACAAACGGTGCGGCCGCCGGATCGAGCACTTGGACCAAGCTCGGCTATGAGCCTTAAAGTTGAGAGGTCTGGAAGAGTACGATGGGCCCAATCACAGGTTTCTCGTGCCGCCATCGGAGGAAGAGTCCTTCCCTGTGACTGAAGTTCGCATAAATTGCAGAGTAATCAGGTCGGGATTTCCCGATCTACCCTCCGGAGGAAGCCGCATGAGCACGATGCAGACGCCTGAAGTGATGCTCTCAATTTCCGCAGCCGCGGCGGTTGAGGTGAAGAAGTTTTTGGTGGCCGAGAACGTCGATCCGACCATTGGCGGCCTTCGTGTTGCGGTGCAGCCGGGTGGATGTAGCGGCTTCAAGTACTCGTTGTTGATTGAAGACAAGCCTGCTGAAGACGATTCGTTGCTATCGCAGGATGGTTTTCAAGTGTTCGTGGATCCGTTCTCGCTGCAGTAC
>JANNWU010000189.1:0-2725 GCA_031408755.1 Gemmatimonadaceae bacterium | reverse complement strand
CCAAGCGCGCAACGTGTGACAGTGACACGCCCTCTTCAGTTTCAAATGTGAACGTCGCTGCAACCGGCAACGGTTCGCCAATACCAGTAGACTCAATCAGCAAATAATCAAATCGGCCCTCAGTTGCGAGCAGTGCTACCTCTTTCAGCAGATCATCGCGCAATGTGCAGCAGATACAGCCGTTGGTCATCTCAACCAAACGCTCTTCCGTGCGCGACAGCGCAGCATCCCCGCCACGCACCAACTGTGCGTCGATATTCACTTCGCTCATGTCGTTCACGATCACCGCGACGCGCATCCCGTCGCGATTCGACAACACATGATTAAGCAGCGTGGTTTTGCCCGCACCGAGAAAGCCGGAGAGCACAGTCACGGGAAGCCGCAAATCGCTGACGCCATTGGTGGTCTTGCTCGCTACTAATTCGTGATTCGACATGACGACGCTCTCCTAGAAAGGCGGGCACAGTTCCGGCGGCCCGACGCTCTCGGCCCGCGCAACTTCTCTATTGCACTTGAGAAGTTATTATCGTTTAATGGAGAATCAAGTCAGCCGGACGCCCACCCTGCGGCGCAGTCTCATCGACCAGCAGCTGTGGTTCTTGGGCCGAGATATCGCAGCGGCCGATGGAAATGGCCCGCTGTCGTTTGGCTTCTCGCGGATGAGAGCGTTTGACGGTCGCGGCAGCAGCGCCTACACGTTGCAGACTTCGCCAGAAAGCAGCGCACCTGCGCTCCGAGAAGATCTCCATCTGATGTGCTGGGGCTTTGCGATCTATCTCGGTCCTATCGCACCGACGTGCAGCGGCAAAACATGTGCGATTCTCGCACCCGAATGCGCTGGCATCGTCATCGAACGCTTTCGTCGGCGACCGCGAATGGTGCATCAGCCGATGCCGTTGACGGTGCACCAAGTCTGCGAATTGCCACCGAACACGCCACCGCAAACAGACGCAGAATTGCAACGCGCTGCAGAACTCGTGCGCGTGCTCGCGTACACGCTGGCACCATACGAACGGTGGGCGCGTGAAACACTCGGAAATGCGCATCGCACGCAAGCGTTGGCCGAGGTGCCGCGCCACAAACGCCATCGGTTTGTGAACGCGATCGATCTTGAAGCCGAGTGGAATGACGTTGGCTGCTCTGCCGAGTATTCTCCAACATGCGTCGGCTGCGCCGCAGCGGAATGATCCGCGTTCTCTCTTTCCTGATCGCGTCACGAACGTTACGCTGACCACCCAGCGGCGCGTAACAGGCATAACCATAGACTGCTCGGTGCGATGGTGCTTTGGCAAGGGTGCATGCGACACGCTATGTCGCCATCGCCAAACCAGCGTCACCAAAGTCACGTACTGCGTATTAAACCACGCTATACCGCCGCAAACCCCAGATACCAATCGCCCACAACAACGCGGCTGGTGCGATCAACCACGCGAGCGAAGCCAGCACGCGCTGCCGCACGGCATCACCCGATTCTTCCCGAAAACGAAACACCGGCATCTGCGCTACATCCGCGACCGTTAAGTACTGTTTGCGCAGTTGTCGCGAGATAAAGAACTGTTGCCACTCTTTATGAAATGCGAGCGTCTGCACGCGGAACGCCTGCCATCTGTTTAAGCCACTGCCAGCAAGGTCTTCCAACACCGTCTGCGTGAGCAACGCCGGTGTCAGCACGCGTGCCGCGGTGAGCAGCGTTTGCTGCTGCTCAAGTTGCTGATCAAACTGCGTGTACAATGGAGCAAGTGTCTTCTCGATCGTATCCTGTAACGTGAGCGACTTGTCGAAAAAATCATTCATGTCAAGCGTCCCTGCGCTTGCCAACTCCGGATGATCAAACAGATATTTTGACATCACCCGATCAGCCATCGCGTTCGCTTCATTCGTGACGGTGCGCACCGTGGTGATAAACGCCACGCGCGACGGTGTGGGGTACTGTGACTGCGCGTACAAGTTCAGTAGCACTGGCGCTAGCACTACCAACACGAGCCACGTACTCACCGCTGCTATCGCAGAAGCCGCTGACCCGCGCACAAATACGTTCACAACCAGCGCGACAGAAAACCAGAACAGTGCGTACGCGCTGATCACGAGAAACCACCACGCGGCCGTCGATAGCATTGATGATGTGTCACTGCTGCCACCAGCCACAAATAGCCCGGCAATGACGAGTACACCGGCGATGCCGAGCACCGTCGCCGCACGCACTCCAACCTTCGCAAGAATCAGTGTGCGCAGGCGCACCGGTTGCGCCAACACCAGCGCCAACGTGCCGTCCTCGCGCTCGCCCGAGAGCATGTTGTACGACAACGCAAGAATCACCAGCGGAAAAAGTACGACGATCACGAACGCCAAATCAAATCGTCCTGTCAGCAGATTCCCTGGGTTCTCGATCTCGTCGCCTTTCTGAACCGCCGCGCGACCCGCCGTGGTCACGCGATAGTAGTTCGGGAGCAAATCACTCTGCCCAACTGCCAGCACAGACAGCGGCGCCGGATCAAGGACAGCGAGCGTACCCATGCGCCCGCCAACAGCGATCGGTTCGCGTGGATCTAGTGGAAAAGATTGCGCGATCGGTGTGCCAGCAGGAATCTTTGACACCGCATCACGATGCTTTGCAACAGTCGTTGAATCAGTGGTGCGCAGGTCAGACAACGTTGTGGTCTGAAACCGGCGCCACTGCACTCCATTCAGCAGTGCAGCAATCAGTAGAACCGAAAAGAGCGTCACC
>JANNWU010000188.1:0-10525 GCA_031408755.1 Gemmatimonadaceae bacterium | reverse complement strand
TGATGTAGTGCGCGCGGAACGGGCGGAAAGGTGTCTGGCAGCTGAACTGGTTTTACCGATCACAGATCTTGAATGCTTATGTGCACCCATCGTGCGAGCCGCTCACGGTTGGTGTGATCAATGGGCAGCGCCCAGATGCGCTCGACTAAAATTCTCCCGTCAAGCAAACCCTCGGCAAGCAGCGCGAATGGCGTGTTCGAGTTGTGCTCTCGTCATGTCGACGTGGTGCGCGACACAGCGAGGAAGGGCGACGTCTGCCGGAGTCGTGTTGCGCGTTCGCCGGGATCGAGCAGGAATGCCCCGATCCGGTGGGGCGGCATCGTCAAAATGTGAGCCCATTCGCGCAGTTCGTGGCGCTCTGCTTCCGACGCCTGTGGAAGTCTGTGTTCGAGCCAGCGTTTCGCGCGCTCGACGATCCGAGGGTCGCGTTTGATTTCGCGCGCTGTCACCTCGGCGGACCGCCGACTCGCGAGATCGAGTTGCGCATGGGTCTGCGGATTGTGCGACTCCCGCGCGCCACTCCATTCCGCACTGTCATCGGACGTCGTGCGAAATTCCTGCTCTGCGCCGTCGCCGACCGAGGCCGCGTGATTCGCGTTTAAAAAGTTGATTGGCGGCACGCCCCAGATTGGAAGCACATCGCATAATGCTGCAGTCTGTTCCGGGGTCAGAGTTGCAAGGTCCGCCATCGTTCTGAGCACCAGATCGACGGTGAGTCCGAATTTGCGCTCGATCTCTCGAAGGGGTTCCCGAAACCCTTCGGTTGTCACCTGACGATTGCGGACATGCACAAGCGCGCCGACGTGTAACGCGTCGCGCACCGTGTCCATGCCAACGGAGTGTGGTCCTTCGATCCATACCGACGAAGGCATCGGATCGAGCGTTTGCGCTGCGCGCTGCAATTCGTCGACGAGGTCCTGCCGCCGCCGCCGTTCCGTGTCGAAGAGCTGCTGGAGGACTGGTGCGAAGTGGTGCGCGGTGTTGAACCGAATAACGCGTCCGCGTCCGACGCCGATTGTGCTCACAATTCCCGTTTCCACCAAGGACTCAATCGCGCGCAGGACGCCTGACAAATCAAGGCGCGTCTGACGAGCCAATTCAAACGGCGGGATCGGCTGCTCGTATTCGCTTAAAACACGAAGCATCCGTATGTGCGACTGCTTTCCGAGGATCTCGTCCAGCGGCGCTTGGAGATAGCTAAGCGCGGTCTGCGCACGTCGAGGCATAGGAGTTACAGTCGGGCTCGGCAGGGGAAGAACGGGAGCTGTGGCGTAATAATCCAATTACAGGCTACAAGTCTTGTTTATGTACAATACTCCTTCTAGTAAACAATAATCTGTTTCACGGACTATAATCTAGTGTAGAGCTTTTTGCAATCGTGCGGAGTTGCAACGGCGCGGTCACAAGTGCGTCGTGCAACCGTGCTCGCGTGTCGGAACGAAATCAGGTCGGGCGAAAGGGAGGCACCCGGTCGCACACCAGCGCCCTACCGATCACCAATCGGACTGCCCGGCGGTACAGTCAGCTTCATCTTCCGGTCGGCAGGCTTGTACGTACCTGCCTGCCAACTGCGAATATCAGCGGCCAATTGCTCTGCGTGTGCGTTACCAGCTGCGCCTGGCGGTGTGCGCAGCGCAGATGAGAGCAGCCCCACCAGCGCGTATCGTGCCTGCGCCCGTACCATCGGCATCTCGGCCGATTCTGCAAGCTGCATCACATGGTCGACATACGAACGCTGAACTAGTTGATACAGCACGGCACCGTACGCGTCGCTGACTGTCGGCGCAAAGATCCGCATCTGCATGCGACTCAACAGCGCGCCGAAATCAGGCAGCGTTGGGTCAATCGCATGTTGTGCAACCATGCGCGCCGCTCTTTCGGCATCGAACAGCAGATCGAAGGTGACGTTTGCAATCGTGGCGCCGGGTGAAAGCGGATCGAAGGTGATGCCGGTCCAGCGATCAAACAGCTCGCGCGTTGGATCAATCAAAAACGGTCGCGGCGGTAATTGCGCAATCGCACTCCGCGGCAATGCCAAATTCACTGGTAACAACACGTCAGCTATCGCATCGATTGCAGCGCGCTGCTGTGCGGCGGGCACTGCAACCGGACCGCTTACACCATCACCGCGCATGGTGTAATCGTACGTCACGCCACCGACCACTTTCACCACCGCTTCCAATTGATAGCGATGGTGCAGATACACCGGCACCAGCACATCTTCGAGCGTCGCCATAGGTGCACCGCGCTTGATCACCGTTTCACCAAATCGCGCCAATGCACGCTGCCGCACTGTCATCATCCGCTTGAGTTCTGTGACTGCATCAGCACCATTGTCCCACAAGTGCGTGTTCGGGTGGGCGCTGCTCACCGGACGCGCATCCTGATCGGTGAGAAAGGTGAGTCCACGCGCGCGTGCCGCAACCAAGACGGAATCGAGCGCCCGCTTTTCATCATTTGCGAACTCGCCGTATCCCCATGTGACTGCGACCTTGTCCCAGTCACCAATTTCTTCTGTGAATGTGCTGCTGATGTCGATCTCACCGGCTGACGTGAGCTTCACCATCGGATGCGGATAGTCCATTACGCTGGTGCGATTCTGCGCGCTGCTGATGTAGTTGTGCGCCATGCCAAGGGTGTGCCCAACTTCGTGTGCGGAGAGTTGACGCAGGCGAGAGAGCACCATCTGTTCGACGGCGTTCGCTTTCTCAGTTCCGGTGGCGTATGGCGCTGCAATTCCTTCACCAAGCAGATAGTCTTGGCGCGCGCGCAGTGAGCCGAGAATGACATGGCCTTTGAGCATTTCACCGGTGCGCGGGTCGGTGACAGCACCACCGTAACTCCAACCGCGTGTGGCACGATGCGCGTATTGAATCACGTTGTAGCGCACGTCGAGCGGATCAATGGAATCGGGCCGCACTTCAACACGGAACGCATTGATGTAGCCTGCCGCCTCAAACGCCTGATTCCACCACCGTGCTCCGTCAACAAGTGCTGTGCGAATTGGCTCTGGCGCGGCGTTGTCCACGTAATACACAATTGGCTTCACCGCCTCGCTGCGTGCCGCGCCCGGATTCTTCTTCTCGAGGCGATGGCGCGAGATGAATCGTTGCACAAACTCACCGCCCAGTGGCTGCGAGTAATCTTGATAGCTGATCCCAAAAAATGATGAGCGTGGGTCCGACGCGCGCATTTTGAATCCCGGCTCTGGCAGCGCGATCAAACTGTGACGTTCACGAATGGTGATCGCTTCAGGATTCGGTGTCACGTCGCGCACGTAGCGTCCAGGGTTGCTTCCAGCGAGCGTCAGCGTGGCTTCAATTTCGGTGTTGCGCGGGAAACCTTTTGTGTTCGGCATGTAGATCGCACTACGAGAACGATCGAGCGCGAATGTGCCTTGCTGCGAACGACGGAGCGCGCCCGCCGCGTCGTGTGCATCGCGTACAAAAAACTCTGTCGCGTCTACCAGTACGCGTGCACCGTCTTGCGCTTCGACCGTGAATCCGAAGATCGCGCTGCGTGCAAAACTTTCCTCGACTGCGCGTGCTTCGTTCAGATCGCGTGTAACTCCTCGGAAGTTCGAATTCTTCTCGATCAGTAGGACACGTGGACCACTGCGTGAGAACGCGACCAGTCGCTCGCGACCAAGCTGGCTGCGATCAAGGCCGATGTCGTTAGACCCGACGCCCCACGGCAGCGAAGTGTAGTAGATGAATTCCTGCTCCATCGCCGGAATTTCGAGATAGAGCTTGCCGGTGCGCTCATCCCAGTACAGCGGGAAGAGGCCGTCCCGCTTGGTCATACCGGCGGTTTTCGTGGCGATGGCCGGGAGACCGTTTTGCGTGGGAGCGACAACTGCAGGCGCGGTTGGCTGCGCGGACAACTGCTCACCGAATATTTGCGCGCCGAATATTTGCGCGCCGAATAGTTGAGCGACGGCAAGATGCGTCGCGAAAAGCTTGGCAACGGAGCGTGTCGCGACAGGCAGCAAGCGACGGGCGATGCGGGTCATGGCGAGGGGCAGGAAGGGGTGGGTCGAGTAATCGTCTGCGCGTGTCGGGCAACTGCAAGGCGGTACCGCGCGCGCCAGGAAGTGGCCAACGTGGCTGCCGGGAGAATACAGCCGCGTCATCCGTTTGTGAGGCGGCGGTTGCACAAAGCGCTGCCGCAACTACGCCCGAAATCGTCGGAACGCTCGGTCCACCACCAGCGCTCCATTCATCACTCGGCCTCTCGCGTACGACACTCCCAGTCATGACGCTCTTCACTCCCGCCGCTGTCCCCGAAAGCGTGCCCACAGGCGCGGAGTTTTACATCGGTGCGCGCCGCTTCACCGCGCGATGTAATCGGCACGGCGAGCGAATCTGGGTTGCGAAAGATCGTCGGTTTGCGGAAGTCATTTTATTGCGCGATGTTGAGCGCGGTTACGTGGTGGCGCCGTGGCTTGAGGACGCCGCGCCGCGCGCGATGCGTGAACTCATTCGTTCTGGTTTGCTCGTGCCGCCTGATCCACTCACTATGCTCGATGCGCCGACGCAGTTTGACGATGCCGATGATGCGGCGCTGCGGGTGGCGGTGATCGAAGGGTTGCTGGAGACGGCGCAGCTCTCGATGGACGATGCGTGGCAGGCGCTGCATGCGTGGAGAGCGTTGCGGGATGCGGCGGCGTAGGCGGTAGTGAGGTTTCGGGGGTACGGCCGTGAAGTGGAGACGAACGCGAAGAGGCAGCCTGCGCACACGATGATTGGATGGGCAGAACTACACCTACGGCGTCAACCACCGCTCGCGATTCTCAACCACAAACGCATCATCCGTCAACCACGGATACGATGTAATCACACGATCCAATTCGCCGTTCTGACGCGGGCTGAGCATTTCGCGCGTGTCCAACGTCCATGTCCCGCGCAACAATCCTTGACGCCGCAACACTTCGTGAATGCCGGGAATACATCCGGCAAACTGATTGAATGAATCGAAAATTGCGCCGTTCGCGTCGGTCAGCTCGGCACCTTCTGTGAGCATGCTTGGTGGCAGTGGCGAATCGCCGAGCGCTTTGATGCGCGCCAACAATTCCACCGCCCGTCGTGTCCATACCGCCCACTGACCAAGTAGCCCACCAACGATCCGCGTCGTACTTGCAACGCCATGTCGCCGCACTGGAAACGGCGTCACCAGATCGGTGACAATCGCATCATCGTTGCCTGTGTACAGCGCCACATCGTCTCGACTCGCTGCGACAATCGCGCGCACGACGTCGAGCGTTTTATAGCGATCAAACGGTGCAATTTTGACAGCAATCAACTGCGGTAGTTCTGCCAGATCGCGCCAGAACCGGTACGACAATACGCGCCCACCAACCGCCGGCTGCAAGTAAAAACCAATCATCGGCAACACATCGGCCACATTGCGACAGTGGCTCAACAACGCGCGTTCGTCGAGCGAATCAAGTCCACCCAATGATACCAGCACCGCGTCGTAGCCGAGTGCGTGCGCCATCGCTGCTTCACTGATCGCTTGCGACGTTTCACCAATCACACCCGCAATTTTTACGAATGGGCGAGGATTAATGGCTAGCGATGCGTTGACTGTTTCGACAGCAAGCTGTAGGACAGGATGCAGTAAGCCAACGCGACGAATAGCGAACTGCGTCGTGTGCACCGCCACGGCCACACCACCTGCACCAGCATCGACGTAGTATCGAGTCAGCGCTCGCTGCGCACGTTCGTCCAGCGTCCGAGCGGCCGTCAATGCCAACGGATGCGCAGGAATCACTTGACCAGCAAGCAGGTGTTGGCGGACGTTCACGTCACGGGCTCCCGGCGCGGGCTATCGAAGATTGAGACGCGAGACCACCGTCTTGTACTACCATACCTCAAAACTTGCCATCACGCACCTCGAACTTGGTCGCTTTCCCAAGCATTGGACGACGCTCGCGCACCCACGCTGCCGTCCAATCAAGCAGTTGTTCCAGTGGCAATAGCGTGAGGTCAGCGCCAAAGCGTTCAGACAAACCTCGTGCGTCAGAGAGCAATGCATCCGCCGATTCAGTGCGTACGAACACCGGTTCGCGCTGCAACAGAAGCCCAAGCGTGTGCGCCAGCGTTCGCACGGAAAGCGTTTGCATTCCAGTCACATTCACCGGCACCGCGGGCACTGCGGCGTGCGCCAGCAAGGCCAGTGCAATCACATTCGCATCGCGTTGCCAGATCACATTGACGTATCCCATTGTCAGATCAATTGCGATACCGTCGCGAACTTTGCACGCCAGATCAGTGAGCACACCATACGTGAGGGCGCACGCATAATTGAGTCGATAGAGCGCGCCAGGTGACGCGTGTTTAATGCCAAGCGCTGTCATCACTCGTTCACGTCCAAGACAACTCATGGCGTACTCGCCCACTGGTGCGGGTGCGGTGAATTCGCTGGCACCGTGCTCGGTTGCTGACGTCAATGGATAGACGTTCCCAGTGGAGAACACCACTTGCCGCGCACCGGCAAATCGCTCGCCGCACCAAGCGGGCACGATGGTGTTCATGGCCCACGTCTGCGACGGATCGCCACCCGTTCCGAACTTCTGTCCCGCCATGAAAATCACGTTCTTCGCAAACGGCAGCACATCGACCACCGCGCGGTCCAGCAGGTCAGCGCGCAGTGTGAGCACGCCAATTTTCTCGAGTGTTCGCGAGACTTCGCGGTCCGACCAGCGCGACACGGCAATCACGCGCCGTCGCTTCGCGTCACCATCGGCGGCGGTCAGCGCCCGTCGAGCCATGCGAGCGAGTGACGGACCCATCTTGCCGCCGGCACCAAGAATGATGATGTCGCCGTCGAGTGCACCAAGCGTGCGAATGAGCGCGTCAGTGGGCTCGCTGAGCGCTTCATCGAGCTCGGCAAGATTTGAAGGGGCGGGAATGGCCATCTTCAAAGTTCGGTCTGGGCGCAAAGAATGCCAGCGTCAGCCAGACGGTTGTGCGCAAAAGTGTTCAGTCAACGTTCCGTAACGATGACGGCGCGAGAGCTGACTGCGCGAGAGCTGACGACGCGAGAGCTGACCGCGCGAGAGCTGACCGCGGCACCATGAAAGGCGTGTTTCATGAATGCGCGGAGCCTGAATTGTGCCTGGATGGGTGCATCCAATAAAGCGATGAGCGCGTAGCAGAGATGGGGTCAGCCTGAAGCATCGGACGCGCACGCGGCAGATCCGGTCGCGACGGCGCGTGCGCCCCTGAGGTCTGTCGACAACGCTCACGCACCACGAGACTCGCTCATGAACTCCCCGCATTCTGACGTTACCGGCATTCCGGCACGAGCACCGCGCAAAGTTTTCGATGTGCTTGCGCATCCCGTTCGCGCTGAGTCACGGGCGCTGCTGCAACAGAATTGGAGTACGCTGCCGCCGCATCTGCAAACCAAGGAGCAGATGCTTGGTGTGCAAGGCAACGGCTGTGGTGCCACCATTGGTGCGATGCCGCGCTGTGATTTTGCATGCCGCGGATGCTACCTCGGCGAGGCCGCCAACAAAATACCGGCAGAGCCAGTGGCGGCGATCATGGCGCAGATGCGAGCGCTGCGGCCCACGCTGGGTCCCGACGGCAATTTGCAGATTACCGACGGCGAAGTCACGCTCCGTCCCCCTGAAGAGGTGATCGAGTTGTTGCAGTACGCGCACTCGTTGGAGCTGGTGCCGATGCTGATGACGCACGGTGATTCGTTTCGACGTCGGCCAGGATTGCTAGAGCGATATTTGAAAGAAGGGGAGTTGGTGGAGGTGAGCATTCACGTTGACACGACGCAGCGTGGGCGCGTAGGCAGTGCGTATAAATCGGCGAAGACTGAGGCAGAACTCAATCCACTGCGTGATGAGTTTGTACAGTTGCTCACTGCCGCGCAGCAGTCAACCGGTCAATCGCTACGCGCTGCGACAACGATGACGGTCACACGCGATAATCTTGATGGTGTGCCCGATGTGATGCGCTGGTTAGTTGGCGGGCAGCGAGTATTTCGCATGATCAGTTTTCAACCCATCGCGCAAGTTGGTCGCACGGAAGAGGGGTTTGGCGGCGGTGTGACCGCCGATGCGTTGTGGACGCGTGTTGCGCTGGCGTTGAGCGGTGGCAACGCGTTGGAGGCGGATGCGTTACTGCAGTCGCAAGTGTGGTTCGGGCATCCGTCGTGCAACCGTATTTTGCATGGCCTCGTAGCCCATCGTGACGGTGAAGCGCCACGTTTTCACGCGCTGCGTCCAAGTGCAGATGCGCCGCATGCAGATACTGTCGACAAGTTCTTTCAGCGGTTCGGTGGCGTGAGTTTTAAGACTGATACCAAACGGACAGCGATTGCGCGCGCGATTGGGTTAGCGATGCGTGCGCCGTTGTTTGTGTTGGGGCGTTTGCCCGGATACTTCTGGCACTGGCTGCGGCGGTTGGATCCGCAGTCACCAATGCGCGCGTTGCGGGATTTGCGCAGTGGTAAGCTGAAGGTGCAGCCGCTGGTGATGGTCAGTCATCACTTTATGGGCGATGACGAGATTCGCACGGTGGAGGGGCAGGCGCGGTTGGCACATTGTGTGTTTCATGTGCCGATCAATGGGGAGTTGGTGTCGATGTGTGAGGTGAATGCGATGGGGGTGCGGGATCAGTATTACGCGGAGTTGGCGCGGGCTGGAGGGTATGCGGGGGTGGAGTGATTGGTTGTACTCTTGCGCCGATGCTGCGAATTGTGATTTGATCTTTGGCGGAAACGATTCGCTGAAAAACTTGGTGCGCAATGAGCAGGAGATGCGCTGAATGTGGCCACTTGTACCGCACGATTGCCTCAATCCCTGGTTGTCATTTGTCAGCTAGTGACGAGAGAAGACGTTCGTGTTTTGGTTAGAAAATTTTAATAATCACGGCGACATTCGTTTGCCTTTATACCGGCAAATGGCGCGTAGCGTTGAACCTCTTGCCACGTGCGATCTTTGACAGCACTGTCATCTCTGCACGTGATGACAGGTGTTTGTGGCCTATCTCAGATAGACACTTCGCACCTCAGCTCAAAACGCGAGTGACGCTGGTCCACGAATCGTTCGCGTAAACGCTGGATGCACCGGAACGAGAAATGCAATTTGGAAAACGCGGGGGGGGGTGCTAGGCTGGCGAGCGTGCCTCTACCAGTGGAGACCGATTTCAGGACTAACCAACTATGCTAAATTTCTTTGTCTCGCGGTGTTATCAGCGTGCAAAGATGCCCCTGTCCAACCGGAGACTTTCGTGGACGCGTCTGCGTCGAAGGCATATCTTCAGCCTTTAATCCGGACGACTCAAACTGTTGAAATCGACGTCAACGTTGAGTATTTGAGGATGGAGACGAACAGCAGCCAAAGCAAGCTTCGCTCCAACGCTACCTACAGGCGAATTGTCGCTGGGAGCGCTCGGTTCGCGACCGTGCCACGCATTGCAAAGACATCGGAAGTTCAAGCACGTTTTGACGAACTGGCAGCTAGTTCGCCAGAAATTGCTTCGGCTCTTGCGGCTCGAAGTCTTGACATGACAATTGATCTTGGTCAGCCAGCGTCGTTCGCGACAACGCTTTGCGAAGACACGCGGTCTTGGCAGCGAGTCAGTCACCCTGACGTAAGCACCACGTTGGTAACAGAGGGCATCGGTGACTCTCCCGCGCAGCGCGCGACCGTAGTGCGCGGTGGGAAAACAGTGCTCATCCAAGACAGGGCGTGGCGGCGCACTTCGCGTGCATGGCAGCTCACAACCGTACGCTCAAGGACACCTGATAACGCTTACGTCGAAAACGTCGCTATTCGCCGACCGCAGTCCGCGGGCGCGGACATTGCGAGCGAGACAGTCTCAGCAGACGTAAAGCGAGTCAAATGCGCTCCCGCTGAGCTATCAGTGCGCCGTAGTCCGTCGCAGCGTTCTTCTGCGTCTGTGCCGCGAAGCCTGAGCGCGTTCGAGAGCGCAGCCTCCGTTTCAATGTCTGTCGTGTGCGCCGATGGACCGACTTGCGATGAGCTCATGACTCAATGGCAGGATGCTTTGGTCGATGTCGTGGATGCGCATGCGGCGACGGGCGCCGTTTGTCTCGCAATCCTGCTACCGCCACCTTGGAACGCAGTGGCCGCCGCCGCGTGTGCCGCCGCGATCTTGCACGAGAGTGTTATGATTTTTCGCGCAAACAGGGCAAGAGACAGATATTGGGCGTGTATGCGAGCAAGGAACCAACTCCAAACAAGATTTATGCAACCTGAGAGACCGGTAGCGGTGTCATTGAGCGCTGTTACGGTCAGCGCAATGAACGCTGGGGTTTCTGCATCTGTGGAATGCTGGGATGAAGTGCTCCGAGACGAGGGTAGTAGTCCTGGTTACGGAGGAACTGATTACGGAAGATTTGGATGTAGTAGTGAGACGTGGGAAATCAGCTATGACGGAGGAGAGACGTGGTCTCCTATTCAAGTCATGGTTTGTGAAGCTGCTTAAGCAGTATGATACGAACGCAGATGAAAATGACGGTCGAAGTTACCGTTCATCCC
>JANNWU010000187.1:0-16234 GCA_031408755.1 Gemmatimonadaceae bacterium | reverse complement strand
GAAGCCGACGTCACCAACGAACCGCTTCACGCCGACGCCGATCACTGTCACAAAACGCCGAGACGGCCCAACAATCCACTGATAGCTCAACTCAGTGCCAAACGTCGGCTTTGTCACACGGCTTCGTCTCGCAACCGGTCCGTTCGGTCCAAATTCGATGAAGTCATCCGCATAAAAAATGTTGTCGTCGCCGGACGCCGACGCCACGCCGACAGTCGCCGCAACTGAGAGTCCTTCCAGCGCCGACTCAGCGGGATAGTACCGCGCCTTCGCTTCCACCGCGAAGTACGTCGAGCGATCGAGTGCCGTCGTAAAACTGAACCCGGGACCGATCGTAAATGCCTTCGAGAGGCGCGTCTCAATGTCGCCGGCGAAGTATTCTCCAAACACCGCGAAGGGATTGATCGTGATCACGGTGCGGCGCGGTGACGCAGCCGATGGTACCGCGCTGGATGCGGGTGATTGCGCTGGCAACGCGCAGGCAGTGCAGAGCGTTACGGCAATGAGGAGAGGGCGCAAACGCATTGGTTTTCCGGCTAGGGCGATGGGTAGAGTGGGCACCAGCAGCGCAATATTACATGTGAGCAGCCGTTATGGCTCTGCCCGCTGAACTTGGCTGGTTTTCGCTTTGAGTGCGCACTATCCCGCATGCCGTCGATTAATCCACCTTTCGCGCTTTCAGCGTATTGCCGTAGAGTTGCACGCGTCTGAGTCTGTGGTGCACCTCCTTCCCAATCCGGTGTAGTTTCACGTATGGTCGCCTCCGCTTGGCGCCGGTTCTCTGCCGGTGCGTTCGCTCTCTGGTTTGCCGCGTTTGGTGTGACGCGCGGCATGGGCGGGGTGTGTCCGCAGCACGCAGACGGCCATAACGCGCGAAGCTCAATTGGTGCGGCAGCCGCGTTCGCATCGCCAAGAGCTACCGAGTTAACACGCGCGCCAACTGCACACGCCGAGCATGGACAACACGCGTCATCAGGAAGCCCGAACAGGTTAGAAGCTTCTCATGACGTGCATGCTCATAGCGCAGAAGCAGCGCCGTCTGAAAACGCCGCGCTCGCGGACACCAGCGCAACTGACGTCGATGCGACGCCAACGCAGCACGGCGACGGCGGCTGCGATTGTCGTGGCGAATGCTGTTGCTGCACCGTGGTGCGTGTCGCATCGGCCACCAGTGACATTCGCGCCTCGATCATTAGTTTTGCATCCCCGCGCTCCCATAGCGCCGCGCCAGATGTTCGCAGGCGTACCACTGCGCATCTGCTGCCATTTGCGACTGCTCCGCCCCACACGCACAAGGTCTGAGTTCTCGCAGCAGCGCTCACATTTGAGCGCATGCTCCGACTTCACCGCGCCATCCCGCGCGTCATTTTCGCATCTCTCGCAATCCTGTGCATTCGGATAAGTGGGAGTGGCTCGTGACGTGCGCACTGGCTCATTCCTTCGCGTTCAGAGCACACAAATACTATGAAGTCCCTCGTTTTCTTCGCCACCAGCGCGCTGTTAAGTAGCGCGCTCAGCGCACAGTCAGACACCGCGCGCACAACGCCCAGACGCGACTCGGTGCAGCGCTTGCAATCCGTTCGCGTGACGGTTGATGCCGATGATCGCACACGCGTCAACCCGATTCAATTCAACACACTTCCGGTTTCCGCAAGCGTCACGGCGGCGAAGGCGCGCGCCACGGTCAACCTGATCGACACACAAGACGCCGTAAAGTACTTGCCGAGCGTGTTCATTCGGAAACGCAATAACGGTGACACGCAGGCCACAATCGGTACGCGAGTTTGGGGCGTGGGTTCAAGTGCTCGCACGTTGGTGTTTGCCGATGGTGTGCTGCTCTCCGCACTCATCGCGAACAACAATGCGATCGGTGGTCCGCGCTGGGGACTCGTTGCGCCATCGGAGATCTTGCGTATCGATATGATGTACGGCCCGTTTTCGGCAGCGTACGCTGGAAACTCGATGGGTGCCGTGATGGAAATTACCACGCGCATGCCGGAAAAGTTCGAGGGTTCAGTTGAGCAGTCGCAAGCCGTCCAAAGCTTTGAGCAGTACGGCACAAGCGCGTCGTATGGCACGACGCAAACGACGGCGCACATTGGCAGCAGGTTTGGCAAGCTTGCCTTCTGGGCCAGTGGCAACTACCAAGACAGCCGAAGTAATCCAATTAGCTATGTCACGGCAGCGGCGGACCCCTCCGGAACGACTGGCGCTTTCCCAGCGCGTAATCGGCTTGGGACGCCGGCGAACGTGCTCGGTGCCGGTGGATTGCTCAACACCAAGATGACCAACGCGCGCATCAAAGCAGCGTACGACGTGACACCGAGCATTCGGCTCGCGTATTCGTTTGGATTCTGGCAGAATGATGCAACTGCCGATGTGAGTTCATACTTACGTCGAGACGGACAGCCAACGTTCGCTGGTTCGAATGCGTTCGCGAGTGGGTATTACGAGTTGATTCAGCAACACTCATCGCATAACCTTTCGCTGCGAAGTGCTGCACGAAAGGATT
Source organism: Gemmatimonadaceae bacterium (assembly GCA_031408755.1). Taxonomy (GTDB): domain Bacteria; phylum Gemmatimonadota; class Gemmatimonadetes; order Gemmatimonadales; family Gemmatimonadaceae; genus JACMLX01. The sequence continues at coordinate 13,722 of JANNWU010000187.1, read as the reverse complement.
GGGATTTTGAGGTCGTCGGCACTCGCTACCGTTTTGACAAGGATCAGCAGCGTGTACCAACCACCGTGGCAGCGACAGGCACCGCGTTCGGTGCGCCTGGTCGTGCAGCTCTGTTGGATGGCACTGGGTGGCAAACGTTTGATGCGAAAGCCGTTTGGCATCGCGATGGATTGAGCGCCAAGCATATTGTGAGTTTTGGCGCTCACGGCGATCAGTACATGCTGGAGAATCCGACGCGTACCACGGCCGAGTGGCGTAGTGGTGCGTTTACCGGAACGGCCACCGACGGGCGCGGCAACACCGAGACTCGTGCGCTGTGGTTGCAGGATAAGTGGACCTTATCGCCCGCTTTCACGTTGACCTTTGGCGGACGGTTTGAGCAGTGGCGCGCGTTTGGTGGTGTCAACGCGAATGGTGCAACGCGCGTAACGCAACCCGAAGTGCGCGACGAGTGGTTCTCACCGAAGGCGGTACTCGCGTGGATGCCAAACACGCGCTGGTCTACGACAGCATCGGTTGCCAAAGCCGTGCGGTTTCCGACGGCGTCGGAGTTGTATCAGCTTGTCTCAACCGGCCTGACGTTCACGGCACCAACACCAGATCTGCGGCCGGATAATGTGGTGGCGAGCGAGCTTCGTGTCGCGAGAAACTTTAGTCGCGGTATGGTGCAGGTTGCATTCTTTCAAGACGATATTCGCGACGCAATCGCGACGCAGTTCCTGCCACTGCTCCCGAACTCGCCGGTGTTGTACTCATATCTCTCGAACGTTGATCGCGTGCGGGCGCGCGGAACTGAGTTGGTATTCAGTACGCGCGATCTGGTTGTTCCGAAGCTCGAACTGTCAGGTAGTGCCACCTATCTGTCGGCACGTATCTTGGCCACGAGCGGCCGCGCGACTTCGAGTGGCAATAGCAGTGCGGTAATCGGCAAATTTCTGCCCAATATTCCAGAGTGGCGCGGAACGCTTGCTGCGACGTATTCACCGGTCGAACGGTTAGGCGTGACACTCGCCGGTCGATACAGCAGTCGTATATACGCGACGCTCGACAACACCGATATCAATCCGAACGTGTATCAGGGGTTTGCAGAGTGGTTTGTAGCTGACGCACGCGCCAATTACCGCATTGGTCAGCGGTGGACCGCTGCGGTTGGCGTCGATAACCTGCTGAACCGAAAGTACTTCGTGTTTCATCCGTTTCCGCAACGTACCGTAGTTGGTAATTTGCGATTTGCGTTTTGAGAACACTCGACACCACCGGGTGCAACGGGGGCCCGGTGGTGCACTCTTTTCTTGGATTCGTATGGCGACACTTTTTCGGGAACCCACAATGCTTCAGATGATGGATCACACCTCAGAGTTAATCGCACATGATCCAGTGCAGCGTATGCGACTGCTGCGCAGCGCAATGACCACGCGCGCGCTCGCGATCGTGCTTTTCCTGTGTAGTGGCGCGTCGTTCAGCGTCGCGCAGAGCACCGCAGTGGTTGGTGTTGAAGGTCGCTCAAACGAATCGGTGAGTATCGCCGCACAACAGAACTTTGTTGCGATCACCTGGGGCGCGACTGCTACCGGTGGTATGGACGTTTACAGTGCCGTCAGCCGAAACGGTGGCAGCACGTTTGGTGCGCCAGTGCGCGTGAACGCGGTGGCATTCGATGCGCGCGTTGGTGGTGAACAGCCGCCGCACGTCGCGTTGGTTCCGCGACGAGACGCCGAGCCAGCGATTGTTATTGTTTGGACTGCGAAGCGCCCTGAAGGTTCGCGGCTGCTGACTGCACGCTCCGACGATGGTGGCGTTCGATTTGGTGTGACGAACGTTGTGCCTGGAACCGAGGCCAGTGGCAACCGCGGTTGGGAGTCGATCACCGTCGATGCAGCGGGAGGTGTGCATGTGCTGTGGCTTGATCATCGCAGCGTTCCAACGACACCGCATCAACACGGCGCCATCGCGACCACGGGGCCGTCGGCGCCCAAAGCCGATCCGACCGCGCGTGCGTTGTTTTCGCAACTATACAGCGCCGCGCTCGACGGCCGTTCATCAGCAATCTCAATTACCGGTGGCGTCTGCTACTGCTGTAAGACGGCGTTCGTTGCTGGTGCCGACGGCACGCTCTACGGTGCGTGGCGGCACGTGTTTCCGGGAAGTATGCGCGACATTGCTCTCACTACCTCGCGTGATGCAGGACGGACATTTTCTGCGCCACTTCGCGTCAGTGAAGACAAATGGCAATTCGATGGCTGTCCGGATAACGGCCCCTCGCTGAGTGTCGATGCAAACCGTCGCGTGCACGCAGTCTGGCCGTCGCCCGCAGACGTGAGTAACCCAAGCGTGATGGCGCTGTTCTACGCGGTGTCGGCTGACGGCGGACCATTCTCGGCGCGTGTGCGAATTCCGACGGATGGTCCAGCGGGACATGTGCAGGTGCTCGCGGCGTCACCTCGCGAGCTGGTTGTCGCGTGGGAGGAGCCAACGACGGCCGGACGCACGGTAAAAATGGCGCGAGGAACGTCCGCGACCACTGGGCAGATCGTATTTCGACGGATCGGTGCGACTGAGGCGGGCCGATATCCGTCAGTCGCGAATTCCGCGGCAGGAGCGCTGGTGGCGTTTGCGCAGCCGCGGGATGGTCGGAGTGTGATCGTGGTGCGGCGGATAGCGCGCTAAGATTCGGGTAGCACCTCTCCCTTCACCAGGCCACCAATGCGCGCTCGTTCTGCGTTCGTGATTCTCTGCGCCGTGATGTTGAGCGGCTGCTATCCCGCCTACAAAACGTTACGGCCCGAGGCGTCGCTCACCGTCAATGATCAGAACAGGCGGCCGTTAGTTGGCGCGCGGGTCACGCTGGTCACCAACTTTTATCCGCACCGCTTCGAACAGTCACGCGACACCGTCATGTCCGACAGCATCGGTGTCGCACGATTTTCCGAGCGCAAGAAATGGGAAACCGAAGTCATGATGATTCACGGCGCGAAGATTTATTTTTGGAATTGGTGTGTTGAACTGCCGGGATACCAGACGTTCGATTCGCGCCGAATACCAGTCACAAAGTTTGAGGCGACAACTGTTGTGACGTTGTCGCCGGGAGAGCCAACGCCGTGTCAGTCGGGTCGTCGGTAAACGCGAGCATGCTTCGCTCTGCTCGGGGGCAGCACGACGGCGTGTTGGTGCAACACTGCACGTTGTTTCGTTCATCTCTCCACTTACGAAAATATGTTCTTCTGCTGGCATGAGCATTGGGTTGTCCGTGACGATCCGGAGCGACACGCTACTGCCATGTTGTGGCTCGCGGAACATGGAGGACGTCGGGGATTTGAGTTAATCAGCGATCAGGCATTCGCGTATCAGTACCGCCGTAGCGGTCCCGCGCTCGACGACGCGCTCCGACTGATTGCGCGCAAGCACCCAGAGTGGCTTGCTGACGGGTTGCGGAGCCTGGACTTCCTGAGTTCATCTCGCGTGGAGAAAGCGGCAGCGTGGGCCCGCGCGTTGCTGCATGAAGTCCCAGAGATCGCGGAGAAACTTCGTCAACTGGTCGTGGACGAAGCGCCCAACGACGCGGTCCGTCGCGCGGTGCTCGCGGTGTTGATCGAGCTGTATCGTTTCCGCGAGAATCGTGCAATGCTGATGGCGCTGACAACACAAAAATGGAACTACCTGCGTGCTGACGCGTATGTCGGTATTGCTCGTTCTGGCAACACCGTTGATACAGATGACGAGGCCAGTATACGTGTGCGTCAGGCGTTGCGTACCGATCACAGCACGCTCGTGCGTTTGCAGATTGCAAAAGCGCTCTCGCAACACGATTCGCTCGACGGACCAACTCACATCGATTGCGCGGTCGTGCGTGGCGACGACATTACGATTCTCGCGTGCGGTGCACGTGTGGTTCCACGAGTTATCGAAGAACTGGCGCTACGCGACGACGATGACGTACCGCAGGGAATCGCGACGCTCGCGATGCTGCTGAAAAACTACGCGCCAGCGGTCGACGTCGAGTCGCTGGCAACCATTGCGTCGATGACTCACCGTCTGTATCGAAGTCGCGAATTCGGTTCTGGACACGTCGACGACGGCTACGGACCAGCAGACACTTCTGAGATCGTTGGACTGGCGCGCGGCGAGCTTGAACGTAGAAGCAACGGTGGAGCGCTGTAGCCAATGTGAACTGAAATTGCGCAACCGCCACGCTGATTCAGCGTTCCGTCAGCGTTCTTTCAGCTCAACGCCAACCATCATCGGCAGATGATCCGAACCATAGTCTGGCAGCACGCGCGCGTTCTTTACCGTCCAATGCTCGTCAGCCAGCACATGATCAATGCGAAGCTGAATCCAGCCAGCGAGTCGTGTGTAGCCAAAGCCAAACCCAGCGTGATCGAAACCGTTGGTCAGTGAGCCCCAGTGACGCCGAAAAATCGCGCTCTCGCTCGGCATGTTGAAATCACCGGCCACCAGCGACGGCCCTGCGCCTAGTTCCACCCATCGCCGCGCGAGCTTCGACTCCAGTTCGCGCACCTCAGTCTTGTATTCAATTGTGTCAGTTGCTCCCGAGCGCCCGCTCATCAGCGCCTCAAAGGCTTTCCGTGGCGTGTCCAAATGCACGTTGGTGAAATCGAACTCGCCGCTGGGTGCCTTCAACCGATAGCGTTTCACCCATGCAGCGCCGCCCGCCGCCATGAAGTTGTCACGTCGGAGGGAATCAATCCGCAGAATCGGGAATTTCGAGAGCACGCACGTGCGGCCAATATCGCTGCTGTACCCGGGAATAGCGGCCAATTGTTCGCCTGTCATCAGACCGCATTCCTGCACGGCAAGTACATCCGGATCCCAATCCTTCACCAACACAACGAGTTGCATTGGGGCGGGCGCGTCGCCATTGCTGTTGAACGTGATCACGCGCATGCTGGCAGCGCTTGGCGCGGACTGATCCAACAGTCGACCACTGCCAAGCGAAAATTGCATAATGCCCACTACGCACACAGCGACTCCCGCGAGTGCAATCAGCATCGCGCGTTTATGCAGCATGAGCACAGCGAGTGACACCGCCGGAACGCCAGTCAACAACCACGGCCAGCGACCCAAAAAGAGCAGGATTGTTGCAGGCCACCAATCATCCGCGACGGTGTGCAAGAGCGTCGCAACGCCAAGCATCAGCGCGAGCCAGAGCATCGCAATCCACTCCGCGGGCACTATGCGGAAGGCCGTACCAACACGTATGGCTGCGCGCGGTGCATTCCCTAGCAGCCATTGTCTCGCGCGACGGAAACGTCGCCGGTCCATCCGCGTTCGGCACGATGGGCAGCCGGTGGGCCGCCAGTACCGCGCGGGGTCCAGCGCCACCTTATGCATGCCAGAGTCGCAGCGGATCTGGTATTTTCGACGAGGGTTCACGTTCTCGTTTTCAAGATAAACGGACTCAGTTGTCCTTTTGAGTGACTACGTGAATCGGAGCAGACACACAGGCCATCTCCAGAAAAGGTTGTCGATCGCCAACAGCAAATGTGGGCGCTAGCGCGTGTCGAGATAAGTGGGCAGTTCCGCGGCGGACCGGTTGCCAATGTCCGCGCGGCACCTTAGCTCACGCCCATGATAAACGCCGCCCGTTTTTGTGCACTGCTTGGAGCATTTGTATCGACAGTCGGTGCTCAGGTGCCCACGTGTCCTACCACTGACGGTGCAACGCAGCCCGGAATCGAAGTGCTCTTGCGTGACTCGATTGGTGCGTTACGCGGCCAACGGGTTGGACTGATCACCAACCACTCTGGTCGGAATCGGGCCGGAGTCAGCACGATCGATCTGTTGTACAAGGCGCCTGGTGTGCGACTGACCGCGTTGTATGGCCCGGAGCATGGCATCCGCGGCACGGCGAAGGCTGGGGACAAGGTTGGCAACAGTATTGACAGTGCGACCGGCGTACCCGTGTACTCGCTCTACGGTGAAACGCGCGTGCCAACGAGTGCGATGCTCGCCGACATCGATGTGCTGGTCTATGACATTCAAGACGTTGGCGCTCGTATGTACACCTTCGAATGGACAATGGCGTTAGCCGCCGAAGCTGCGGGACGTGCGGGGAAGCGTTTCATGGTGTTGGATCGACCGAACCCAATTCGCAACGATCGGATTGATGGCGGTGTGCTCGATGTCGCCTTCCGCAGTTTCGTGGGCCAGTATCCCGTCTCAGCGCGTTATGGCATGACACCCGGAGAACTGATGCGCTATCTGGTGGGCACCAAGCAGATCAGCGTTGCACTCAGTGTCATTCCGATGTGTGGCTACAGCAACAGCGCGTGGTTTGACGAGACGGGCATTCCGTGGCTCAATCCGTCGCCGAACTTGCGGACCGTCGATGCGGCGTTGCTCTATCCCGGCACAGTGTTCTTTGAAGGGACCAACGTGAGTGAAGGACGTGGAACCGACGCCCCATTCACGCAGATCGGCGCGCCGTGGATAAGCGACGCGCAAGAGATTGCGGCGGCGCTGAATGCGCGACGGTTGCCCGGCGTCCACTTCGACGTTGCGCTGCGCACAATCGAAGCCACCTACAAGCATGGTGGAATGACCGTCCCGATGGTGCGCGTCCGTGTGACTGATCGTAACGTCGTGCAACCAGTCGACGTCGGCGCGTGGATGTTGCGCGAGATGTACGCTCGGCATCGCGCACAATGGGAATGGCGGACGAGTTCGATCGACCGACTGTCGGGCAGCGATCGGTTGCGCAAAGCTGTTGAAAGTTCTGACGCTGCAGTCGCCGCGCTAATGGTGACGTTTGCTGAGGAATCTGCGCGATTCGCGACACAGATCGCGCCGTACCGTTTGTACCGGTAGTTGGTACCTCATCTCGCACGCTAGAACCCAGATGCCACGAACGCCCTACGCAATCCCCGTCGGCCGAAACATTACCGAGTATCTCGCAATACTCTGCTGGTGGGGAATTCTGCTCTGGTTGCGCTCGACGGGTGCGCTCAACGCAACGTGGATGATTGTGCTCGTGATACTCGGATGCTGGACCAAAACAGCGCTGTTCGGCACAGAGAATTTGAGGCAGTTGTTTCAGGCCGCCAAAACAAACTTGCCGCATCACCGCTTTATGCTGGTGATGGGCATCAACATGTCGCAAATGGTGCTCGCCTTCGCACTCGACTTTCACGTGCTGTACTGCATCGATCCGACAAGCTTTGACGGCGTGCCCGCTGGCCTGGGCAGTGCTGAGGCGCTCTTTAGTTTCTTCTATCTCAGCACGCTGAATTTTTCGTTCTTTGGCTACAGTGATATTCTGCCGCAGACCGTGCCATCACGTATTGTCAATCTGACCGAAATCGTGCTGGCGTTTGTCACGGTGATCTTTATGCTATCTGACTTCATCAGTTTGAAGGACTCGTTGCGAAACGATGACCGTGCTCCAGAATAGTTGAATCTCCGCTCAACTCTCACGCCATCCGACAGACTCGCTATGACGCACAACGCCATTTCGCGACGCACCTTTGCGCATGCCGCTGCGGTAACTGCGCTGACACCACTCGTCGCGCAGAAACTGATAGCGGAGAAGCTTCCCATTGCACGCAGCAGTTCGAGCGTCGATTCGTGGCCCGGGTACGATCGCGCGATCGTCATCGATTGCCTTGCGACGCCGGGGCCGTTCAACGTACCGCGGATGTTCGACAAGCCATTTTCACCAAACATGGTTGCGAACGCGAAAGCGTCTGGCGTGACCGCTGTCAACATGACGCTCGCCGGTGGTAGCAACGGGCCAATGGCGTTTGCAGCGGCAGTGCGCGCGCTAGCGTTCGCGGAGCGCGAACTCTCGGCACACCCCGACGTATTTACGAAAGTGCGAACTGTCGCTGACCTCGCGCAGGCCAAGGCGGACCAGAAACTCGGTCTGATTTTTGGATTTCAGGATGGTACAGCGCTCGAAGACGATCTGTCGCGCGTCGAAATGTTTCATGCGCTCGGTGTTCGCATTCTGCAATTGACATACAACATTCGGAATCTGATCGGCGACGGGTGTCTCGAGCCATCCAACGGCGGGCTTTCGGCGTTCGGGCACAAGGTAGTCGCGCAGATGAACTCAGTTGGAATGCTGGTTGATCTCAGCCACGTTGGTGAGCGCACAACAAATGACGCCATTGCTGCGAGCACGAAACCAGTCGCCTTCACGCATTCCGGCTGTCAAGCGGTGAACGGCGTACCGCGCAACAAAACCGATCCGCAACTGCGCTCACTGGCTGCGAAAGGCGGTGTGATCGGCATTTATCTCATGCCATTTCTTCGCGGATCGGGGCAGCCAACGCGCGATGATTTTGCCGCACATGTTGCGCATGCCGTCAACGTGTGTGGAGAAGATCATGTCGGAATTGGAAGTGACCTCTCGCTGTCACCGCTTGAGCTAACCTTTGACTTCCGCCGTACGCACGCGGATTTCGTGCGTGAGCGTCGCGCGCAGGGCATTTCGGCGCCCGGCGAAGCGGAGGATGTCTACAACTACGTGCCAGAGTTCAACACGCCGCGACGGATGGACCAAATCGCCGATTTGCTCGCGCAGCGTGGACACGGCAGCGCACGGATTACGAAAATTCTCGGCTCGAATTTTCAGCGGCTTTTCGCGGACGTCTGGGCGTGAATCCGATCGAGAGACTGACGCACGATGCTGATGATCTACGAACGGTTTCGAAGCTCTTGGACCGCAACACGGAGGCTCCGCTCGGCCCGTCTATCGGTACGGATACACAACGAAGAATAGCAACGACATCGCAGCCAGAATCCACATCGGCGGGGGCACTTCCTTTACGCGGCCGGTGAGCAATTTCAGTACCGGGTATGTGAGTAGCCCAGCCGTCATGCCAACGCCGATGTTGTAGGTAAAACTGATCAGGACGATGGTCAGAAATGCGGGGATCAACTCGGTGTAATCGCTGAAATCAAGCTGTGTTATCGGTGCGATCATCAGAATGCCAATCGCGATAAGCGCGATACCGTACGCATGCGGCGGAATCGCAGTGAACAACGGTGCGAGAAAGAGGGAGCAGGCGAACAGTCCGGCAACCACCAACGCGGTAAAACCAGTACGTCCACCTTCTTCAATTCCTGCCGCCGATTCCACGTACGCTCCACTTGTGGTTGTGCCCAGTAACGGCGCCACAAGATTCGCGAGCGCGTCGGCCAACATCGGCTTCTCGATCTCCGGAAGATTGCCGTTTGCATCAAGCAGCCCTGCGCGAGCGGAGAGCCCGATCAACGTGCCGATCGTATCGACGAATACCATCACAAAAATGATGACAACTACCGGAAGCGCTTTCACTGTAAACGCGCCAGTGATATCTAACTGACCAAAAATCGGCGCAACACTCGGCGGTAGGCTAAGAATTGCGCCAGGTAGTGGTGTGACGCCTATCAGAACGGAGAGTATCGTGGTAAGCAGAATTCCGAGGATCAACGCACCAGGGATTCGCTTCACAAGCATCCACGCAGTCGCCAGGAAACCAAGCATCGCGAGCAACGTGGTTGGATTACTCAGATTGCCGAGTGTGACTGGTGCACCGGGCACGCCGAGTGTGACGAATCCAATGGTGTTGAGCCCAATAAATGTGAGGAACAATCCGATGCCGATCGCGAAACTATGCTTCAGAGAGCGTGGAATTGCGTTCGCAAGCCAGCTGCGAATTTTGAAGACTGTAAGCACCGTAAAGAGCGCACCAGCAAGGAAAATTGCGCCAAAGGCTGTTTGCCAAGTGAAGCCCATCCCTTTGACAACGGTGAACACGATGAACGCGTTCTCGCCCATGTACGGTGCAATTGCAAAAGGGCGCTTTGCGTACAGTCCCATCACCAGCGTGCCAAAGACAGCGGTAATAATCGTGGCCGTAATCGATGCGCCCTTCGGAATTCCAATCGTTTCCAGAATCGCCGGGTTCACGATGATGATGTACGCCATCGTGAGAAAAGTGGTGACGCCAGCGATCGTTTCTTGTCGATAGCTGGTCTTGTTGGCCGCGAAATCAAAATAGTTGCGCACGAGTGCTAAGACGAAGTGTGAGCGGGCTCGCTACTGCTTTGGCAGCGCTTTCAAATACGCGAATACCACCGCAGCGGCGTTGTCGGCGGCAAGTTTCCCAAACACCCGCTGTTCATTCACACCCGGACCGCCGCCAGCGAGATCGCTGAGCGAACGAAATGCGATGTACGGAACACGATTCTGGTACGCGACAAGTGCGACAGCCGCGGTTTCCATGTCTAGCGCGTCGGCGCGAAAGGTGCTCCACGCCCAATCACGATAGGCCGCGTTGTTAACAAAGGTCGGCCCGCTCACTCCGTTGCCGCCGATCACCAGTTGCGGCGCTTGAGCCAGACAGTCGTTTCCGGCCGTGCATCGTGCAAGCTGCACCGATTGCGCTACTTGGCGCGCAATAGCGAGTTCACGTTCACCCACAGCGAACCAGAACTTTCGTGTTAGTAAGTCCGCCTTGCCGTCTGGTGCGATGACGGAAGAACCACGCGGAAACATCATGCCAAAGCTTGCGAACTCTCCGGCCATTCCTGCTGCATCAAAACCGGTTTGAGTTTCACGAGCAAAAACTTGCTCTTGATAATTTCCCCACTGCGCGGGAACCGTGACGTCGCCAACACGCAGCTCCGGATTTACGCCACCAGCAATACCGGAGAATACAATGCTCCGAATGTTGAATCGATCCAATAGCGACTGCGTCGTCATCGCCGCATTCACCATGCTATATCCGCTGAGCATGAGCACAACGGGGTGACCTTCAAGCGTACCCACATAATGCGTACGACCGTTGATCACGGCCGTGCTTGTGACCGTTGTGGCCGCGCGCAGGCGGACGAGTTCCGTCTCAAATGCCGAGATGACGGCCAGTCGCGGAATGCCCTTGGACGGTGCCGCAGGGATCGATGCGCACGCGCCGGTGGCAAGCAGTGTGACAGCGATGGTCAGTGATCGAGAAGCGCGGTCCGCGAGCATTTGGGACAGTCGGTGTGTGAGGGAAGTTGTTCCCCAGTCTACGCAATCGCGCATCGTGAAGGGAACCGCGGTCTGCTTTGCTCGCCGGTGCTCCTGATCGCACACAAGACGAGGGGCCATCGGACGTCGGTCAAGTTACATGACACGATCAACCGGCAGCCCCTCGTCGTACTACGCCCTGCTACTCCGCGCCGAGCTTACATCGTGACGCGCAGATCCTGTACAGCTTTGCGCAACATCTTCGCCTTCTCATCATCGCACCCGCTGCGCGTGTCGGCTTCCAGTGAGCTGACGAGTGTGCCCAGTGATGCAGAACGCCCTGCACCCGATTCGCGCTCGGCCGCCGTCAAAGCCGAGCGAATTGCAGCGATGCGAGTTCCTGCAACGCAACCCTTCCGCTCGAGCTGGTCGGTGAATGCACGCGCCAGCGCGAAGCTCGGTGGCCACTCGATCTTCGGCTGACCCTGCGCGTTCAAATACGCCCACTGGACGGTCTTAGCCGCATCTAATTCGTTCTGCGAGATAAACGGACTTGGCGTGAGTTCGGCGATATCCATACCGCGTGCAATTTCCGAAGAAATCATCTGGCCATTGTACCAATACACCGACCACGAACCGCCAACCACCACGCGTGTCGAGTCAACTGGACCACGGTCAAATGATGCAATCTCCATTGGGTGCTTCGGATCGGTCCAATCGAATACTGAGATACCACCCTGATACCACGACTGCACCATCACATCGCGACCAGGAATTGGCACCAGCGATCCATTGTGCGCGACGCAATTCTCGGCGCCCGTCTGGATCGTTGGAATCTTGTAGTAACTCTGGAACTTCATCTTGCGATTCTCGATCGTGAAAATCGCATTCGCGCCCCACTCTGGCTTGTCGCCAGCGCGACACTTTGGTGATGTGCCACCACCCCATTCATCGGAGAAGAGAATCTTGGTGCCATCATTGTTAAACGTCGCGGAATGCCAATATGCGAAGTTGGAATCCGCAACTGCGTCAAGACGCGTTGGATTGGTCGGATCGCTAATGTCGAGCAACAACCCGTGACCTTCGCACGCGCCACCTGCAAGTCCGAGTGCTGGATACACCGTAATGTCGTGACACTGCGAGCGATCGTTGACCGCGCCGCCTGGCGATGCAGCACCAAACATCTGGTTGACGATGCCTTGAATTGAGCCGCGCAACGCGGTGCTGTCCGCACCAGTTGCAGCGCCAGTTCCGCCACGAGATTTCACAACGCTGTCGAGCAACGGACGCGCAATGCCAGTTGGCACCGCCATGTCTGCGCCAGACTGCGGATTCTTGATGATGAACGCACCGGCAGCGCGTGCAGTCGCCAACGCGCCGGCCGACGCGGCCTTGTCTGCGTCTGACGGGCCATGGCTCGACGAACTAGTCAACCCAGCGAAAATGTTTGCGCGATTGACAACTGCCGCCTTTGCTGGATCGTTCAGCGGCACCTTGATGATTTCGATGCGCAAGCGTGACGAGTTCGCATCGGTTCCGGCCAGGTTACCTGCGCAGCCCGCCAATTCATTGGGCGAGCGAATGCCGGCTGAACCCGACACATAGATATAGACGTTCGCCTTGTCTTTCGGATCTTCCAACACCGTGTGCGTGTGTGATCCGCGGCACGTTTGTACGTTCGCGATCAGTTTCGGCGCCTTGATATCGGTAATGTCAAACACACGCACACCGCGCATGCGCTCCGTGCTCACCGTGTCGCGTACGCCACCGGGCATACAATCCACTCGACCGTTGTTCGCTTCCACCGACATGAACATCAGGTTGCGATACACCGAGACATCGTTCTGCGACGCAGGGCAGGGATATGCCACTGCGAGCACTGGCTTTGCCGGATCAGAGATGTCCCAGATTACGACGCCATTAAAGTTTCCCTGTACAGCGTACTTGCCTGAAAACGAAATGTCGGAGTTCCAGCCGCCAGCAACGGCTTGCGGTGTGGAAACGCGACTGGTGACGCGCATGTACGACGTCGCTTCTTGCGCGTTTGTGAGTCCACCTTTCAGGCCCACGCGTGCATCGCGCGACCAATCGGCCGCTGAAGCAGCGGGCTGCGGTTTCGCGTCCGGTGTGGGCTTTGCGGCAGCGCACGCGGTCAAACTCGCGACGGCTACCAGCGACGACAGGCGACTGACACGCTTAGACAGCGGCGGTCGCAATGAACGGTACAGTGACATCTGAATCCTCTGAGTTTGATGAATTACGTGCATGACTTCCGTGGCGCACTACGCTGGTGGAAACGCCACTCCCATCTCGAACAACATCGACAGCATTCGCTTGATCTCTGTGGACTGATCCACCTCAACATCAGCGGCGAACTTAAACACCGTCTCATCCTGCCCGGCGCCTTGCGCACTAAACAACGTCTTCACCATCGACACGGCGCCGCGATGATGTTGAATCATGTACGACAACAACAGTCGGTCAAACTCGGTGCCGCGCGCGGCATTCAGCTCGCGCAGTTGCGAATCAGACAACATGCCGGGCATCGCCGTCATATCGGCCATGTTATGACCGTTGTGTGCCGAGTGGTCCATGCTCACGTTCCCGAGCGTGTCCACCTGCATCGCTGGCTGATTACGATCCTTCAGCCAGTATTGCATCAGCGTGATTTCGTCCGACTGCGCGTTGATTATGCGCGCGGTTAAGCGTTGCACAGCGGCCGAGGCTTCGTGCGTGGGTGCCCAACGCGAAATGAGGATGGCTTGGGC
>JANNWU010000186.1:0-5102 GCA_031408755.1 Gemmatimonadaceae bacterium | reverse complement strand
AATCCAACAGCAAGTCCTGCATCCAAAGCGTGCAGCGCTTACCTACCGTGGTGAGCTGCGCTGACTGTAAATGCGTATAACCGAGTGTCGGTTCATTGCGCCATGCCCGCGCGAAGTCTGCCATTGCACGCAGTGATGCGGCGATCTTGGCGCGCAGCAACTCCATTCCGCGGCGCATCAGGATCAAATCGGCATTGTCAGTGACAAATGCAGAAGTCGCACCCAAATGAATGAACGGCTTCGCAGCGGGCGCGGCGTCGCCAAAAGCGTGGACGTGCGCCATCACGTCGTGTCGGAATCTACGTTCGTAATCCGCGACGGCGGCGAAGTCAATTCGATCGACTGCCCCTCGCATCTGCGCGATCGCTTCGTCGGGAATATCTACACCAAGTCGCTTCTCACTTTCTGCAAGTGCGAGCCAGAGTTGACGCCAGAGACTGTAGCGATTCTGTGGCCCCCACAATTCGAGCATGGAGGGTGATGCGTAGCGCTCAGCCAGCGGTGACGAGTACGACGTGTGCGGTGTGGCGGACATCACTGGATATAGAACTGAGTGGAGTACATCGCGCCGCGTCGTTCAATAATGAGTTGAATAACGCCGCGGCCCGCGAGCTGTTCGATTGCCTGCGCGACTTCTTCGGCGGTGGCTACCGGCGAACGATTGACGCCGATGATCACATCGCCAAGCATGACGCCAAGTTGGTCCATGACGCGATCGCTGGCATTCACAATCAACGCGCCGCGCTGTGATCGAATGTTGCGTTCGGCACGAATCGCCGGCGACAAGGTGACCAGTTGCACGTCGCGCAGCACTTCGACCTTGCGCGCGCCCACCTCTGGCAGATCGTTGGGCGTGACGCTCACAGTTTCTTCGCGACCGTCACGCTTCACAATCATCGACGCCGCTTCACCAACGCGCAGCTCAAGCATCTCACCTTCCCAATCAAACATATTGCGCAATATTCGACCGCGACTGCGCACTATTTGATCCCCTGGCTTTATACCAGCGCGTGCCGCTGGTGAGCCGAGCACCACACTTCGCACCACTACACCGGATCGCAACAGATCGCGTGTTGATGTACCAGACGGTTGTGCAATCCGCAAACCAACCCACGGATGTCGCACTGCGCCGTGTAGCAACAGGTCGTCGGCAACGCGCATCGCCCGATTGATTGGAATTGCGAAGCCCAATCCGATACTGCCGCCGCTCGGCGAAAAGATCGATGTGTTCACACCAATGACCTGGCCCATCGCATTCACTAAAGGACCGCCAGAGTTACCCGGATTAATCGACGCATCGGTTTGGAGCATGTCGACATACGTACCTGGACCCTCATTCTGGCCCTGCGGTACGAGGTTGCGTCCCGTCGCGCTGATCACGCCCGCTGTCACACTCGGTTCGGTGTTGCCTAGCAGAAAGCCGTAAGGATTACCAATCGCGATCGCCCACTCGCCAATCGCGAGGTCCGATGAAGAGCCGATCGGCGCGACTGGAAGTTTGGTGGCGTTAATGCGCAACACGGCCAAATCATTTAACTCGTCGATGCCGATCAGTTTTGCATCGTAGGTTTCACCATCACGCATCGCGACAATGATCTTTGTTGCCCCAGCAACTACGTGCGCATTGGTGACGATCACTCCGTCTGCTTTGACGATGAATCCAGACCCAATGCCAGCCTGCGTGCGCGATCCGCTGCGTCCACCGAAAAACATCTCGAATGGATCTGACGCGACCTGTTGAACCGTTTCGGTCTGCACGGTAACGACAGCCGGTGCAACTTTCGACACCGCTTCAGTAATTGCAGTTCGACGTGACGCAGGAAGCGCATCGGCCGCTTGTTGCGCGCGAGTTTGAGCGGACGCAGAACCGGTGGCGGGCGCAGTTGTCCGTTGCGCATCGCTCGGGACAGCCGAGACGCCCTGACACGCAAGAACAAGCAGTGCGCCGGAAAGCGTAGTGAGTCGAAGGGCCATCGTGCGCAGTCGTGCTCGCGGTGGTGGGGGAACGGTGTCGGAGAACGTTGGAAGCTGCATCGTCTCAGGCCACGACCGCTGGAGGCGTCGCGAGATACAGGTGCGCGGGATATTCAACATGTTCAAGGTACAGACCGCAGGCCGGTGCCGGGGCTGCCGTAAGCTGGTTGTCGTGAGTGGCGAGTAACGAACGAATTGCGCCAGGTGCTCGCCGTCCCGTGCCAACCTCAACCATAGTACCGACTAAAAATCGTACCATATGGTGGAGAAAGCGATTGGCAGCGACGGTCAGCATCAGCCCGCCTACCCGCTCGTCCCAGCGGCACACGCGCACGATGCAGTGATGAGTGTCCGACTCCGGTGCGGTGCCTTTCACGGCAAACGAGCGAAAGCAGTGGTCGCCCAGAACGTCCGCAGCCTCGGCTCGGAGCAGCGCGAGATCGGGTTTCCGAGTCAGTAGAGCCCATTCTCGGTTGTAACGAAATGGGCCGGCGGCCTCGGAGTCGGTGCCGACGAGATATCGATATTGCCTCTCCTTTGCGCTAAATCGGGCGTGGAACTCGCCATCCATCTCCACCGCACGAGCGCAACGGACATCGCGCGGCATGACAGCGTTGAGCGCTCGCTGTAACAGCTCCGCAGTCCATTTTTCTGGTACGATGACGCTCACTGATTGGCCGATGGCGTGCACGCCTGCGTCAGTCCGCCCCGCTCCGAAAGCGGGCACATGTAGTCGCATGAGCTTCGCGAGACCGTCTTCGATGACGCCTTGAACCGTCCGCTGGTCGGGCTGTCGCTGCCACCCCGCAAAGGCCGCGCCATCGTACTGAATCACCAACTGAAGGGTGCGGCTCGCCATTGGATCAAAGCTAGGCCGCGCCGTGGGCGACTTCAAGCAAGCAAGTCGTGATGTCGCAACGCATTGACAAGCCTGCACGAGGCCGTCACCCTTGGTCGTGCGCCGCGCCGAGTATTGCGCAGTCAACTCCATCTCCGATCCTGACCGATGGCCCCACGTACGCTCGCGTCGCTTGCTCACTCGCTGGCCGTCGCCCCCGATTTGGGTGGGGCGATTGGCGTGCTTGGCGAAGCGCTTGCCGAACTCGATCGCGGCGCGCATCTCGCGTACTTCCGCTACGACGGTCGGCGAGAATTGCTGACCGATCGCTTGTCGCCAACGAGCGCCGGTTCGTCGCGACCCACGCAGTTGGAGGTGGCCTTTGACCAGCTGCCGCTGAGCGTTCGCCAGGGCATTTCAGCCGGCTCAATGTTCGTCGACGTGCTTGAGCGCGCGTCGGACTTTGCGCGATTGCTCGGACTACCGCCGGTAGAAAATGCGACACTCTCAATTCGTGGTCTGCGATTTGATGGCATGCTCGGTGGCGTGCTCACAGTCGTTGAGCCAAAGAAGTTTTTCGGCGGCCGAACCATTGAAAAATTTCTGCCGAATGCCGCACTGTTTGATCTCGCGTTTGCACGATTCGCTGAATCTGACGCGCGTCGTGAAGCGGTTGTGACACTCGAATCTGTCACGCAGCGAATCCACGGTGAATACGACCGTCGATTGGGCGAGTTGGAATCTACGATGTCATCGCAGGCACAGGTGCTGAACGATGGCGCAGATAGAGCGCGTGTCGTGCAACTTGAGCGCGAGACGAGTCGTATCCAAGAAGATGCACGACGGTTTCAGCGTCGCGCGGAAGACCTGCAGAAGCAGTTAGAATCGGCGTTGGGTCAGACCGAGCAGGCACACATTGAATTGCACCGCCGCAACGAGGAATTGCGCGAGCGTGAGCGGACGGTGTACCTCATCGATCGTGTGTTGTCGATGGACGCAAGCTCTCCAGACCCGCGTCGACTGGCCGATGAGTTGCTCACGCTCGTTGGCGAAGATATGCAGGCGCAGCGGGTCTCGTTGATGATGCGCGCGCCTGAGCCGGGCATGTTGTACCTGGCGGCTGCGCGCGGTGTTGCACGTGATGTGCGCGATGGGTATCGCGTTGCAATTGGTAGCGGCGTTGCAGGAAAGGTCGCAGCCAGTCGTCAGGTGATTCTGGTGACTGATGCCACGCAGGCCAGTCAACATCCGTTGCTCAAGGACGAGTACTTCACCAGCGGAAGTTTTATCTGTTTCCCGCTTGTCTATCGCGAAGATTTGATTGGCGTTGTCAACGTGGCAAATCGCAATCAACAGGGCGTCTTCACCGAAGCCGATATGGATCGCGTTCGCCTGTTGGGATTGATCATCGCGCTGGTCGCTACGCAAGCACAGCTCGCTGAGCGTCTGCTGCCTGTGTTGTCAGAGACGTGATGGCAGAGAAGGTTGTAGTGGCATGTGATTGCGTGGGTGTGTTGCGATGATCGACGATCCGCTGCGATCCGCCGTGCGTCGATTGGCATCCGGTGAAAGCCTGAATGCCGACGATGCCGATGGCGCATTCGATGTTGTCATGTCAGGCAGTGCGACGCCGGCGCAGGTAGCCGCGTTGCTGATGGGTTTGCGAGTGAAAGGCGAGACGGCATCCGAAGTCGCGGGCGCCGCACGTGCACTGCGGCGCGCGATGATTCGACTTGATGCAGATCTGCCGGATGACTTGGTCGATACGTGCGGAACCGGTGGCGGCGCTGTGCCTACATTCAACATCTCGACGGCTGCAGCGTTGCTCGCTGCGGCGTGTGGCGCACGCATTGCGAAGCATGGAAATCGCAGCTTCACGAGTCGCAGCGGAAGTGCAGACTTACTCGAATCGCTCGGCGTGAAAATTGATGTGACGCCGGCTCAGATGGCGGTGACCCTACGCAACGTCGGCATCGTCTTCATGTTTGCGCCGTTGATGCATCCGGCGATGCGGCACGTTGGTCCGGTGCGTCGCGAGCTCGCGATTCCGACGGTGATGAACATGATCGGACCGCTCGCGAATCCCGCGGGCGCTGGGCGACAAGTAATAGGTGTCGCCGACCGCGCGCGATTGGAGCTCATTGCCGGTGCGCTCCACGAACTAGGCACAGTCCACGCGTTAGTTGTGCATGGCGAACCCGGTATGGATGAAGTTTCTCCGCTCGGAGTTACGCATGTGCGTGAACTGCGATTGGGTGACGAAATACGAAGCTGGACGATCGATCCCGCC
>JANNWU010000185.1:0-2275 GCA_031408755.1 Gemmatimonadaceae bacterium | reverse complement strand
CTTGGCTTTGGTCCTGATCTACGCAATTACGGTGTTGGGGCGCAGATCCTGATCGATCTGGGCGTCAAGTCGATTCGTGTGGTCACGAATAATCCAAAGAAACTGGTTGGCCTTGAAGGATATGGACTGCGCGTAACAGGTGGCGTACGACTGGAGGCGCCACCCAACGAAGAGAACGCACAGTATCTCAAAACGAAGCGATCAAAGATGGGACATTTGCCTTTTACAGCGACGCCGAATGCCTGAGTTTATTGGTTCACCGAACGGCGAAGGGCGTCGCGTTGCAGTGATCGTCAGTCGATTTAACGAAACTGTCACACAAGCATTAGGCGAAGGAGCTGTTGCAACGCTGGTCGAGTGCGGCGTGCTCTTCGATGACATTGATGTGGTTGTGGTGCCTGGCGCATGGGAGTTGCCGACCGCGACGCGTGCGCTACTCGGAACCGGTCGCTATGACGCTGTGGTTGTCGTCGGCGCGGTTGTGCGCGGCGATACACCACATTTTGATTTTGTGGCCGGAGAAACATCGCGCGCCATCATGCATCTCGGCACCGAATTCGAAGTGCCGATCGGGTTCGGCTTGCTCACGACGGATACGATGGCGCAGGCCGAAGCGCGCGCCGGTGGCGAGCATGGAAACAAAGGTCGTGATGCCGCGTTGGCGGCGCTTGAAATGGCGGACTTGCTGACGCGACTGGATTCGATCGACGAGGGCCTCGATGGCGAAACCGAGGCTTGAAACCCGCGCGCGTTCACGCGCGGTGCAAGCGGTGTATGCGTGGGACGTTCGCGGTCGCGAACAGCCGCTTAACGTCGTGGCGAGAATGGTCTGGGACGACATCGGTATTCCGCGCGATGAGCGTACGTTCGCGTCGGTGCTCGTCGCCGCGGTGGAGCGTGATTTGAGCGCGATTGATGCTGACCTCGAGACCATTACGACCAACTGGCGCATGGATCGGCTCGGTGCGATCGAGCGCTGCGTGCTTCGGATTGCGGCGGCAGAGTTGCGGCAGATGGACACGCCAGCGCGCGTCGTACTCCAGGAAGCGGTGCGACTGGCGGAACGGTTTGGTTCAGAGCAGAGCGCTAAGTTCGTGAATGGTGTGCTGGATGCGCTCGCGCGAAAGCTCGACAAGCTCTGATCGCCGTGCGACTGCTCGTTATCAACTGGCTTGACCGAGAGAATCCGCAGTCCGGCGGTGCCGAAACGCACCTGCACGAGATCTACGGACGTTTGGCGCAGCGCGGTCACGACGTCACGTTGCTGTGCAGCGGATGGGAAGGATGTGCACCGGAAACCACGCTTGATGGCATGACGGTGAAACGTGTAGGACAGCGATGGACATTCGCGTTGCACGTCGTCGCGGCGTATCGCGCGCTGCATCGTCTCGCGCCGTTTGATCTCGTGATTGAAGACATCAACAAGTTGCCGCTCTTCTCGCCGTTGTGGGTACGCGAGCGGGTGGATGTGGTCGTCCCGCATTTGTTCGGCTGGACGGCGTTCCGCGAAGCGCCGTGGGCCGTCGCCGGGACGGTGGTCGCGGCAGAGCGAGCCATCCCGCTCGTCTACCGGCGATGCGACTTCACCGCGATTAGCGAGAGCACCCGCAGTGATCTGCTGGCCCGGGGCGTTCCGGTGGAGCGGACGAAGGTCATTTATTGTGGGATCGATAGTGAGCGGTTCACGCCAGCGCCTGAACAGCGGTCAGCGACCCCGGTGATCGCGTACGTTGGGCGCCTCCGCCGCTACAAGGGCGTGGAGCTGATCCTGCAAGCGGCGGCCCGGATGGAGAATCGTGGGGTACAAATCGAGATCGCCGGGACTGGCGAGGATCGTGCTCGACTGGAAGCGCTCGCGCTGTCGCTTGACCTTGGGGCGAGCGTGCGGTTTCTTGGATTCGTGAGTGAGGCGGAGAAGTCTGCCTTGCTCCGTCGAGCGTGGATCGTGAGCCTGACATCTCCGAAGGAGGGATGGGGGATCACGAACCTGGAGGCGGCGGCGTGCGGGACGCCAGTAGTGGCGTCCGACTCCCCGGGCCTGCGCGAATCAGTGCTGGATGGGCGAACGGGATTCCTGGTGCAACACGGCGACATTACGGCTCTCGCTGCGGCGTACGATCGAATCATCGCAAATCCCGCACTGGTCACCCAACTCGGGACGGCCGGACGTGCATTTGCTGAGTCCTTCACCTGGGAGTCCGCGGCCGATCACACCGAGGCGCACCTGCTTCAACGGGTGCGCGAAGGAGGACACGCTGGTGGAGATCATTTTTCA
>JANNWU010000184.1:0-5730 GCA_031408755.1 Gemmatimonadaceae bacterium | reverse complement strand
ACAATTCCGGCAGCGTCACGAGCACGGTGCTCGCCCGCGCCGATGTGCGCATCACGAAAGTAGGGTCACCAAGTCCGGTGGCCGCTGGTCAGGATCTGACATACGTATTGACAGCGCCCAACGATGGGCCGAGTTCTGCTGTGGATGTCACTATTACTGACATATTGCCGCTGAACGTGCTGTTCGTTTCAGTATCACCATCGGCGGGTAGTTGCAGCGCGGCGCCCACCGCGATGACTGTGACGACGCTGAGCAATCGCACCGTCACGTGTAACTTGGGCTCGGTGGGCAACAGTGCGCAGAGTACACTGACGATCGTTGTCCGTCCGACAACAGTGACGCGCAACACATCGCTCACAAACAATGCGAGTGTGACAACGTCGACGACGGAAATTCCCGGTGGCGGCGCAAACAATAGCACCAGCCTGGTCACACCGGTGGATCCTCCGTCGCTTGATCTGCTAGTGAACAAGTCTGAATCGGTTGACCCTGTTGGTGTTGGCAACCTGACGGTGTATGCGGTCACAATCAACAACGCCGGTCCGTCGGATGCCGAAAATGTGGTATTGCGTGACAGCTTGCCCGCTGCTGGCTTGAGTTTCCAGTCTGTCAGCGGTGCGACCTGTTCAACCATCCCAGCCGTGAATTCGGTTGGTGGTGTGCTCATCTGCACACTGCCGCGCGTGGCCGCCGGTGCGTCATCAGTTATCAGCGTGACCATGCGCGGCATTACGAAGGGCGTGTACGCGAACAAGGCATTCGTGACGTCGGACGAGACGGATGCTGGCTTTGATATCAACATCGTCAACAACGCGGCGATTGAGAACACGACCGTGCGAACATTGACCGATATGCAGGTGGTGAGCAAGACGCCGTCCGTGTCCACCATTGCGGTGCGGCGACCGTACAACTGGGTGATCACGGTGCGCAACAATCCAGGCTCCGGACTAACCGAAGCCGACATCGTGACGGTCCGCGACAGCTTGCCAGCATTTATGGAGTTGACCGGCGCGCCAGCGGTGACACGCGTTGTTGGAACGGTGGGTGCAAGCAACTGCACGGGTGCGGCTGGTGAAACGATCTTTACCTGCGCACTTGGTACCGTCGCAAATGGCACTGAGTTTGATATCACGGTGCCAGTGCGAAACATTCAAGTACCAACCGGTGGAATTGCACGCAACAGAGCACGCGTGTTGACGGCGTCGTTTGATGTTGTGCCCGCCAATGACACGCTCTCTGGATCACTGACGGTGACCGGCGCGAGCCTGACGGGCAATGTCTTCCGTGACTTTGCCAACGATGGCGGAATCACTACCGGCGACACGGGTATGGACGCCATTCCGTTGGTTGTTACGGGGACCACGTTTGACGCTGTAACCTTTACCAAAAACGTGACCACCAACAGCAGCGGCGTGTTCGTAGCCGATGGTTTGCCAGAGGGTACGTACACAATTCAGCGCGGCACGGTAAGCGAGACGTATCTGACCGCTGGTGCGCAGACCGCGGGCACCGCAGGCGGTAATGCGACCGTTATTCCCGATATCTCCGGAATTGCGCTCGGTGAAAACATCGCCGCAACCGGCTATCGCTTTCCGTTTATTCCGCAGGCTCGATTGGGCCTGTCCAAGCGCGTGGTCGGTACGCCAGTTGCAAATGCCGATGGTTCGCTAACCGCAGTGCTGCGCATCGGTGTCCGAAACTTCAGTCTTGAATCACTCAACGCAGTGACGGTGACTGACCAGTTGAGCGGCGCCGCACCAGTATTTGGTACGTACATCACTGGCGGCAGCGCAGCAGCGCTAACTGCCGGCAGCTACACCATTCAGGTAGCACCGTCAACGAGCGGTACATGCAGCAATGGCACGCCGACGGCTTCGTTCGACGGGAATACAAATCTTCAGCTTGCCGCGATCACATCGCTGGCGAGTGCAACGACCTGTGAGTTTGACTTCACGTTGCGTTACCGCCCGACGGTACCGTTGCCAGCAGGCAACTACACGAACCAAGCGAATGGAGCGGGCACGGGTGCGCTCTCCGGGCAGGCGCTGACAGATCAATCGCAGAACGGAACAAACGCCGATCCAGATTTTGATGGAGACCCGGGCAACAACAACATGCGTACGCCGCTGAATGCAGTCCTGACTGCAGACGTGACGACGGTTGTCACGGTGCCATCCGCACAAGTAGCGGCGGGCGCCACGGTCAATGCGACAGTGCTCTATCGAAACACTGGACCGTACACTGGGTCTGGCATGGCGTATGTGATGACGCTGACGGCAGGGCTCACGAATGTCGTCTTCGGCAACTTGCCGAGCGGTGCGACGGCGGCGTACAACAGCACAACAGGCGGTGTGGCGTTCACGGGCATGCCGGCAACGCTAACGGCTGGGCAGATCGCATCTGGAAACGGAACTGGTCCAATCACCGTCAGCTACACGCAGAACGGTGCTGCGAATACGACGTTGACGGGAATCATCAGCACGAGCACCAATGAAGGCCAGAACGTCGCGCCAAACAGCAGCAGCGGAATCGTGACTGGACCGCTGGTGGTTGATGTCAACACAGTGCTGTCGTTCCCGACGACCGTCAACGCTGGGCAACCGGTGAGTGGTACGGTGTTGTTCCGCAATGCAGGACCGTCGATCGCGTCGGGTGTTGGATACACGATCACGTTAAGCACTGGTCTCACCGGTGTTGTGTTCGGGAATTTGCCGAGCGGCGCCGTTGCGTTGTACAACAGCACAACGGGTGATGTGACTTTCACCGGAATGCCAAGTACTATCGCGGCAAATGGCATTGTCTCTGGCAACGGAACGAGTGCGATCACGCTCACCTACACGCAACCTGCGAGCGGCACGAGCAACGTTGCAAGCGGTATCACGACAACCACAGGGCAGGGCACGAATACCTTGCCAGATACAGCGACTACGCCAATTGGTGGTGTACCCATCGCTGACGTCACAACGTCGCTTGCGTTCCCGGTCTCGGTGAATGCGGGCAACACGGTCGCTGGCACCATCACGTTCCGCAACGATGGTCCATCAACGGCTGCAAGCACGACGTTCGGACTCACGCTGACACCGAATTTGACCAACGTGACGTTCGGAAACTTGCCGACTGGCGCGACAGCGACGTACACACCGGCAACCGGTGTGGTGACGTTCGCTGGCTTCCCAACATCGTTGACCTCGGGCCAGTTGGTCTCAGGTAACGGAACGTCGCCGATTACGCTGTCGTACACACAGCCCGGACCGGCGGTGAGCACGATCAACAGCACGATTGGCACAAGCGCAAATCAGGGTGCGAACGTTGGCCTTGACGCCGCGTTTGCAAGCCCGGGTGGTGGATTGATCGCAGACGTGCGCACGCTCATCTCGGCACCAGCATCAATCGACGCCGGTGGTGCGGTGAGCACGACGGTCGCATTCAGCAACCTTGGTCCGTCTATCGCATCGGGTGTGACGTATGCACTCACGATGACGCCTGGTTTAGCGAACGTTGTGTTCGGCAACCTGCCGACCGGCGCAACCGCGCTGTACAACAGCACAACAGGCGCAGTGACTTTCGCTGGGATGCCTGTAACACTGCCATCGGGCGCGATTGCGTCGGGCAACGGAACCAGCGGCATCACAGTGAGCTTCACGCAGAATCCTGTCGCAAACAGCACCATCACCGGCGTGATCGGCACAAGTACCAGTCAGGGCGCGAACATCGCTCCAGACACGGATGCGAAGACGATCTCCGGTGGACTGATCGTGGATGTGACAACGGCTCTCACCGGATTCCCGTCGCTGGTTGCGCCAGGCGTGACGGTGTCGGGATCGCTGACGTATCGCAACGCAGGCCCGTCAGCTGCGGCTGGCGTGGTGTTTGGTCTCGCGCTGGACGCTGGGTTGACGAACGTCGCGTTCACGAACTTGCCAGCAGGTGCTGCTGGTTCATACAACACCACCACTGGTGCCATCACCTTCACCGGTATGCCGACGTCAATTGCACCTAACGCGATCGTCTCCGGCAACGGCACGGCGGGAATCGGTGTGAGTTACACGCAGTCGAACGCGCTCAGCACAGATGTCGCCTCTACCATCAGCACCACCACCAATCAGGGTACCAATGCATTGCCTGATGCGGCGGCGGTGAGTGTGAGCGGATTGCAGGGCACGGATCTCGTGATCACGAAGACTGCCGCGGTGACAGAAGTCACGCCGGTAGACACGATCACCTACACCGTTCGCGCACGGAACGCAGGCCCGGTTGCACTGCCGCTTGGCTCACTGCTCACCGATACACCGGTAAGTGGTATCAGCCTCACCAGTGTGCAGTGTTCAACTGTCGCAGGTAACCTCTGCGTCACCGCGCCAACAACATCCAGTATCACCAGTGGCTTCGCGATGCCTGCGCTGCCGGTGAGCGGTGTGTTTGAAGTGTTGGTGCGCGCACGAGTCACCGCGCCGAATGGTGGCACAATCACCAACCGCGCGTTGGGTGGCCTGCCGGCTGGCTACTTCGATACAGATTCGACGAATAACCAAGCCACCGTTGGTCCGCTGCCGGTGCGTTCGCGCCCCGACGTCGCGGTGACACGAACGGTGGATGCCGATACGCTGCGCATTGGTGGTCAAGCGAATTACATCGCGACTGTCACCAACCGCGGCACGGCGATTACGTCAGGAAACGTGGTGGTCACGGAAACGTTGCCGATCGGTTTAATCCCGACGCGCGCAACCAGCCCAGATTTCACCTGCACGATTACTGGTCAGGTGGTGACCTGTACACGCACGCAACCGATGACCCTCACCGATACGTCGCGCATTACGATCGCGACCAATGTGAGCCCAGCCATCACCACGCCAACAATCACGACCACGGCGTGTCAGAACACTCCAGATGACAACAATGCCACCAACGACTGCGCGACGCTTGTGCGCCCAGTGGCTGGTCGTCGTGAAGCCACGCTCCGCAAGGAAGCGATCGGCGAGTTCATTGTGGGTGAGGCGGGCACATTCCGTCTCTGGGTTCGCAACATCGGTACGGTTCCGCTGACTGGCCCGCTCATGCTGGTCGACTCGTTGCCGAGTAGCCTCACGTATCGCTCGGCGACAGGCAACAACTGGTCGTGCTCGAACAACGCTGGAATCGTGAACTGCTCAACGCCTGGTCCGTTGGCGGTTGGAGATAGCAGTGCGGTGACGGTTGTAACGACGATCGGCCACGGTGCGGTGCCTGCAGTGACCAACTGCGCCACGCTGTCTGTGACGGGTGGTGCAGTGCTTCCGAACAACGGTCGTGCCTGCGCCACAGCACAGGCACGCGGCGACTATCGCTTGGTGATCGAGCTAACCACGCCGCGCTACGATCGCGAATTGCAGGATGTGCCAGACTTCACGGTGATTGTGCGCAACATTGGCCGCAGTCCGCTGCCAGATGTGCTGCTCACGAACTTGCTGCCGCGCGGCTTCACGTATGTCGCGAACACCAGCGTGCGCGGTGGGAATCCTGATCCAACAGGTCGCGTACGAATCCCTGACCCAACCAGCGCTGCAAGCAACAGCATCGCATGGCCGTTGGGAACGATCTTGGCCGGTGGTGCGGTGCGCATTGATTACCGTGCATTGATTGGTGTGGGCGCCACGTTCAACACTGATAACTTCACGATCTCCAACGCATTCTCGCCGGTGCCGGGCTTGCGCGTGACATCAAACACTGCGCGCGTGCCAATTCGCTTGCGTC
>JANNWU010000183.1:0-22636 GCA_031408755.1 Gemmatimonadaceae bacterium | reverse complement strand
ACGGTTGCCGGCGTCGCGCAGCGCAAGCACGAGTTCTACTTCGGCGCCACAGGCGGTGGCGTCTGGAAGACGACCGATGCAGGCCAATCGTGGGATAACGTCTCTGACGGTTTCTTCTCGACCGGTTCCATTGGCGCGATTCGCGTCGCGCCGTCAAACCCTGACATCGTGTGGGTTGGCACAGGCTCTGACGGTATTCGCTCCAATGTGATCGTCGGGCGCGGCATGTATCGCTCTGATGATGCATCAAAAACGTGGCGTTTTGTTGGCCTGCGCGACGTAGGACAGATCGCCGCAATCGCAGTGCATCCAACGAATCCAGAGAACGTGTTGATCGCCGCGCAGGGCTTGCCGTTCGGAAAATCGAAAGCGCGCGGCGTCTATCGCACCACAAACGGTGGCACATCGTGGGAACAGGTGTTGTTCATCAACGACTCCACCGGCGTAACGGACATCGTGGCAAAGCCTGATGATCCGAATACACTGTATGCTGCAGCGTGGCGCGGTGAGCGCAGGCCATGGTCGATTGTCTCAGGCAGTCGTGATGATGGTGGCATTTTTCGTTCGACAGATGGCGGCACGACGTGGACAAAACTCACCGGCGGATTGCCAACCGGCATCATTGGCAAATCGAATCTCGCTGTCTCCGCTGCGTCACCGCGCATTGTCTACGCGTTGATTGAAGCAGAGCAACCGAAAGCGGGGTTGTATCGCTCATTGGACGCAGGTGACACGTGGACACGCGTCTCAACGATGGGTCAGTTGTTGCTGCGCCCATTTTACTACACCAACGTTGACGCTGATCCGACAAACGCCGATAACGTGTTTGTTCAAAACGAAACGATGTGGAAGAGCACTGACGGCGGCAAAACATTTGCGGCACTGTCCACACCGCATGGCGACAATCACGACATCTGGATCAATCCCACCGATCCAGACATCATGGTGCAGTCCAACGACGGTGGCGGAAATGTGACCATCGATGGCGGTCGCACGTGGAGTACGCAGTACAACCAGAGCACGGCCGAGTTGTATCAAGTATTTGTTGACGGGCAGTATCCGTATCGCGTGTACGGCGCGCAGCAAGACAACACCACATTGATCGTGCCGTCGCTGCCACCGTTTCAAGGGCGCCCAGACATTCCGGCACAGTACTGGACGCAGGGTCCGGGTTGTGAAACTGGTCCGATTGTGCCGAGCCCGTGGAATAAGGATGTGATCTACGGCGCATGTAAAGGGCAGTTTTCACGTCTGCATCTTGGTACCGGCCAAGAACAAAATTCCTGGGTTGGTGCGCAGTCGTTGTATGGCAACGATCCCAAAGATCTGATTTATCGCTTTCAGCGTGTGTCACCGCTTGACGTGTCACCGCACTCACGCGGCACAGTGTACTTCGCATCACAGTTCTTGCATCGCTCGCGTGATGACGGCACATCGTGGGAGCGTATATCGCCTGACCTGACGGCAAATGATCCGCGTACGCAAGGCGTCAGCGGTCAGCCCATCACGCGCGATGTAACGGGTGAAGAGTTCTACTCCACGTTGTACGCGATCAAGGAATCACCTATTGAGCCGGGCGTCATTTGGACGGGAGCGAACGATGGCCCGGTGCATGTGACACGCAACAACGGCGAGAGGTGGAGCAAGGTGACGCCGGCAGATTTGCCGCCAGGTGGTCGCGTGCAAAGCATTGAAGTCTCGCGGCATCGTAAAGGCACCGCGTACATCGCAGTCTATCGATATCTGCTCAACGATTTTGCGCCGTATGCCTATCGCACCACTGATTACGGTCGTACATGGACGCGCCTTACCACCGGCAAGAATGGCGTCCCGGATGACACACCAACGCGCGTGCTACGCGAAGATCCTGAGCATCAGGGCCTGCTCTACCTTGGCACAGAGTTTGGGTTCTACGTGAGCAACAACGACGGCGCGTCGTGGATGCAGATGCAGCGCAATTTGCCGGTCACGCCGATCACCGACATCAAGGTGCATCGTCGCGATTTGGTGTTGTCCACCATGGGTCGAGGTTTCTGGATTCTCGACGATCTCTCGCCGCTTGTGCAGTATACGGATGCAATGACGGCGCGACGCTCGCAGTTACTCGTGCCGCGTGCTGCGATACGCTGGCGCCATCAGAGTTCGCCCGCATCAACCAGCACGCCGGAGTATCCCGCTGCCGGCGCCACGGTTGACTATTGGCTCGGTAGTAAGCCTGCGTCACCATCGGTGCTCGAGATTCGCAACGCCGGTGGCGCGGTTATTCGGACATTCACCACTGCGGGTTCACCGGCGCGCACCAGCACCGAACAGGCAATGCGCGCGCCGCGGACATCGTCTCGTGTTGCGACGGCGATCACGGATTCAGTCGGCCACAATCGCTTCACATGGGATTTGATGCACGCCGTTGGTGCGACAGGCACCCGCCCGCCGATGGTCGCACCTGGCCGTTACAGCGTGCGTCTGATTGTGGACGGCGACACGCTCACACAGCCGCTCATTGTGCAATCCGATCCACGTTTGCGTATGGATGCCCTCACCGACGAGCTGTTGGTGACGCAAGAACGGCATGAACTTGCTGTGCGTGATGCGATCGAAGAATCGAAGCGATCACTCGCCCGCGCACGCGACATTCGCACGCAAATGCAGGCGCGCGGTGCACCGATGGCACGTGAGGCTGATGACATTGTGCGCGCACTGGAGAATGCTGAGGGCCGCTATCAGCGCCCGATGCTCGTGTCGCAACTTGAGTACTTGTACGGAATGACACTCGGCGCAGACCAGCGCGTACCGAAAGATGCGGCCGCGCGTCTGGTGACGCTGCGCGCGCAACTGGCTGATATCACACGGCATCTGAACACGCTGTCGCGGATGACAACCGCGGCAGTGGTGCCGTAAGCTGAACTCGCTTGGGAGGTGAGTTGTGCGGCGCTGAGGCTGACCGCAGTCGGAAGAACTCACCATTTGGCCAGGACAGGTTGACGCCAGATGACTGATATTGGCTGAGCATGATCATTGCTTTCCAATTTTGTTTTTCCTATCGCGTTGGAGCTTCAAAAATGAGAGTAGGAATTCTCGGGTCTGGTGCCGTAGCACAAACACTTGGCTCAGGCTTAATGGCGATCGGCCACACGGTCATGTTCGGGACGCGAGATCCGGACAAACTGCGAGAGTGGGCTGGCGAGCATTCCGGCGCGATGGTCGGCAGTTTTGTTGACGCCGCAGCGCACGGAGAAATCTTGGTGCTCGCCGTCAAGGGTGCGCACGCGCTTGCCGCTTTGCGTCTCGCCGGTGCCGCGAATCTCAGCGGAAAGCCGGTCATGGACGCAACTAACCCGATCGCCGATGCACCGCCGATTGATGGAGTGCTACAGTACTTCACAACAATGAACGACTCGCTGATGGAGCAGCTGCAGCGGGAATTCGCCGACGCGAATTTCGTGAAGGCATTTAGTTCAGTTGGGGCCATGCTGATGGTCAATCCTGTCATGCCCGGCGGTCCGCCAACCATGTTCATCTGCGGAAACAACGAGAGCGCGAAGGCCACGGTCGGTGGCATCGTCACCTCATTCGGATGGGAAGTGATGGATCTCGGAACCGCAGTTGCTGCGCGCGCGATCGAACCGCTTTGTATGCTGTGGTGCATTCCCGGAATGCGCACGGGTCAATGGGCACGTGCATTCAAGATGCTGCACCCCGCATGACCGAAAAAAGCGGGTGATCACGACCTCTGTGATCACCCGCTCATTTTTTCACCACACGCGCATCATTATTGATACTGGATATACAACGGCTTCGGCCACAGCCGCAGCACTTCACCCGGTGCCATAATCTTCGCTCGCCCCTTCACGTCATTCTTGTAGAACAGTTTGAACCCGGCGTACTGCACCGGCTCATCACGAATGTACGATCGATAGCTGGAGATTTTCACCGCCGGCGGACCCCATCCATCCATGTGCATCACAACCTGCACATTCGGATCAAAGCGAATATTGCGCGAGTTGGTGACCATCGGGCGAGTGTAGCGATGCACCACCAGCACCTTTGGCGGAATACGACGACGCGTTACGATCTCAGCCAACACATCCTGCACATAGTTGATATCGCGCGCATCGTATGTACCCACGCGCCGACCAGGATCAGATCCGTCTTTCATTGAAAATTCCGGATCAATGCCTAAGTGCACATTCGGCCGCTCTAACCATTTCACTAACAGCGGCAACTCTTGCTGAATCGTGCTCTTGGCCACCTGAATGTCCAGGAACACCAACGCATTCCGACGCTCTGCCCATCCAATGACTCGCGCTATCAGCGAGTCGCTCATGCGCGCACGCCAACGACCATCGCGACCGGCCGATCCCTGCGCGACCGTCGCGATTAGATGCAGCGCCGGTAAAACAGGTGTGCGCGGATCTGCGGCGCGCCAGGCAGCCACTTCGCGATCCAGCAACGCGAGCATTGGCTCGGGATCGAGTTCGCCGAGAATGCCCATGCGACGCGACAATGGATTGCCGTAGAACGCGATGATCCGATTGTTCGGCAACAGCGCGCCCGGCGAATACGCCGCGTGACGCACCGGCCAACGCGTGTCACCAATTGAGTCGCGATCGAGCGACGCAATCGCACCGCTATCTGACGAACTGCGACCTCGCACGACGGGTGGCCGCGGCGGGACTCGACGCGGGGTGAGCGTGTCTTGCCGCGGGCGAGTTGGCGATGCAGTGCGAACCGGCGGCGCTCCCGTTGTCTGCTGCGCGTGGAGCAGCACAGGCAGCGCTGTCGTCGCGCACACGGCGCCATGCATCACGGCGATACGAAACCTCGAGAACACAGACTGAATCACGTTGGCACGATGAAGTGTGTGAAGTACGGCGTGTTGCGAATGAAGCTGCATGCACGAAACGGGCGCAGCTATGAACGACAACGTTCAAACGAGCTATTGCGCCTCACGCAACGTCGACAGCCAGACGCCCCGGAGCGCCGATGCGCCAGCCGCGCTCGGTTCATGTGGATTGCGACGCCAAAACCACTGTTCCTCTTCAGGAGCGGTCATGCCATGCCCTAGAAACGCTGCGTGACTCTCTGCGACGAGCGTGTTGGACCGATGAGCCGCGCCTGTTCGCAACAGAGTATTGAACTGGTGCAGAACTCCCGTTGGCACCGCGTCACCTGCGCGCGGATCGGTGAAACGCCCAATGCCATCCGTCGGATCGGGCAACGTCGTAAGCACCAACGTTAAATCTGAAAACGATGCATGGAGCGCGTCAGCGATTGCGAGCACACCCGTGACCGCATCTCGAATGATGGCGTCCATGCGCGCTGCAGCAGGATTCGTTGCAACCGCACTCAGGAGATCGATCGAACCAGCGGTCAGCGTAACCAGTATCGGCGAATCATCACGCTCAAGCGTCAGAATCTGCTCGTCGAAGATGTCACCGATGTTCGCGCCGTCCATCGCCATTCGCTCGATACGCTTACAGCCGCTGAGCGTGACAAGGTCATCACCAATGAAGTCTGGCCAGCGATCATTGTCATTCTGAAACAGCAACGAACCAGCACCTACTGGTGGTACATCTCCGCCACGCGCATCACGCTCAAGCGCCACTCCAACATCAGCCACTTTCAGATCGAGTGCTGGCGTGAGGTCCGCCGAAAATCCGTCGCCGAGTACCAGATACCGCGCGTACGCGGACAATTCGTACGCGCTCACCCGATCACAGACGGGTCGATGCCCCGCGTCTGGAAGATTCGTGCAACGGCTTCGCCAATCTTGTTATTCGGTGTGCTCGCGCCTGCGGTGATGCCTACCCGCACAGGCCCACTCGCCGGCATCCAGCCAGCCTGCGTGATCTCGGTCGCGTGCAAGCCGATTGGCCGAAATCGTACAATGCCGGTGTCGGGATCAATCCCTTCCGCATCTTCCACATGGAACGTCGTGACCTTGTCAGCGCAAATTGCTGCTAACGACATCGTGTTACTGGAGTTGTAACCACCTACCACCAGCATCACATCAAGTGGCTCTTGCAACAGTTCATCGACGGCGTCCTGACGATCTTGCGTTGCGGAGCAAATCGTGTCGAACGTACGGAAGTTTGACTCACGATAGGCGGCACCTTTTGTGCGCGCCATCGCCTGTCCAACCTCTTCACCAATTGCCAGTGATTCGCGCGCCAGCATGGTCGTTTGGTTCGCGACGCCGATGTGTTGTAAATGCAGATCAGGATCGAAACCGGGCGATGCGCGATCAGCCGCAAACTTTTCCAGAAATGCAGATCGTTCCCACTTTCCTTCGATGTAATCACACACCAAACGCGCTTCTGCCATATCGCGCACCACCAGATAACGCCCCTCTGGATACTTCTGCACTTGTGATGCCGTGGCGCGCGTCTCTTCGTGGTAGTGCTTGCCGTGAATCAGCGACGTAAATCCATCACGCGCGTACTTCTCGACGCGCTTCCACACGTTGAGCACTGATCCGCACGTGGTATCAACCATGATGCAACCCAGTGCGCGCAGCGTTTCAAAATCCTGAATGGTGACACCGAACGCCGGCAAAATCACGACATCGTCCGGCTGCACTCCATCGTAGTCGAACCCAGTGCCCTTCGCGCTCAAGAACGTGATGTTCATCTCGCGCAGCTTCGCGTTTACGTGCGGATTGTGAATAATTTCGCCCGCCAAAAACACGCGACGATCCGGAAACTTGCGACGCGTTTGATAGGCATACTCAACAGCCCGTTCCACGCCATAGCAAAACCCAAACTCTTTCGCGAGTCGCACGGTCACGTCGCCGGACGTCAAGGTGTATTCACTCGCGCGCAGCAGGTCCACCAGTCGCCCGGTGTAGTCGTCGGCAAGCGTGTCCTGCACGTCGGACTTGAGCCCGAAGCCTTTGCGGTAGTACGTCGTCTCGTCTGTGGGTGACATGTCGTGAATCTACTCGCGCCCTGAATCCCACAGCGCCTGCCCCAGCCAACGCGAGAGCGCGAACGTGACCAGTTGCTCGTACGCACCCTGGCGTGAGATGAGGCCCGCCGTCAGCAATCCAACCGCACCGCCACCGTGTTTCGTGCCACTCGTGCGCGCCACCAGATCCATCGCGTGGCCAAGCTCCACGCCGTCGTTCAGCAGAGCGACGACTGCTGCCGGCAGCGGGATGGCGAGTGAGCCACCCTCGCCGAGTGTGCCCGCACGATCGATAATCGCCGCCCATGCGCAGCTCATGACGCCACCGTCCGGTTGCCGGACGACGCCGCCCTCAAGGCCAACGCCAAGATCAGAGCCGGGATCACTCGCCAGCGCTGCCTGCGCGCGTGCCACAGCGCCAGCCCGCGTCTCTTCATCACCCCACGGCTGCTCGGGCACTCCCGACGCGACAGAAACACCACAAACGACCACGTCTGGCGAGCAGCGACGTAAAACTGCCTCGGCCGCCGCGACTTTGACGGGATTCAACGATCCCACCACGACGCGTCGCACATCCGGGAGTAGCCACGCCTCAGTCATGCGCCCAAAGCTAGGCGTCCCGACTATCGAATTGCTTGCGCGAACACTTTCTGCGGGTAACGTCGAATTATCCCCCTTAGAGAAGGCTGACGTGTCCGCTCTCATCATCGCCCCATCCGATCGCCGCACGTTTGTATTTGTCGGCGATCGTCTCTGGCTCGATTTCGTCAATACTGACGACATCGAACTGGGCGTGCGTCGAGATGCGCTACGGGATTTTGGCACCATGCTCGAATGGCTCGCCGCCGTAGGCGTCATCGATCACGATCGTCGTATTGCAATCCTGCGTCGCGCCGAGCAGCAGCCGGCTGGCGCCACAGCCTCGTTGCTCGACGCGAGACGGGTGCGACATTCTCTGCGCGCGCTTGCTGAGCACGGCAACGTGTCACACGACGCGCGCACGGAAGCGGTTGCCGAGATCAATCGTGTACTTGGACGCAGCGCAGGAACGCGTCGACTCGAAATGACGCAGAGCGGTGAATACACGCGCAATTTTGTCGCCGGCGGTGACGCGTTTGCTGCGCTCATGATGCCGATTGTAGACGATAGCGCCGATGCGCTGATCGCTGGCGAATTGGGACGCGTACGGTCGTGCAGCGATCCCCGCTGTCGTCGAGTGTTCTTGGATAGCACCAAAAACGGTCGCCGGCGTTGGTGCGATATGGCCACGTGCGGCAATCGCGCGAAAGCAGCACGCCATCGTGCACGTGAACCGATGCGCGCAGTGCCCTCGATAGTCGTGTTCCAACCGATCACAGCATCGTAACCCGCGCCGCCGCCGTAGCAAAAAAATCACGCCCGGTGCGCCGTAGATTTGCGCGCCGGGCGTGATTTTTGTGTTGCGGCAAGAATCTACGCCGCATCTGGCACTGGCTTGATGTAGCCCATATCCGTCGCGTAACCAAGCAACTTCTTCTGCAGAATCCGTCGGCCACGAAACAGACGGCTTTTCACCGTACCTTCTGGTACACCGAGGATGTGTGCGATCTCTGCATAACGCAATTCGTGGATGTCACTTAACACGACAGCCATACGATACTCGTCGGGTAGCTTATCAATTGCCGTTGTGATCTCCGCGTCAAGAAACGTTTCGTAGAAACGCGATTCAGGATTCAGATCACCAACTGGTTCAAAGGCACCCCACCCTTCCGTCTCGTCGGTGGCTTGCACTTCACGCGCATCGATACGGCGCTTTCTGCTGACAAACACGTGATACAAAATTGTAAACAACCACGCGCGGATGTTTGTGCCTAACCGGTACTGCTCCCAACGTTCAAACGCGCGCAATATCGTATCGGAAACCAGGTCTTCGGCGTCATCACGTGAGCGAGACAACTTCAACGCGAAACTGTACATCGCGTCAAGATGCACCATCGCTTCTGCTTCAAACCGTGCTCGACCTTCAACTCCATCCACCGGCGCCGAATCAGTTGCAGGCAGCCGACTCACTCGCTGTAGCGCGGCAGGCATGCGCTGTTCTGTTGGTGTGTGCATAATATGTGAACCTTCTCCACTGCAGGACGGCTCTGAGAAATTCATGGCGTCATGCATTCGGCAGACTTGGTGATCCGGATGCACTCTGACTCGCGGCCGATGCCCGAAGGTGCGTCCCGATAAATCGCTTGAGATCTTCAGCGATCCCTTCCATCAGCGCGATATCGCGCTTCACACGAGACATCATCAGCGCTCCTTCAAGCGCGGCAATGACAAATCGCGACAGGCGCACCGCGTCGACGTCGTCGTTCAACTGTGGACGCGCCTCCCACAACAACGATTGTATCTGACTCGACCAGCGCGAAAACACGTGCGCAATTCGCAAGCGAAAACCTTCGTGCTGGTCCGCCATCTCCGACGCTAGCGTGCCAAAAGGCGACCCACCCTGACACCCGCGCTCGGCATGCGCCGCCACCAACGAATCGATGAACAAGTAAAGCCGTTCGAGCGGATCTATCATCGGCTCCCGCAGGATCGCCAAACCTCGCTCGGCAAACCGCTCAAACTGCCGGTCGAGCACTTCGTATCCCAACTCTTCTTTGCTCTTGAAGTAGTGGTAGAAGTGGCTCTTGCCGCTGAGGCGCGATTCGCGAATGACATCGTCGACGGACGTCGCGGTGTAGCCCTGACGGCCAATCAAGACGGCCGCGGCGTCTAGGATCTGGGATCTTCGTTGATTCACACGCAATAAACTAGGACCGATCGGTCCTAATTGCAAGCCTTAAGGTTCAATTTGCTAAGTGTATGAAAAACAACATGTTAGAGATATTCAGTCTGAAGAACACCTTAGAATCGAGCGCCATATATCGTCATTAATTGTACCGGTCAGTCCTATTCAGCGGATATCGAAGACCACCTCAACTGCAAAGCAGTTTTGCGGCGTTTTTCGCTTGCGGGCGCGCAGCGCCTTGCGTTTAAGCAGTTCAAAGCTCTTGCAGTTCGGCAAACACTGCAGACCGCTGCTTCGCGCATCCAGCTGTTTTGCCGAAGCAGCAACAGCCCTAGAACAGCCCATAGAACACAGACCTCGAACAACAAAACGCAAGGCGCTGCGCGCCCGCAAATGCGCTTCGCGCACGCAAAACTGCAAACCGCAAAACCTGGGAACGACAGAACTGAAGAACCGCAGATTCGCAGAACAGGAAAACACACCGGTGGGCGAAGCGGCGGTTTGCAGAGGCTCGGCGAACACGCGTCCAGTGGTTACGCTCGGATCAGCGACCCTTGCGTCCCTTTTTCTTTGGAGGAATCACTGATCGGCTTTGCTTGCCGCGCTGATACTCTTCGCGTGAGCGTTCCTTCCCGCCCTTACGCTGCCCGTAGCGATCGCCAATGCTCGCGAGCTCATCGGGCATCCACGGCGTATCCAGCGCTTCCTGCAATTCATCAAGTGTGCGACCGCGCGCACTGCCGCGTTGACCACGCACGACCACAAATCGATACGGTCGATCAAATGGTGGCAACTCTTCGACGACCAACGTGCGAGCGAGCTTTTCAGGTAAGCGCAGTCGCGCCACGCCAATGAATGACCCATCATCGCGCTCTTCCACGTCGTACTCAATCGGCACCTGACGATCGCGCACTTCAACCAGATGCGGCAACTCGTCGTATGCTGCGCGCTGCGTTGGCGTGATCCATTCGTCCCACGTCATGCGCAACTGCTGATGCTTGAGATCGTGGAGTGACTCCACATCATTCAATCGCGCGCGATACCACGCGGCCACGTCTGCTTGCGATGCGCGTGGCGTGACTGCACCGCTCCGACGCCACACTTCACGCGCCTCAGCAACCATCGGACGATTGCGATCAACCGCCGGATGCCGCATTCGCTCAGTCGCAAACGCTTCGGCGATTACATCGCGCGCGCTGTCGGCAATTTGAGGTGCGAATTCATCGACGGTCTCTGATTCACGCTCTAGCTCAAAGCCGCGATAGGTAACAGTACGCGTCCGAACCAGCTGCCCTTGCCGCTTATTCGGATCGTATGCGAGCGTCGAATCACCAACATCGGCGAATCGCCTGAGTAGTGCGGCCGCGATCTGCGTGCCTTCGATTGAGGCGCGCGGAATGCCCATCCGGTCGGCGAAGAATCGCAGCGTTCCGGCCACCGCGCCCCAACTGCCGCACACACTCGTCTTGCCTACTCGTGCCGACTCGCCCCACGCAGTCTCTTCATCAATTACGAGATCGAACGGCATCACTTGCGCGAGCAATTCGCTGAAGCGGTTCCGCGTCGCTTCGGTTGCCTTCGCCAGTGTCGACGGCAGTGGCGCATTCAGTGAGCGATACACGCTCGCCATCGCCAACGACGCATCTTCCAACGACTTAACCAACACACCACGCGCTTCAGCCCACTCCGCGATCTCATCGTGAAAGAGCTGTCGCGACAACCCGTACACGCTACCCAGATAGCCGTACTTGGTAAACGCCTCCGCATACACGTTGTACGCCGTGAGATGATCGCTACCTGGAATCAACAGTCCATCCAGCACACGATCTTCGCGCGTCATCCGATGCAAACTTTCGACGCCGCTCATCACGGCCACGAACGGCACGAGATCATCGTCGCTGTTCACCAACAGCTCAGCCCACGGCCGTTCCACCGGCATTTTCTCAACGGCGCGGCCGTAGTCAGTCAAGCGCCCATCGGCCACGATGTTACGCGACTCGAGCGTAGCGATGGCGCGACGATACGCTGCGCGATCCAGCGGCACCGGCAGTTCCAGATCGTCCGCACGCACACCGATCGCCGCACAAGTCAGTGCAACCCGTTCGCTGTCGCCAGCTAACTGAAATTCCGGCAACACCGGCTTCAGCGACTCAAACGGAATACGCCGATCCGAGAGAATGAACACACGTCCACCTTTCACACGACCATGTACGCGCCCCGCCATCTGCAATAACTCATTCGCGCCGAGGTGTGCACGCGTGAGCACGTTGCGTCCCTTCTCGACAAGGTTCGTGAAGCGCGTGTCGTCGATGATCACAGTGTCCAATCCTTGCACCGTGATTGCACTCTGCCCTGCGGCCGTCATCGAAAGAAAGAACGGCTTGTCTACACCGCCCTCTTCCAAGTACGGTCGAATCACGCGAATCGGTTCGCCGCCGTGATAATGCTGTGCATTGATTTTCGGATACGCCGTTTGCACATGACGCGCAGCATCCTCCGTTCCGGCGCGCGTCGGCATAAACATCGCCACGCCGCGACGCTCGGC
This sequence comes from Gemmatimonadaceae bacterium, assembly GCA_031408755.1. Classification (GTDB taxonomy): domain Bacteria; phylum Gemmatimonadota; class Gemmatimonadetes; order Gemmatimonadales; family Gemmatimonadaceae; genus JACMLX01. The sequence continues at coordinate 10,421 of JANNWU010000183.1, read as the reverse complement.
AATCATTTTCTTCAGAAATTTATCGTCGAGAAAATCTGCCGGGCTGCGTGACAGCACTTCAACTGTCGCCTTCTTCGCTTCGTCAAAACTGTAGACTTCCAGCACGCCACTGCTATCAAGATACTGCGAATAGAACGTGGGATCCACGGTGGCCGACAGCCAGATAAATCGACATTTCGCACGCTTGCCAAGAGCGAGGCAGAGTTCTAATTCGGCCGACGTCTGGTGGATTTCATCGACAACCAATGTGTCGCGGTAGTCGATGTCACCATCTTGGAACCAGCGACGTGCAATGCCAGTGGTAACGATGATGACGTTGCACTGCGGCGTCTCTGGTGTCGCCTCACGCTCGCGATTTACGACGCCAACTTTTAACTCTTCGCCGAGAATTGTTTCAGCGATCGGTCGCACAGCAAGTGTCTTGCCCGTGCCGGTACCTGCGACGATTCCGAATCCGCCGCCGCTCGCTGCCAGCTCGCGAAGTTTGGCGCCGTGATTCTGCTCCAGATATGTGTCGATGTGCAGCGTGAAGGCGAGTTCGATTGTCTCGCACGCCGCGCGCGTTGGTGCAATGACAATGATGCGGCCACGTGCAGGTCGCGCCGCCCGAAAGGCATCGGGATCGGTGGGGAGATATCGGTCGTTGGTTTCGCGCATCTGTCGAATCTACGACGTCCGCGCGGTTTCTATCATTGCGCTGAGCGCCGCCGTGAATGCTTGTGCCGTGATTTCATTGGGTGGCCCGAAGCCGATTGCTTCAAGCGACGCCCAACCGTGACAGAATGCGAACAGCTGCATCGCGAGCGCTGTGGCGTGCGGACCTGCCTCGGGCCGCTTTGGTTGCAAAAAACGCTGCGCTGCACCGATAAGGACGTCGAGCGTCTCGTACGCCGCTGCTCGGCTGGTTGGATTCGGTGTGAACTCGCCACTGTCACGACCAAGCATCAGCGCATAGTGAGCGCCGTACTTGGCGGCAGTCTCACGATAAGCGACGCAGAGCGCTACGAGATACACCTCAGGCTCTAGCCTTACATCGACAGCAATCTGCGCTTCGCGCAGTCGGTCGAAGCCCTCATCAAAGAGAGCCGTCAGCAGGCCATCCTTACCGCCGTAGCGGCTGTAGACGGCCATAGTCGTGCACCCGGCTGCGTCGGCGATCCGCCGCACTGTCAGCGCCTTTGCCCCTTCGGCGACGAAGATCGCACGCGTCGCGTTGAAGAGTTCCGAAGTCGTGGTGTACGTAGCCTCCCGAGGCAGAGTCTGAGCGCCCTGAGCAGCTTCGCGCGCCGACGTGAGCAATCGACCTGAAGTAAATCCCGACTTGCGTTTCATAACCATGTTATCTAATCTCAATAACATTGTTATACCACTCTCTTTCATCACCATTTTTCCGACCGCCGCACATGCACGAGTCAATAATTCTGAGCGCGCGCACCGTATCCATCGTCCGCCAGAAATCACCGCCCTGGGACCACGTATGACGGTCGTAATCGCGCCCGGCACAAACAGACACTTCAGCTACACAGCCACCGCGGCAGTTACGGCGGATCGAATCTGGGCGCAGTGGATGGACGTATCCGCGTGGCCGACCTGGGACAGCGAGCTGTTGGCCGCTCGCGCAGACGCGCCCCTTGCTGCCGGTGTTTGTGGGTCGGCGACGCCGCTTAGGGGCCGGACTTCGACTTTTCGCGTGACAGAGTTCGCCGACCTGCGCCGGTTCACCTTCGTCACGAAGCTGCCTTTGGCCTCACTGATCATCACGCGATCGCTGGTTGCTCACAATGACGGCACCAGCTTCACGCACGACGTTCGATTCGACGGTTTGCTTGGCCCTGTTTTCGCCGCTGCGCTCGGGCCCAGTTTTCGCCGAGCACTGCCACAGGTGATGTTGGCGCTTGCGGCACGTGCGGCCGACTCTACAGTCGGCGCGCCGTTTGAATCATGACAGACCCGACGCTGTCGCCAACGCGATACATCGAAAGCAGTTCACCAGCCATCGTCCGATTAACGCACGAAATCACCCGCGCCACAAGTCACGAGCGCGACGCAGCCGTTGCAATTCACAACTGGGTGCGCGACCAAATCAAGTTTGGTTTCACGAGTGCGTTTTATGACATGACTGCGACACAGGTGCTCGACGCTGGCGTGGGTTACTGCAACACGAAATCGACGCTCTTCAACGCACTATTGCGCGCCAGCGGGATTCCAACCCGACTACATTTTGTTGCGCTATCAGGCAGCGTATTGCGCGGCCTGTTATCGCCGAGCGAATACGTCGATCATTCGTGGACAGAAGTGCGCCTGAACGGGAAGTGGCATTCTGTTGACAGCTACGTCGTAGATACGCCACTCGTGCGCGCGGCCAACGTGCAATTGCAGCGAGAAGGTGCACCCGCGGGCTACGGTGTGCATCGCACCGGCACCAGCGAGTGGCTTGGCTCCGGAGATGCTTTTATCCAAAGCGTCCGCACTGCAGTTGATCCCAACTGGATCGCACGGGATTTTGGTTACTACGCCGATGTCGCCGACTTCTACGAACGTTGCGATGGCGCATTGAATCGCCAATCGCTTATTCAGAGCGGCATTTTTACTCTGTTTTCGGGTTCAGTAAATCGCCGCATCGAGAGAGTGCGAGCGGCAGCGCGATAATTAGAAAAACAACCACCTACACGCGGACGATGTAGACGGTTGCTTCAAAAGCGGTGCAGGTATCACAGCCAGCGTGTATTCGAGCGCACTGCGCGAACGATGGGCACCGCCACTCTACGCCTTTCGCCGCCGCGGAACACTGATCAGCAGCAAGCAGAGACCCGCAGCCACCAGCGCAATCGCCGCCGGTTCTGGAACGACGTTGACCGAGAAATCGTCGAGCGCCAACGCCATCGTCCGATTACCGGTTCGCAGCGTCCCCGTTTCAAAGGTGATCTCATCAATGTTCAGAAAATCGAACGTGAAGAGCTGAGCGCTATTCGTCAGTAGAATGAATTTACTAAACACCGGATCAGTACCACCAGCACGAAAGCCGTTCACCGTAATCCCCACCGGCGAATTGTCGGGCGCGGTAAGGTCGAACTGCCGGAATGACAAGTACATTCGGAAGACACTGAAATCTCGGCTGTCGGTGAGGTAAATCGACGAGAAATCGTCTTGACCCAGTGCGAACTTCGTGCCGGAGTTGGCGTTTGCACCTGAACCGAGTGATGCGGTTGTCGCGACGTTCCAATTGAGGAACGTGAAATTGTTGTACGCACTGAAATTGTTGTTGAGTCCACCGGTATTGGTGGCAACGTCGTCAAAGTTCAGCGTCTGCGCCTTGGCGCCGCTGGCAATTGTTGCCACGAGCAGCGCAACCGCGGCAACCGTTGTGCACGTTTTGTGAATGAATGCGCGCATGATCACAGCGCTCCCGTGGTCCACGGACCCCACATCGCGAACGTGCCACCCCGTTCAGTGCCAAGGCGACTGGTCGAACCTTGCGTATTGAAAAAGAGAACACGACCGTCCGGGCTGAAGCATGAGCCAGCGAACTCCGTCGCATCGCTCTCGCTTTCGCTGCGCACCACATCAAAGATCTGACCGGTACGCGTCAAGCCGCGAATAAACTGGCCTGCGTCGCCATCTTCACAAATCACTAAACCGCCGCGCGGGCTTACGCAGATGTTATCCGGAGCATCAAGAACCGAACGACTCGGCGATTCAAAAATCAGCGTTAGTTCACCAGCGTTTGTATCGAGTGCACGATACTGCCAGACTTGGCCGCAACCCGCAGCGCCACCGCTTGTCGCGTTGAAATAGGTGCAGTTGTCCTGCGCTGACCACCAGCATCCTTCCAAGCGTGCGAACCGTGTTCCGCCATTGTTCAGGCCCTGCTGAAAGCAGGTGTTTGAACTGGTCAATACCGCTGGATCAGGATCACTGACGTCAACCCACAGAGCAGGAAGCGGCACGCCAACCGGTGTGCTCCCACCGGTGCTGTTGTACTGCGGTCGTCCTTCAAGTGCGAGCATCTGCAGCCGCCCGCCTTGGCGAAGGTCGCCAAGCACATTCGGAATGAAGCGATAGAAACCAGAGTTGCTACCGGCATCTTCGGTCTGATAGACGTGCCCAAGATTCGTATCGACGGCGATTGCTTCGTGCGAGAAACGTCCCATTGCCGTCAATGCAATTGGCTCGACTTCGCTCATCCCAGCGGCGGGGATCTCGAAGACGTACCCGTGATTCTTTAATCTGCCGCCGGAAATTCCTTCCGTGGTCTCTTCGCACGTGAGCCACGAACCCCACGGCGTTGGACCGCCTGCGCAGTTCACCTGCGTGCCAGAGATCGACGTGAACTCATCCACCACCGTCGGCTCGCGCGTGGTCGCATCAAACGCAACTTCAAGCGACGTACACCCGCCGCCCGCCTTTGCGTCCCACGGATTGGTACCAATCGGAATAGAATTCGCGGCTGAATCGCGCATCTCGTGATTGCGAATCAGGCGAACGTTGCCATTCGACATTGGAAACGCTGCCATGCCGTCAAGTGCATTCGGCACAGCGCCGGCGCCAGCGCGCTTCATCGCATCGCCGGCAACGCTGATCTGCCGAAGTGAAAAGCCGGCTGGGATGAGGAACGGTAAACCGCCGGGGTCCATGCTGATCGGCCCGTATCCACCACCACCACGCGGCGCGCGACGCAACGCGAAGTCGCCATCCGGAGCACTCGGCTCGACATCATTACATGCAACAAGTCCGGCAAGTGACGTAGCAGCCATCGCACCGCCAGTCAGTCGCACGCTCTTACGAAGAAACTCACGACGTGACGAGAGAGCACCTGCTGACTCTGTTTCGTGTTCGGACGTACTAGACACAATTCCTGACTCCATCGCGCGGCCCTCAGCAGCTTTTGGGTGAAAAGCGGACGATTCAGGCGCGCAATTCGCGCAGCCCGCACCATTGGGTGCAGCACGAAGAGCGCATATGTGCGATGCGCGCACAATGCACCGGGTGCAGGTGCGACGAAGGTGTGACGGTTGTGTATGCGGCTGTGACATTTGCCGCGATGCTGAGAGTTTCTGTTCTCAAGTTAGCAGCGAGCCCGACAACGCTTCGTGAAAAAAAAACGCAATGCGCCACGCATCACGGACGTGTGTTACGGTCGCGCGCGCGACATGAAGAACGAGGTGAAGAACAACACTGCGAGTGTCACACGAAGTGTTTTACGAGCCCCTTCCCGCCCGCCGCAACACCCGCGCCTCCGCACTTCCAGGCAACGAATCGCGCCAGTACCCCTCGTTCGTCCGCGACGGATCCGTCCCAATCAATCCCAGATACATCCGATCCGCCTCACGCACCGACACGCGTCGCTCGGCCGCACTCACGCCCGGCCGCCCCAGATACGACGCGTACGCACGCAATGCCACATACCGCTCAGCGCTGCTCCGGAGATACGCATACATGCGCCGACGTTCATCCGCCCGCGACCACGGTAACTCCCACGCTTCGGCCGGGCGCCCATCACTCAACTCGTAGTCGCGCGACACCATTCCGCGATAGAACAAGCGAGTTGATTCGTAAAACAGCTGTCCGTGCAACGCTCCAGCAGCCCGCGCAAAGCGCAACAACCCTGCATTGGATACTGTGTCGCGCGCCAACACGCCAATACGCGCGTAGCGAGCAGCGCGGGCCGCATCAACTGAGCGCACCGCCGCGGCTGCGTCATCCCACTTCCCTTGATGCGCCGCGCGCGTGGCGACAACCAACCGTGCATCGCGCGCGACGTTTCGATTGGCTGACGCCACCAACGCCGTCGCAACGCTATCCGGCGCCAGTACACGCAGTATGTAACGCCGCGTCCACTCATCCAGCGTCGGAACACTCACTGCGGCAGACCACGCGCCACGCAGCATGTGAATCCGCGCCGACAGCAGTGCAGCTTCTGGTGCCAAGAGTGAATCCTGCTTCGCGGTCAATGGTACGCGTGCGAACGCCGCAGCGTCATTTGCGCGACGCACGCGCACCATGCTCAGCGCCCACATGTATCGCCACATCGGGCTTGCAGTCGCGCGCCACGCTGGGAACGACTCTGGAAGTGCAGTCACCGTGCTATCTGCAACGGCAATTGACGCGAGCAACCGTTCCTGCAGATTCTCCGCCCACGGCGCCGTTGGTTGCCGCAGTGATTGGGCCATCAACGCACTCCACGCCGCGCGCGATGGCGTCAGGTTGCCGACAAGTGACGCGCGCAATTCAATTGGAATGCTTGTCTCAAGCAAGAAACTCTGCGGCGGAAGCATTCCTGTCACTAACAGATACCGCATCTCCGCCGCAGCGCGCGCTGGATAGACATCGTACAACGCCGCCGCAGTCGCCCACGCGCTGTCCGTCTGTGACGCGAGATAGAACAGCCGCAGTCGCGAGAATTTGACTAAACCAGCGTACGGATGTGTGGGGTACTTCTGCAGCCAATCGTTATACTGTGCATGGAGCGCGTTCCACTGCGACGGCGTCATCTGCGTTCGCAATTCTTCGCGGCTCGCATTCGGAATTTGGTCACGCATCGCGATTCGCAGCGCCGCGTACTCAAACGACGCACGACGCGGCGCAGTGGGATCGCGCTGTGCGAGAACAGGCAGCGAATCCAGCGCTAGAGTGCGAAATGGTGTCGCGAGTCGCGTGAACGCAGCACCCCGCATCGCCACCGGCTCACGCGCGACAATCGGTGCCAACTCAATGGTCTCCACTGCGCGCATCAGCGCGACGTCTCGTGACGAGTCCATGTCCGCGGGCATAGACATAATGCGCGCGACAATGCTTGCCGCTTCACGCTTGGCCGCATCGATGTCGCCGCGCGCCCACGCCGCGTGCAGCGCCGCGTCACTTGGACCAACAACGCGCGGCTTGGTGACCGTGTCATACCACGCGAGCCGCATCGGTGATCGACCAATAAGCGGCGCAAACTTCACGGAATCGGCGCGCAACAATCCGGGAAGAAAACGCACTTCATCGCGTTGCACATTCTCCACATCCGCCATCGGAGAAAGCGCTCGTCCCCCCATGTAGCGCGCTGGCACGAGCGGACCATCGACGAAGTACACTTCCGATCCGCCACACGGAAACGCAACCGTTGCCACACACATGCAGAGCGCCGGTACCAACGATTTTTTCCAGCTCATGCATCATCTCTCAATAAAGTGATCCAACGTCGGCCAGCCGGAAACACCCACAGTCCAGCATATCCCCGAGTACGCGCAAACAACGGCACACTCTCAAACCATGCGCGGTGTTTGGTCACACCGCGCTTCGTCTCGCGCTCAAACGCGCCAAGACCCAACCGAAACGGCATCCGCGCACGTTCCACAATGCGCACCGCCTCATTCACCTGCGCGTCAGTCGCCTCTTCGCCAGTATCAAATACTTGTAGCACATGCCCACACACAACATCGCGAAACAGATCGCCATACGCTGGCTCGCGCAGATGCGCGATAACTGATGTCACCCACACCGAATCGCGTGCCAACGCATGCTGACTTAGATATTTGACAGTCGCAGCCCACGCAGCCAATGCGCGAACTGCTGCATCGTGATCTAATTGAACCACTCGCAACGGCGCATCGCCCGTTCGTGTGAGCAAAATGCTGACAGCACTATCGAGCGACGCGTTGAAATGAATCGCCGCACCGCGCTCCCTTCTGCAGCGATCAAGTCCATCCTCAAATCGGATCACTGCACTCACCGGGCTCGCCTGCAGCACGCGCGGCGAGAGCCCCGCTCGTGCGACCAACCTTTTCGTCGCGGTATCGCAGTGTACGCTGCCGATGAATACTGCGGCCTCCAACGCGGGGCGTACCGCGGCACTCTCAGTAAATCGCGCGACATCCGCGCGCGTCCACACCCACTGCCCAATCGCTGGCGTTCCGACAGGAAGCGGCAGCGGCTCGTTGGCGCACGCGCTAAAGAGAGCGCTCGTGATCACGCATGCGATTGCGCGGTACCAGCGAGCAAGCAACCACACAGGCATCACAACATCTCCGCCATCGTTTCACTATGTCGAGTCTCTGGCATCGTGGCGTAAACAACCAGCGACGCAACAATACACGCCGTCACATACCAATAGAACCACGTTTCATGACCGATACTCTTTAACCAGAGCGCGAGATACTCCGCCGTGCCGCCAAAGATCGAGACGGCAATCGCATACGGAAACGCGACGCCGAGTGCACGAACACCGGTTGGAAACAACTCGGCCTTCACCACTGCATTGATCGCCGTATAGCCACTGATTGCCAGCAGCGCGAGCACCAGCAACAACAGTGCGGAACCGGTGCTACTCGTGCGCCCGAGCGCCGTCATCAACGGCACCGTACCGAGTGTGCCAAGTACGCCGAATGTCATGAGCACCGGGCGTCGACCCACGCGATCAGAAATCGCGCCAACCAACGGCTGCACACACATAAAAATCGCCAGTGACGCCGCAGACACCAACGTTGCATCCGATTTGCTGAAGCCCGCCGTGTTCACCAGAAATTTCTGCGCGTACGTCGTGAACGTGTAGAAAGCGACGGTGCCGCCAGCCGTCAGTCCAATTACCGTCGCGACCGCACGCGGATGCGCGCGCAACGACGACAAGCTCGCACCAGCACCATGCGCGACACGCTGCGCGCGCGTGAACGCCGCCGTTTCAGCAATACTACGCCGCACCACAACCGCAACCACCGCGCACGCCGCACCAATCGCAAACGGAATGCGCCATCCCCAGTCTTCCAACTGAGGAACCGTGAGCCAACGCTGCAACACAAGCAGCACCGCGAGCGCCAACAATTGCCCCATAATCAGCGTCACATACTGAAAACTGGACCAGAATCCGCGATGCGTCGGGCCCGCCATCTCGCTCAAATACGTTGCGCTGGCGCCGTATTCGCCTCCGACACTCACGCCCTGCATCATGCGCGCAATCACGAGTAGTGCCGGTGCAGCCACACCAATAGTTGCATACGACGGCGTCACCGCGATCAACAACGATCCGGCGCACATCAGCAACACCGAGATCGTGAGTGCCGCTCGACGCCCATGCCGATCAGCGTACCGACCCATCAGCCAGCCACCAAACGGACGCACCAAAAATCCGACCGCAAACACCGCCGCCGCATTCAAGAGCTGAACTGTCTGGTTCGCAGGCGGAAAGAACGCCTTCGCGAAGTAAAGTGAAAACGCTGAATAGACGTACCAATCGTACCATTCAACGAGATTACCGATCGATCCACCAAAGATGGAACGCAGTCGGTGCGCTGCGTCTGGGGCGGCGGTCGCGGTCATACCGAAGTCTATCCTTCAACCTTTCCTTCGGCACCGCAATCTCAAACGCTCAAAACTTCACAGTCTCATGCACCAACTTCGCCCGCGTATCGCTTCGCGCTAATGCCCTACCACGCGCCCGCATATCGCCAAACGCTACTGCCCGACCACGCGCCCGCGTATTGCCAAACGCTACTGCCCCACAACGCGCACGCGCGCACCATCACGATTGAACAACTCCACTCGATCTGCGCGGCCGTCGCCATTACGATCGGTCCAGATCTGCACGATCCGGTTGTCGCCGTCAAACCACTGCACGCGTTCTGGTGAACCGCCGCGCGTAGGCATCGCAAATCGAGCCGCTACGTTCGTCGTCCCAAACCATCGCTGCAAATCGGCCGGACGCTGTCCTTCTGTCCACAAAACGGCGCTGCGCATGGTTGGCATCGCCGAACCCATATCGTCAAAGCGTGAATCGCCGCGAAGCGCCTCGACAGAGGCATCCGGATCCTCAGCGCGCGCAGAACGAACCAACGGCTTGCTCCAGTCACTCGGTGTGTATGTGCTCCGCTTGGGCTGGGGGCCGTAAATCACCGTCGCACCCACCGGCTGCGTGCGCAGCGCCGTGCGACAGTCGGTTGGCGCTGGCTGCTGCATTGGAGGAACATCGCGCAACCAAACGCGGCACATTCCGGCGGGGGGCTCGTAAGCAGCGGGAATCTCTGGACGTACTGAAGATGACTGAGCAGCGACCATCGTCGCGCCAGTCATCATCGCCGCCCAAAGCACACCATATCGCCACTCAGTCGTCACCCGTCGCACTCCTCAATCGGTATCGGAGCCGCCCCCATCACTCGGCTCTCATACCCCAAGAGCGCAGGGTCGGTGCCAGATCCGCCCGATTCGGTAACTAATTATATGACAATCACTTACCTCACGCTGGCAACCGTTCATCAGCCGCGGTTTGTCCATTACAGGTGACACCTGTCTCGCTGAAAACGCCCGTCGACGTAATCCCGATTTGGTTCCGTCAGTCGCCGAACGAGATACCAGTGGCGCGTGCGGTGCGTACAATGTCGTGCATCGGATCGACGCGCTTCACTTCGCGGAGTGCTTCGGCAATCGGAATCGTCACGATGTTCGGCGAG
>JANNWU010000182.1:0-3901 GCA_031408755.1 Gemmatimonadaceae bacterium | reverse complement strand
TATCCATATGCATATTCCGATTGAAACTGAAACACTCGCGAACGGTCTACGTGTCACGTACTCAGAAGATCACGTTGCGCCGTTGGTCGCTGTGAATCTGTGGTATCACGTTGGCAGCGCGAATGAGCGCGAAGGCCGCACCGGATTCGCCCATCTCTTTGAGCACATGCTCTTTCAAGGCTCGGCCAACGTAGCGGCGAACGAGCACTTTGAATTAGTGCAACGCGCTGGTGGCACGTTGAACGGTTCTACGTGGCTGGACCGCACGAATTATTACGAAACCGTACCGTCAAATCAGCTTGCGTTGGCGCTTTGGCTTGAAGCAGATCGCATGGGAAAATTAATTCCTGCGATGACGCAGCAGAAGCTCGACACGCAGCGTGATGTGGTGAATGAACGCCGCTGGAGCGTGGATAATCAACCGTACGGCACATGGTGGGAAAAGTTGCCGGCGTTGACCTTTCCGCCCTCGCACCCGTATCACCATTCGCTGATTGGCTCAATGGAGCACTTAAGCGAAGCGTCACTTGAAGATGTGGCGGAGTTTTTCTCAACGTGGTACACGCCCGACAACGCGGTGCTGACGATCGCCGGTGATTTTGACGCAACCGAAGCGCGCGCGTTGGTGCAGGAGTATTTCGGCGCCATTCCTCGACATGCAGCACCGCCGGCGCGTCCATCGTTCGCAGTGCCAGCGCGCTTTCCGGCACCGGTACGCGAAGTAGTAGAAGATGATGTGCAGTTGCCGCGCGCGATTGTCGCAATGCGAATTCCGGCGTGCGGTAGTGACGCCTGGTACGCCGGCAGTGTGGCGGCGGCGGTGCTGGGTATGCGCAAGGGCAGCCGCTTATATCGCCGCCTCGTTCGCGAGCAGCAGGTAGCCGCAGATGCGGGCGCGTACACCTTTGATCTGACCAAGGGCGCCGATTTGTTCGTTGTTGACGCGACGGCGAACGGCGAGATCTCTGCGGATGTGCTGGAACGGGCGGTACATGCGGAGTTGGATGCGTTTGTGCGCGACGGTGTGTCAGACACTGAACTTGCGCGCGCGCTGGCATTGATTGAAACGGATTTTGTGTCGTCGCTGCAAAGCGCGCAGGATCGTGCTGATACGCTCTCGCGATTCGCGACGTATTTTGGTGATCCGGCATTGGTGAATGCGCAACCGGCGCGTTATCGCGTGATCACAGCGCAGCAAGTCACGGCGTTTGTGAAGGAGTGGTGCACCGCCGACAATCGCGCGACGCTGCTGTATGTGCCGCGCGCGATTGAGCAGGCGGAGGCCGCGTGACCGTCGCCCACAACGCTGTGCGGCCCACGCCCGGTACGCCGCGCGCCTACGTCTTTCCTGAATTCAGCAGCGTCACTCTATCAAACGGATTGCGGGTTGTGATCGCGCCGGTGCGAAAACTGCCGCTCGTGACAGTGCTCGCGTTGGTGGATGCTGGTGCCGTTGCAGATCCATTGGGTCAAGAAGGTGTCAGCCAGCTCACAGCAGGATTGCTGACTGAGGGTACTGGCTCGCTCACCGGCGCGGCGCTGGCGGAGTTGGTTGAAACGATGGGCAGTACGCTCGACGCGGGCGCCGATTGGGATGGCAGCGTGGTGAAGCTCACCACACTCTCGTCGCGACTGAACGAAGCGATTGAGTTGATGGCGCGCGTATTGACTGAACCGTCGCTTCCTGACAATGAATTCAACCGCTTGCGCACCGAGCGCCTCGCTGAATTGCTGCAGCAGCGCAGTGAGCCGCGTTCGTTGTCTGATGAAGCGTTTTCGCAGACGCTGTATGCCGCCGGCGCACGTTACGCGAGGCCCGATGGTGGCAGTGAGCAATCGGTGCGTGCGCTGACCATTGAGCAGGTGCGTGCGTTTTATCGTGCGCGCTATTCGCCGCGCGTGACGACGGTCGTATTGGTTGGCGATTTATCTGTGGACGATGGCGTAGCGATGGTCACGCGCGTGTTGGGTGCGTGGAGTGGAGTTGTACCAGCGATAATCTCGGCACCGGATGCACTGCAGCCCGCATCACGTCGCGTGCAGATTGTGCGCAAAGCTGACGCGCCGCAGACGGAGTTGCGTGTTGGACATGGCGGTCCGCCGCGCCTCACTGACGACTACTTCCCGTTAGTGCTCTGCAACGCGATACTCGGCGGATTGTTCTCAAGCCGATTAAATCTGAATTTGCGCGAAGAGCATGCATACACGTACGGCGCGCACAGTGGTTTTGACTGGCGTCGGTGGGCCGGACCGTTTTCGATGGACGCCGCAGTGCAGAGCGATGTGACCGCAGCGGCGGTGCAAGAGATGCTCAACGAATTTGACAAGATGCGCAGCGCTGTTGTCACGGACAGCGAGTTGACGCTGGCGCAGAGTTATCTGGATGGCGTATTCCCGATTCGTTTCGAGACGACGCGCGCGATTGCCTCGGCACTCGCAACGCAGTCCATTTACGGATTGCCGGCGGATTACTACGACACGTATCGCGCGCGCATCCGCGACGTAACTGCCGCAGACATTCTACGCGTTGCACAGAAGCACTTAGATCCAGCGCAGTTGCAAGTGGTCGCGGTTGGTGATCCAGATGCGATTGCGGCACCGCTGGCCGCGCTGGGTATTGGTGATGTGACAGTCACTGATCCGGCTGAGACTCTTTCGCAGTGAGCGCAATGAGCATTGAACCAGGGCAGGTGTCGTCACGTCGCGCGTACACCGGTCGCATTATCAATCTGGATGTTGATACGGTGCGTTTTCCTGACGGGTCGATTGGCGAACTGGAAATGGTGCGCCATCCCGGCGCGAGCGCGGTGGTGCCGTTTCTCAGTGATCCGCGCGGTGCTGATCCACAACTCATGCTGATCAAACAGTATCGCTACGCCGCGTTGCAGGAGCTGTACGAAATTCCGGCGGGACGGTTGGAGCCAGGTGAGTCACCGGCAGTGTGTGCTGCGCGTGAGTTGCAGGAGGAGACCGGGTGTACGGCAGAGCATGTGGAGCAGATGCACACGATGTACACGACGCCGGGGTTTACGGATGAAAAAATTCATCTGTTCTTGGCGTATGATCTGACGCGTGGCGAGACCAATCGGGATGTTGACGAGTTTATTTCGGTGGAAGTGGTGCCGTTGACGACGGCGCTGGACATGATTCGTGATGGGCGGATTGTGGATGCGAAGACGGCGTTGGGGATTTTGTATGCGGCGGGGTTTCGGGTGGGGCGGTAGGGGCGGCGTGGGCCCTCGCACGGCATCTGGAAATCGCATTTACGACTTTTGCTTTTCTACCTCTGCGACATTCGGCGGGTCGTCACCACGATGGTACTGTGGTATTTGGGGTTTGCGGGATGCGCCCTTTTTGGTATACTGTTTGTCGAACGGCCCGGCATCAACTAGGGAGGCACCATATGGCTACCGCGACCAGCGCCACGACGCTCGGCATCCTGACCCTCGACGCGAAGGGGCGGACGTCGTTCCCTCTGGATCTCCGCAGAGAGCTGGGAGTCGACGAATCCACGCAGTTGCGAGTCGTTCGAACCGCTGATGGTGTCATCGAGATTGTTCCTGCGCAGCTCGTCGATGTCGACCAGCTCTGGTATCACGGCAACGAGGGGCGCGCTCGCATTCAGGCGGCCGAGGCTGACTTTCAGGCGGGCCGTTCGACCGTGGCGCGAACGGAGCCACAGGTAGTCGCCCACCTCGACGGGTTGAAGGCGCGTCGCCGGAAGGGGTGACCGCTATTGTCGCGTCGAATCAAATTCCTGTCGGCTGAGTTCTCGAACCAGTGGGATAAGTCGTATGAGGATCTGCCCTCCAACAAGCAGGAGGAGACTGACGAGGTTGTGATGGCCACCCTGAAGCACGATCCGACGCCCGGGATGCGCGTGAAGCCGATTCAGCCGGAC
>JANNWU010000181.1:0-15873 GCA_031408755.1 Gemmatimonadaceae bacterium | reverse complement strand
GAAACCGTGGCCCAGCATGTTGCGCACAATTTGGGGCGACAAGCAGCGCTACGTCGACACCTATTTCAGCAAGTGGCCCGGTCGCCCAGATCTGTATTTTGCCGGCGACGGTGCGAAGCTGGACGACGAAGGATACTGGTGGATTTTAGGACGTGTTGACGACGTGTTGAACGTTGCGGGACATCGTATTGGGACGATGGAAGTTGAAAGTGCACTGGTTGCGCATCCGTCGGTGGCTGAAGCGGCTGTGGTGGGAAAGGATCATGAATTGAAGGGCCAAGCGATTGCTGCATTCGTCACGCTGCGCGAGGGCTTTAGCGCGTCGTCGGAGTTATGCGATGAGTTGCGCGTGTTTGTCGGCGAAAAAATCGGTGCGATCGCAAAGCCTGACGACATCCTGTTTAGCGCCGACCTACCGAAGACTCGATCCGGGAAGATTATGCGGCGCCTGTTACGCGACATCGCCGAAGGTCGCGCGCTTGGCGACACAACCACGCTTGCAGACCCGAGTGTGGTTGCAGGCTTGAAAGATCAGTACGAGGCGCAGGAATCGTGAGACGAACTGGCCCCAAGGCTCCGCCACGCTTACCCTTCGTCACATGAGTCTCCTCGGCAAGCTCTTTCCAGACACGCTGTTCCCTAGAAAGCTCAGCGATGCGGCCGAACGGCGATTGCGCTTGGCGCAAGCGCGCGCGGAAGAAGCGGTGCTCGAGACGCACGTACGCAACGCGCTGCTGTATGTGGATACGCTGGCGGGAGAGCTGCCATTTGATCGCGCCATTGAGACGTACATCCGCATGCTTGGTATTCCGGAGCCGTTAGCCAGCACGGTTGCGACACGCACGCTGGTTGTGCTGGGCGACGACGTGGTACCCGAGCGCAACACACCGCTTGGCGCGCATATGGTTGGCGATGATGTGCTGCCAATGGTGCGTATTGCGGCGTCGCATGAAGCAGCCGCGCGGCGACGGTAGGGACAGCGCGATTTCGCTTTGATCGCGCAACAGAAGCTGGATTGCGGAACAGAAATTGGATCATGGAAAACAAGAATGCGTGGCGCGCTCAGAGGCGCGCCACGCATTTCTGTTTCTCAAGCATTCACAACGCGCTATTTCTTCGCGCTATCGCTTGCAGGAACCGACGATGGAATGGGGAGCGTCGCCGATGAGGCAGCCGTCACTGCGGCCTTGATATCATCGTAATTGTAGCGCCCTTCCATGCGCACTCCGTTCACAAAGAACGTCGGCGTACTCGGAACTCCCTTTGTCATACCAAGCGCGTAGTTGGCCTTGATTCGATCGGCGTGCGCACTCGCATCCATACATGTATTCCACTTCGCCATATCGAGACCAACCGTCTGTGCGTACTTCGTGATGATAGGACGCGGCGAATTGGTTGCGACGCCGCTCCACTCAACTTGACCAGTGAAAATTGCCTCGTGCATCTGCCAGAATTTCCCTTGATCATCCGCGCACGCGGCGGCCATTGATGCGGTGATCGTGTTCGCGTGAATCTGCGTTAGCGGGAAATCGTAAAACGTGTAACGCGCGAGTCCTGTCTCAACCAGATTCTTTCGCACATCAGGCTCGGTCAGCGCCGCGAAGTTTCCGCACGCCGGACATTCGTAGTCTGCGAACTCCTCGATTTCCACTGGCGCGGTTGGCGATCCGATGGTGTAGCCTTTCGCTTGCTTCGCGAGGGTCGAGTCGGCGACCGTCGGCATGACAACTGTTGCCACCGGCTTTTGCTGCGCTTTCCACCAGATGAAGCCTGCGCCTGCGACAACCACTACAGCCAATGCGGCGATGAAACCGGTATTGCTGGACTGCTTGCGTACCTGCTTACTCACGATGGTTCATCCTCGGGAAAATCGGACGCGACGTCCGTTCAGTCAGTGGTCGAATTGTCTCAACACGCAGTCAATATCACTGGGGCGCACTGCTCCGCCCAAACAGCGTCGTCGCCGTACGCGGAAGGGTAGGTCTGGCGCGCCGCTTCTCGCTAGTGCGGTGTCCCATAAATACGGGACACAAAGGAGTCACCGGGAATTTTGACGGCTGGCGAGGCGGAAACCACAGCGATACCAGCGGTATCGCGAGAATTTCCAACGCGGCACGGCGGCAAAATTCCCGGTGACGTCTGGCGCGTATTCATGGGACACCGCACACGTGCGGCATCGCACAAATCATTGTGCTGCTGGCGTGGCGCGTCCGAAATGATCGTGACGAGGCGCGCCAAGACGTTCTCCTCGCGCGGCGCAGGAAGGGACTGATACAGGCGCCGCGCGCGAAGGGCGACATGCAGGCGCGGCGCGCCAAGTTGTCATGCCGTGGTAGCTTTGCATTGTGTCGCGACCGCCCGTCATCTCCACCCCAGCATTCACGCAGGTTTCGCCTGTGCAGCGCCGGCTGCCAGCGACGCGCAGCGTGCTGCCATACCTGCCGCCCGACGCGGACTACGTGCGATTGCCGGTTGGCCCGGGTGCGCTGCACGCACTGCGATACGGCCACGGCGGGCCAGCAGTCCTGCTGGTGCACGGTTTCACCACCAGCGCGCCACTCTGGCACCAAGTCGCGCCACTGCTGCTCGCCAACGGATGCCAAGTAATTGTCCCCGATCTCCTGGGCTTTGGCGAGTCCGACCGCCCGTTAGGTGGCCCATTTACGGTCTCGGCCCAAGCGAGATACTTGGATCGCGCGCTGGCACTCCTTCGCGTGAGCCGAGTGGTGGCTGTTGGGCAGGATTTGGGTGGCGTGGTGGCCATGCAACTGGCCGAGCTCCGTCCAGAGCGCGTTTCGTCACTGATTTTATGCTCACCGGCGCCTGGCGACGCGCTCAATGGTCCAGAAATCGACGCGGTGCGCGGGCAGACCGGCCCCGCCTTACTCGAAATCTCCTCGCGCCAGCTTGGTGTGGTCGATTTGATCGGGCCTGCGCTCCGAGAGGCCGTCCACGATCCCCTCAGCATGCCAGACAAACAGGTGGCGCGATTCTCCGCACCGTACACCGGCAGCCAAGGCGCGCGCCATCTCTTAGACCTGGCGCGTGCCGTGGCCGAGGAGAACGATCCTGGCGCCACCGTTGGGCGGGGTGAGACGTACACCGTGCGCGTCACCGGCGAATTCGATCCGTTGGTGGCGGCGGCGGCGCTTCCGCTCATCCGCTTGCCCGGCGCACGCCGTCTCCTGCCGTTGGAACGACCGGAGCCGTTAGCGGCGCTTATCTACGACAGAGTCGCTGCAACCACAGATGTGTCTTTGTCGCTGGAAGATCGAGGCGATCTCGAGTAGATTTAGAGGATTACTGCTGCAACCAATGAGGTGAATTTGACGAAAAAGAATCGACAGCGTCGAGTAGTGACGCCGCCGACCCCGTTCGAACAAGCGCGCGACGAGTTGTTTCAACAGATCATGCGGTGTGAAGTCATCGGCGCGTCCCCTGAACATCAGGTGGAGTGGTTCAACGAAACGGTGGCGTATTTTGGTGGTCGCTATCCTGAGTTGAAGCCTGCCGACGTGAGTGAGTTGCGCAAGTTGGGTGTGCGTTTTGTGCAACCGCCGAAAGCAACGATCGTGATTGAGGATGCGCCGGCAATTGAAGCGGCTGCGCCCGAGGTTGATGATGCTGATGCGGCAATCG
The DNA here is from genome assembly GCA_031408755.1 of Gemmatimonadaceae bacterium. Classification (GTDB taxonomy): domain Bacteria; phylum Gemmatimonadota; class Gemmatimonadetes; order Gemmatimonadales; family Gemmatimonadaceae; genus JACMLX01. Next base: position 12,234 of record JANNWU010000181.1, on the reverse strand, counting down.
TCGACGATCTGCTAGCATCCGACGGAAGCAGTGAATTGGCAGACACAGAGGATGCCGAAGAATCGGCAGACGTAGAAGAAGCCGAAACAGTTCCGGCCTAACACCACGATCGTTCACGAACACGAGAACACCCCTCACACATCTGTGTTTGGGGTGTTGTTGTTTTTGCGTTGTTGTTACGGCGCTGTTGTTACGGCGCTGTTGCTGCACGCGTGCGTAATCATTCCGCCGTTGAAGTTGACCCCGCGTTGGCGGCATCCGCATCTGTAGGCGTGCTGACCTGCGCCAACGCATCCCAATCGAAAGGATCATTTGGCTCTGGAATTGGCGCGGTGCGCGAAGATTGTGCGCGACGGGGCTCAGCACTCGTGACCGCAATTCGTTCCACAACATTGCGGGTGTCGGCCTGAAATGTTGCCGCTTGATTCCTCATCGGCGGCGCTTTCAGTGCCGATCGATCGCCGCTTTCGAGAGCCGCTCGCTGCGCCGAAACGCGCTGCTCGGCGGCGGTGATCTGTCGCTCCACATCATCGAGCGTTTGCCAGAGCTTATCGAGCATATCGAACGGCTGGAATTCCGCTGCGCGCAACGTCGGCGTCCACGCCTCAACGCTGCGTTTCACGCTCAGCGGTATTGCAACGCCTGGCTCCATCGCAGCAACTAAGTCATCGGCGTGCGCAGACCGCGCGACAAACATGCGCATCGCACCATCGCGGCCCAGCAGCAGCGCGCGAATCGCCATTCCCGAGGTGTCTTCGCGTACTGTCCGATGTAGCACGCGATGCCGCAATCGTCGAATTGCCCACGCATTCTGAGGAAAAAGTACAGGCGTGAATTCCATCAACGGGAGTCGATCGAAAAAGACTGCCGCCGATTGCGCGAGTGTTCGCAACTGACGCACCGTCGCATCCATCACCTCTGCCTGCGCGCGCTGCAAATCCTTGGCGCGTGCAGAGAGCGACGCAGCGCGTGCAGCGGCGTCATTGTGAGCGGATTCGGAGTCGGATGGCATCAGTGGCGATCGTGACAGGACTCCCGACCGCTGCGCGCGGCCGGGATGCACTCTGAAGTATCGGGATTGCATTCGCTGACTTGAGAGCGATGCCGTTGTAAACACTTGGTCTTCGTCTGCGCGACGTGGACGCGGTCGAATTCCCGTGTGCGCACCGTGGAAGCAGTCAAATTACCGCGTGCGCGGCATGGAAGCGGTCGAACTACCGCCTGCGCGCCGTCGCGCTCCGCCGCAGCGTCACGCCGATCCGCACGCCGCCGCCAAGCCCAACCTCGACGCCAGGCTGGAATGGTCCGCGCGCCGGCCCTTCCAGGCCAAGTGTGATGATCGCGACGGCTCGCGGTGATGCTTGATCTTCAACCTTCACACCAACGCCGCCGCCGGCCGAGAGCCCCCACTGTGATTGTCGGAATGGATCGCTCAACCAGCGCAGTAGTAAGTCGCCCCGACCCGCTGGGCGCATCTCACCATCGCGCCGAACGGCACCCGCGCCGATATCGAGCGCGATGCGCACGTTGTACGCGGCGGCGACGGCAATACCGGCCGCCAGTTGTGCCGCCACATCTCGATCGATGATCACATCGGCGCGGATCGCAGGCTGCACTACGCTGCGTCGTTGCGGAACAAGCGCGCGCTGCGCGTGCAGCTCGGTCGCGAACAGTGCTAGCACAATCAATGATAGGCGGTACAAACGCATCGCTACACAATCACATCGTGTGGCGGTGGCGCAGATGGTGCGAGATCGCGTTCGTCGTCATTGGGTCGGCCGGCACGGTTCGTCCACAGCATCAGCGTGTAATCCACCGTGGCGACCAGTGCGAGCACACCGCACGCAAGCGCCAAACCGGCAACCAGTCGCTGCGCTTGCAACGTCGCGAGAAGTGTGACGAACTGCAGCACCGTGACGCCCTTACCCGGCCAGCGCGCTTGAAATGTGATGCTACGCAGCCAACTCACGTTACGCGCCACAAACCATCCAATCACGGTCATCACGTCACGCACCAGCAGCAGGCCGAGCTGCCACGGCGAAATCAACCCGTCGACTGCCACCGCGATGAATGCGGCGAGCATAAAGAGCCTGTCGGCGATTGGATCGATGAGCGCACCAATCCGCGTGCTCGTGTGCGAGATCCGCGCGATCACGCCATCGAGCACGTCGGAGACCATCGCCATCAACACCATCATCAGGCGCCAGTCGGGATCGCGCACCGCAACGAAGACCGCCGCGAGTGCCAGGCGCGAAAGGGAGATCAGATTGGGCGCGGTAAAAACGTTTTCGCGGGGCATTGCTCAAATGAAACCTTTCCGCGACCGTCACGCAGCAGTTGCCACGCCCAGTCCGTGGGCATAGCGTGCCGGTTGCGCGAGGCCGACGCGGTCTGATCGCGTGCCATCACACTCCAGCGATTGCTCCAGCACATCTCGTGTTTCTGATTCCGGCAGCCCAGGCGGCACCCTGTTAAGCGTCGTACTCCCGCTCGTTGCGCTGCTGACGGCAGTTCTACTGTTGCTTTGGGATGTTGGCCTCGCTGGGCGTTTGGCTCGCGTGGCGGAGGCACCTCGGAGCTGGGCGACGCTGACCGCAGCGACTGGGCTTCTGCTGATCCCGGCCGCGCTGATTCGTATCGTCGGCAGTTCGCTGCTCGATGGGCGAACCGTTGCGGCGCTGGGCTGGCTCTGGCCGCTGGTGCTAACGCTGGTCGCGTTGCAAGCGGTCATGACGCTCACGCGAGGCCTCGGCGCACGCACGCTGGTCGCGCCGATCATGATCTACGACGCCATTCTCGCCGCGTCGGCGTGGATTGAATACGCCGCCGGTAACGGGCTCGCGCTGCCAACCGCGCTGCATGCAATCCCGACGGCGACAGCGGGAGCGATTGGGTATGTGGCCGGCGGCGCGGCGCTCTGGTCGCCGTTCGCCATTGCACCGCCGCTTTTGGCACCAGCGTATCGCGCCAAATGGGCCGTAAACGCCACCGTCCGAGGTCTGATCGCGCTCTATGCAGTGGTCGCGGTGGTCGCATTCGCGAGTGAGCTGCCGCAAGCAGTTCGTGGCGTCCAAAGCTTTTCGCGATGGACATTAGCTCCGCTGCGCGAGCGACCATTGAACGCGCCGCTGCTGGTTGGCGTTCAAATATTGCCGCCGTTGAGCGGAATGCCGGCGCCGCTCGCGCTCCGGTACGACACCGGGCTCGCCGACAGCGCCAACGTCGACATTCTGGCCGTCACGGTGTCGCCGCGCGGTGCCTCAGGTCGCGCACTCGATTCGTTGGCGCGCGTGCTCGACAACTATCGTGACGACAGCACGCTGGTGGTGGTGACGCTGGACTGGAGCATTGAAGAAATCCTGCGCGTTCGGCTGGCACCAACCGCGTGGCAGCGCGAACGCGTGCAACTGGTGGAGCAGGTGGTGCGACGGTTGCGCCCCGATGTACTGGTGCCGCTGAACGATCCGAACGGCAGTGGCACTCGCATTGTTGGACTGCGCTCCACTGCGAGCTGGAAGCCGCTCTTGGACGAATATGCCAATACAGCGCACGCACTCCGTCCCCGCACGCAGGTGCTCGCCTCTGTCTCCACGTTCGATGCGCGCGACAGTGCGATGGTAGCGTGGGTCATGTCGGCGGAATCGGAGTTGGATGGTATCGGCTACATCCTACAACCGGGTTTTCGCGGCGGCGTGAGCCTTGAGGCTCGGTTACAGGCAGCAGATCGCTGGCGCGCGGTGCGCAACGCAACGGGCGAGCGTCGGAAGGACGAATCGGTGCTGCTCACCGCCGGATTTCCGTGGACGCAAGGTGAAACGGCGCAAGACCGCGGCATCTGGGGAGTGCTGGCGTGGGCCAGCGCCCGAGAGAGTGTAAGCAGCGTTATTGTCGGCGACGCAGGCGACTACGACACACGTCGAGGTTTGCGTGGTCCTGGTGGACGGCTGCGATTGGCAAACACCTCGCTGCGTCGCGCGATTCGCGGATTGAACGAAGAGCGCAGATAGCGCTCACGTCATTTCCCTGTCAGCGACGCGAACGGGGATCCCACACCGCCACGCCAACGCGTGAATCAGCAGTCCCATAGTACAGAAACCACCGACCGCGAAAAGGAATCAGCGCTTCCACGAACGTTGTGCCTTCCACATACTGCCCCGTCTTTTCGTACGATTCAGTAGGCCGAATGAAGGGTTGTTCGGTGCGATCAACCAAGCGAATCGGATTCTGCGCATCAAACAGCGCTTGTCCACCGGTGTACACGCGCGCCGGCAAACGCGGATCACCATGCGTGCCCAGGTTTCCAGCATTGTACAGCAACACAATACCGTGTTCGGTAAGGATGGCCGGCGGACCCGCTTCTACCAGCCACGAGTCGAAGTAACCGGCGCGCGGTGACAGCACTTTCAGCGCATTTCCATCGGCATCTTCCAACGGTGTCCACTCTACCAAGTCATCAGACGTTGCAATCTGAATATTGGGCACGTTGTAGTACATCCAATATTTGCCACTGATCTTCGTCGCAACCAGTCGGTCGCCAACCAGTCGGGTGACAATCGCCCCAGACTTGGATTCAGTGCGAAGAAATTTTCCAGCAGCCGCTCTCGCAAATGCTGGCCCGTGTTTGCGCCATGTGACGAGGTCAGTGGATGTCGCTACTGCCAGCCGCGGGACATCACCGTTCCATTGTGTGTAGGTGAGCACGTAACGGCCATCTTCTGTTTCTACAACGCGCGGATCTTCAACACCGCCGGGCCATTCATAGCGCGCTTGTGCATCGCGTTCTGGCTGAAGCACCGGCGTTGATCGACGCGTGAAATGCAGTCCGTCGTCGCTCTCTGCCATTCCTATTCGCGATGTATGCCCGCCAATTTGCGCTACGCCACTCGCGTCTTCAGCGCGGTACATCAGGTGCACTCGACCGTTGCGAACAACCGCCGCCGGATTGAACGTTGCGTATGCTTCCCAGTGCACCACGCTGTCGTTCATCGCTGACCGTATCGTGGTCGCGTGCGTTGGCGCGATCACTGGATTCACGTCCAACGGCTTCTCAAACGGACCAAACATCCACGGCTTCTGCTGCGCGCCAGCAGCCGTTGCAATTGCGGCGTTGCTCACGGCGAGTGCGGTGAAAAAGTACCGTGCGTATCGTGGCATCTGCGTTGTGATGGCTCGGGAAACGTGTCGTACGGAAGACGCAGCAGGTTGCCGGCCTTCCTTACACTGTCCACTCGTCTGTCACAGACAACGCAACGCCGACCGCTTAGTTGGCTGCGGTCCCGCGAACAATCGCCTCAACGCGCCTGTCTGGGTCGCACCAGCGTTGCACAATAGCCTGTATATCAGCGGCCGTCACAGCCTGGAGCGCGCTCACCTCTTCCTCAAGCTCTTCCAAACCGTCGCCAGCGCACCACGCGTCAACCATATCACCAAGCTGCGCGGCCGCACTCTCTTGGCGGAGCGCGTGCATGCCAATCGCGTACGTCCGAGCACGGTCCAGTTCTGCTGCGGAAACCGGCGCGTCGCGCAGGAGCGCAAATTCCGCCAGCAACCCGGCGCGCGCTTCAAGCTCACGTTCCGGAGCACACGCAATGTACGCCGAGATCATGCCCGCCTCGCGCAACTGCGATGCGCTCACGAATACCGTGTATGCCAACGATTGCTTACTGCGAAGCGATTCGAAGAATCGTCCGCCAAGCCCACTCGCAACACCGGTCATCAGCGCCGCAGCATAGCGCGACGGGTCACGGCGCGCGGGGCCACCATACAGCATCGCGACCGCACTCTGTTGCTTCTCGCGATGCTCAACGATCTCAATTGCATGCGCCAACGGCGCAGGCGCAGCAATACTTGAACGCATGCCATGTTGCAGCAGCAGAAACGGCGCCGCTACTTGTTGTGCAAGAAACGCGGGCTCAGCGTCACCAACAATTGCCAGCACAGCGCTGCCATTCAAAACGCGCGCGCCATGCCATGCCCGAACAGTGTCAGCGCTCAGCGTCGCAACGGCCTCCGCGCTGCCCAGCGCATCAAGTGCGTACGCGTGGGTGCCAAACAACGCTTGACGCGCCACGGTCAGCGGCAGTCGCATCATGTCGTCGCGTCGCGAGCGGAGTTCGTTGAGCATCTGCGACCGTTCTTCCGCGATCGCCGCTTCGGGAAACGATGGCGACTGCACGACATCGGCGAGCAGTGTTGCGGCACGCTCTGTCTCTGAGTTCGGAACGCTGATGGTCCACCCCACGAGCTCTTTACTCGTGCTGATTGACACACTACCACCAAGGTTTTCCGCATCTTCGGCGATCTGCGCCGCGCTGCGCGTCTCGGTGCCCTTAAGTGACGTGCGAGCCATCAACGATGTCAATCCACTCTCGGGCACCCCTTCATCCACCGCGCCGCCGAGAACGAAGCACCCCATTTGCGCGAGTTTCGCGCCGCGCTTTCGGCGGACAAGCACCGGAACACCGCTCGCCGTACGAAAGACGTGGACATCACCAACGCGCGACTCAAACTCCGGCTGCAGCGTAGACGACAACGCGATCACGGGCAGGCGCGATTCCATCGCCAGAGTTGGCTGCGTTGTTGCGTGCCAATTCGCTATCAACTCCGCGCCGTCCGCGGCTAACGGCGCGCTGCCTTCGGGACGATGCGTGACGATTGCGATCGCGTCATCAGTGCACCATGTGCTCAGCACGCGGCGGATATCGTCTGCAGTTACCGCGTCAACCGCGCTCCAGTACGCATCGCCAACGTCGGCGCCGCCAATCGCTTCCCAAGCAACAAGTTCACTCGCCTGCCCTTCCATTGACTGCGACGCGCGCAGTCGTCGAGCGCGCAGAACGGTGCGAATGCGCGCGAGTTCATCGCTTGTTGGACCGTCGGTCATCAGCGTGCGCAGGTGATGCCACGATGCCGCGAGCGCGTCACCAATTCGATCATCGGCACCGACAACACTCACTGCAAATACGCCGAGTTGCGTTGGCGTGTAGTGATAGGCGCTGGCACTCATGGCCAAGCCGCGCTCACGCACGCCACGATAGAGGCGCGATGCGCGCCCCGCGGCGAGTACGGTCGCCGCGACATCAAGCGCCGGTGCGTCGGGATGCAACGGGCCAACAGTTTTCCAGCCAAATGTTGCGTGCGATTGTTGCACGTCGCCGTTCAACGCGCGATATCGCGCACCCGACCAACGCGGCTCCTCGGGCCCATGATTGGGCAGCGGATCATGCGCGTTGAGCGAGCCGTAGCGTGCACCAACCGCATCGCGCACCGCGTCCGCGTTCACGTCACCAACGACGGCGAGAATTGCGTTCGACGGGGCGTACCAATTGCGATAGAACCCGTGCACCATTTCGCGAGTAAATGTGCGCAACCCTGACTCGCGGCCTATACGCCACCGACGCATGCGGTGCTTGTCGTGCAGTACTTCGTACAACGTCTCGGTGGTGACCGCACTGGGCGTGTCTTCCTTGCGCGCCGCTTCCTGAATGATGACTTCGAGCTCGCGACGCAACTCGTCACTGTCGATCTCAGAATGTGCAAATGCGTCGAATTGAATTTCCAATCCGCGCTCCCAGTTCGCACTCGGCAACACGGTGATGTAGGTCGTGGCGTCGTAAATTGTATGCGCGTTCAGCCAGCCACCAACTTCCTTGGTGGCGGTCGCGATCTCGCCCGGTCTGCGCGTCGGTGTTCCTTTGAAATACATGTGCTCCAGCACATGTGCGATGCCAGTTTCAGCGTCCGGCTCGTTGAAGTATCCGGCGTTGACGCGCGTGACGATCGCCACCACTGGCGCCGCACGATCTTCACAGACGAGAAGCGTAAAACCGTTTGGGAAAACCGTGCGGGTAGTGGTCAAAATCAGTGGAGAATTTTTAAGACACCTGCTTCTGCGCTCCCGCGCAAAAACGCTTCGGCAGACTCAGTGGGCACGCGCTGACCTGTTTGCGCCAACACGCGAGCCGCTTCGCCCAACATGAACTCATACACCGACTTTCCGCCAGACGTGGCGTCTCGCATTTCCTCGATAATCGCATCCCAGCTACCTGAGATCAAATCGCCTGTGCGCGTGACAATGCTATGCGCAACGTCCGCATCTTTCTGATCACGCATCTCTGCCAACAACGTACCGAACAGCTCGAGTTGACCGCGCGACGTAGGGTCGTCGTCGGTGTCGCCCATCACACGCGCTTCAATCTCGGCCAACATCTCGTCGATGCTATCTTCTTCGGCGTTCAGCTCCTCGAGTTGCGCCTGCCACGGCGCCAAATCCGGATCGTCGTCTTGCAGTCGGTACGCGGCCTTCTTCAATTCAATCAAGCGCCAGATACCCAATTCATCCCAATGATCTTCTGGCGACGATTTTTCAAACTGATACAACGCCGCTTCAAACTCTTGTTTGTCGTACAAGAGATTTGCCAAATAGATTCGCGCTTCGGTGTAATCCGGATCCAGTTTCAACGCACGACGCAGCGTTGAAATCGCAGCATCATCCTCACCGGAACGATGCTGCGCATAACCCATGCAGCTCACCGCTTCGGCCGACTCTGGTTCCTGCTGCACAGCGATGTCAAAAAACTGTGCGGCGTCTTCCACAAGATTGTCGCGGAAGAGTGCGCGCCCAACTTGGAGCATCAGCTCCACGTCGTCGTGGTAACCCAATTCGAGAATGCGCTTGAAGTTCTTCCGCGCATGATCGACTTGACCGAATCGCAGCAAAGTCTCGCCCATTCCGGCGAGACCATCTTCGTGTTCGGAATCGAGTGTCAGCGCCTCTTCAAAGCTGCGGCGCGCCCACGCGTATTCCTCACGGGCCAGGCGCGCGTATCCCTCGCCAACGTGAAGTTCCACGGAGGTCGGATACAGGACGAGACCCTCGCGCAGAACTACGAGGGCGTCGTCAAATTGCCCATCATTGTAGAGCTGATGAGCGCGCTCGTCGTACTCTTCGGACGACAGGAATTGCGAAGCCATCGCGACAGTCCTCCGGGCAAAGCGTCAGCAGGCAAGATAGAACAGAAGCCCCATCAACGGCCACCCCGTCATACGGCTGGTACACCGCCAGCCAGCGAACGGTTGAGGTGCGCGAACGCCCACGCAATCCGCGCCGCCAGACCCGCATTCGACTCCAGTAGTGCAAGGTTCGTCGTCTGTGACCGTCCTTCGGTTGCCGCTAGCACCGCGCCGAGTAGGTAGGGTGTGAGTGCGGCACCACGAATCCCTGCGTTTTCGGCGTCGCGAACCGCTGCGGTCACCGCCGCGTCGACTGTCTCCTGGCTTAGCGCCACATCAGCCGGTGGCGGCTGCACCACCAGCACAGCACTTTGCTCGCCTAGCGCCCAGTGGGCGGCAGCGATTCGCGCGATCTCGTCGGGAGTGTCGGCGCGATGCGGGACGCGAAGTCCGGTGCTGACGGTGAAAAATCCCGGCAACTCGTCTGTCCCGTAACCCACCACCGGCACGCCGAGTGTTTCCAGCCGCTCCAGTGTCGCCGGTAGATCAAGAATTGACTTCGCACCGGCGCACACCACGAGCATTGGCGTTCGCGCAAGCGCACAGAGGTCGGCTGATTCATCGAACGCTGAATCGCGATGTACGCCGCCGATGCCGCCCGTCGCGAACACCGTGATGCCTGCTTGCCGCGCGAGTGTCAGCGAGGCAGCGACAGTAGTTGCGCCGTCAGCACCGGCAGCGATACAGGCTCCCAGATCGCGAGCACTCACTTTCCGGACATTGATCCGCGCCAGAAACCGTGTCAACTCATCTGGAGTCAGCCCAATGGTCGGAACACCTGCGACGATCGCAGTCAGCGCTGGCACGGCGCCAAACTGCTGTACGGCATCGATCATTTTGCGTGCGGCGTCGGCATTCGCCGGAATCGGTAGACCTTGCGCGAGCACAGACGTCTCAAGCGCGACAACCGGCACGTGACTGTGGAGCGCGTCGGCGATCTGCGGCAGAATCCGAAGCGGTGGCATAATTGTCTTTAGTGGCGGTTCAGATCAGACCTTCGCGACATGCTTGCAAAAGGCTGTCAGCGACGACCGTTCGCAACTGGTTCGATCGCGCGAGGTCCGCGCTCACGCTCTTTCATCGACACCGGCTCCGCCGTCAGCAACAATCGATCGGGCGCTGGCCCAACGTACCGCGTTGGCCAACAGGTGGTGAGCGTCAACATTGGCGTCTGCGATTCGAAGATCACGCGTTCGTCCTTACCAACCACGCGACGCTGCGTCACGCGCCACATCACGCTCATGTACGGCGTCTGCGTTTCAATCATGTCGCCAACACGCACATCATCAAGGCGATGGAAATGCCGATCGCGGTGTGCAGAGACTACCGAGTTACCGTTCTGACCGGGAAACACTGTACCGGGCATGTGACCCGGTCCGGCCCACAAATCTTTGTCGGAGAGCCCTTCGACCACGACTTCATCGAGTCGAATGGTCGGAATAATGACGCGAACGACCGGTGCGCCTGCGGAAACGCTGGTGAGCCCGAGGCTCGCAATCGCGCTGATCTGCGACGACTTCATCACTTTGGTCCACTCAGCACGCGCACGTTCACGCGCGACCGTTCCGCGCAGCAACTGCACACAAATTGTTGCGACGATGACGAATCCGATACCGAGTAGTGCGAGACCAAACACGCGAGGAGCGCGGTGGCGTTGCCGCCCGCGCCCGTGCTGTTCGCCAAGACCGACCGGGTTAGCTCCGAGTGCGGAAAACTGTGACACTGCCAATAGCAATTAGGCTCGTGCCGAGCAGCAGCACCGATGGAAGCGGCGTTCCGGTGTTCGGCGCACGGAGGCCTGCGCGAAGCGAATCAGCAGACACAGGTTCCGGGACGTTGTCAACGCGACGCGGTGATGGCGCAACCGGATCGGTCGCATTGCGCGCGCCTTCGCCGACGGTCACGTCTGGCTCACGAACAGGCGCTGGCGTTTGCGGCGGCGTGTTAACGGCAACGTTCTGCGGCGCTGCAACGGCTGGTGTGCTATTCGCGAAAAGGCCTGGCCCACCCGCTGCTGCGAGTGCACCCAGCAGTCCAAGGGGAGCAAAAGCAGCAAGGTTCCGCAAATCACCACGGGTATCGCCTTTCGGGCAATCACAAACTGCGCCTGGCTCCAAAGCAGGAGGCGGCGTGACGGTTTGCGCGTGCGCGATGGACGGCCTAGCGAGAATACCCGCTACTGCGACCAACGTGATTGCGTGCTTGATCATTCGTGAACTCCACAACAGAGACATGAGTCGATAACGCGTCACAGAGACGCGCACCTCACATGCCAGAGAAATCCAGCCACCCGCACTTCGCCGCGCAGGCCAGCCCGAAACGCCAAACGGTTCTACAGCTAGCATTTAGCGTACTCGAACAGTGGACAGATTAGTCACTTGATTCGTAACAAGCGAGGTCCCCGTCCTCTGAGGCGCACCAAACCGTTGCGTGAGCGCCACAGTTCGCTGCGCTGTTTGGGGCTATTTAGTCAGAGCTGCCCGCGGCCACGCACGAACCACGGCCCTCCCCAGCTCCGCCATCGTCCGCTGCGGCTCGGAATCCAACACCCACCGCTGGTCCATATTCTCTCTCGTCAGCGCACACGCGACGACGCGCGATTGCAGGTAGAAAATCGAGCATTCGGTGCGAACTGCGTCGGTCGCACCGGTCTTGTGCGGAGCCCGAATACCGTCCACGTACCTCTGCAACAGCTGACCGTCGTCATTGTGATCCAGCATGTCCAGCAATACCGAGTCCGCTGCTGTCGACACCGCCTGTCCATCCGCAAGCATCCCGAACAGACGCGCCATCTCATTTGGTGTGGTCACGCCGAGTCCGTATTTCACTGAACTATCCGGCGCCACGCTGGCCAGCCGCAAAAAGACTTTGGAATGCACTTTCGTTCGCGGCAATCCGCGCTTTTCCATCGACTCCCACACGCGTCGCATCTCGACCCGCGATAGCAGCAGATTTGTGGCCGTATTGTCGCTCAGCGTCAACATGAGCCACGCCGCGTCGCGAATCGTGATCTCGGCACCGTCGTGCAGAAATTGTAGGATGCCCGCACCCGGCACCTTTTCGACACGCAAAACACTGATTCGATCGTCGAGCGAAAGTTGACCAAGCGCAATCAGATCCATCAGCGCTACCGCGATGGGCACTTTGATCAGACTGGCGGTTGGAAACGGCTCGTCACCGGTGCGCTCCAGTCGTTCGCCAGTGTCAAGATTGACGATTGAA
>JANNWU010000180.1:0-18555 GCA_031408755.1 Gemmatimonadaceae bacterium | reverse complement strand
GCGAGCGGCACGCCAGCAATCACACCGGTTTTGCGCACGGCGAGCGTTGCTGACGATACCGCTTCCATCGGAATCGTCGCGAGCGTGGTGACGTCTTCAAACGCACGATCTTCAAACAACGCCTCGCGCACCACCGTTCGCAGTGCCGACGCGCTCAGCGGAAATGCAAAGGGATCAATGACTGCCGGTGTCGCGCTCATTCGCCGGGATCAACGCCTGGGTCTGGCGGCGTGGATGGTACGCTGCCACCAATCGCGACCATGCGATCTATCGCCAGCTTCGCTCTCGCCGCGATATCGGCCGGTACCGTGATGCGGTGCTCCATGTTCTGCAATGCGCGCAACACCTTAGGCAATGTTGTGACTTTCATGTACGCGCAGCTCGCCCGATCATTGGCGGCGTAAAACACCTTCGTCGGATTCTCGCCGCGCAAGCGATGCAGAATGCCAATCTCGGTCGCGACGATAAACTCCGTTGCGTCACTCTGCGCCGGACGCTTGATCATCCCTTCGGTGCTCAAAATCTGCAACTGTCGGCTAGAAACTGCGCCACTCGAGACGGCATCCAACACACTCGTTGAGCAGCCGCACTCGGGGTGCACCAAGAACTCTGCATCTGGATGCTTTGCACGCATGGCATTGATGTGCTCTGGATCAATGCCAGCGTGCACGTGACACTCGCCCATCCAGACCACGATATTCTCGCGACCGGTGACGCGTTTGACGTGCGCACCGAGAAACATGTCTGGGCAGAACAAAATCGTCTTGTCGGCGGGAATGGCTTCGATCACTTCGACCGCATTACCCGACGTGCAGCAGTAGTCCGTCTCGGCTTTCACTTCAGCGGTTGTGTTCACATAGCTCACCACGACAGCGCCCGGATACTCCGCTTTCCAGGAACGCAGTTGTTCTGCATCGATGGTTGACGCCAGTGAACAACCAGCGGCGAGGTCAGGGAGCAGGACGGTTTTCTGCGGCGAAAGTATCGCTGCGGTTTCGGCCATGAAATGCACGCCACAAAACACGATGACATCGGCATCGGTGCGGGCTGCTTCGCGCGACAGGCCGAGCGAGTCGCCAACGTAGTCCGCCACATCTTGAATTTCCGGGCGTTCGTAGTTGTGCGCCAGAATCACCGCGTTGCGTGACTTGGCGAGCGCGCGAATCTCTTCGTGCATCGCTTGGTCATACTGCGTTTCGAGTACAGTCATTACATCCTCACCATTCGATATGCGTTTCGCGCCATTTCTTTTTGGCGCGCGGGAAATCACTTCGGAAGTGGCCGCCGCGGCTTTCCTTACGCAGCAGCGACGCCTGCACGATCAACCGCGCAGTTTGCACCATGTTCAATTCCTCTGTCGCGCCAACAGGCAGCCGTGCTTCAATCGCGTCTACCTCGTTCACTGCAATGCGTAGCCCGCGCGCAGTACGATCAATGCCCGCGTACTTCCACATGACATGTCGTACCGCATCGGCCGCAACTTGCGCCGCGCCATGGTCAATCAATACTGGCACATCCCACTCTGCGGGTGCCGGTGCGGCAATGCCGTGCAACTGCAACGTTGCGACGTCACGCGATACACGTTCCGCGAATACCAGACCTTCCAACAGTGAATTTGATGCGAGCCGGTTTGCGCCATGCACACCGGTACACGCCACTTCACCACATGCATACATGCCGGGCACTGTCGTGCGACCATCAAGATCCGTCACAACACCGCCCATCATGTAATGCGCAGCGGGTGTGACCGGAATGAGATCGGTAAGCGGATTGACACCGCGCGCCGTACAGAGGTGAAAAATTCCGGGAAATCGCGTATCAAAGTCCGTAATTGCGCGCGCATCAAGGTGTACGATTCCGGCACGTTCTTGGGCACGGAAAATTTCGCGCGCCACAATATCACGAGGCGCAAGTTCCGCGAGCTTGTGCTTCTCCGTCATGAAGCGTCGACCATTTCCATCCAGCAAAATCGCGCCTTCGCCGCGCACCGCTTCACTCACCAACGCAAGTGGATTCTCGCTCGTCGCAAGCGCCGTGGGATGAAACTGAACGAACTCCATGTCAGCCATGCGCGCGCCCGCACGATGCGCGATGGCGAAACCGTCACCGGTCGCCACGGTGGGGTTGGTGGTGTAGCGATACACCTGACCAAGCCCGCCCGTCGCGATCACAACGGCTTCCGCATACACCTCCGCCGCGCGACCTGAAATTGCGGCGCGGACACCAACGCAGCGGCCGTTCACGAGGATGAGCTCAAGTACGCGCGCGGTTTCGAGCACCTGCACATTCGGCGATGCGTGCACGCGCTCAATCAATGTGCGCGAGACCTCCGCGCCGGTTTGATCACCGCGGGCGTGCACAATACGCCGACGCGAATGCGCTGCTTCTTTACCGAGCTTGAAATCGCCGCGAGCGTTGAGATCAAATCGTGCACCGGCACTCACCAATTCGCGGACGCGATCGGGGCCTTCTCGTACGAGCACATCCACTGCATCGGCGTCACACAGTGCAGCGCCGGCGGCTAGCGTGTCGCGTCGATGCAATTCTGGGCTGTCGCCCGCGCCGAGTGCGGCCGCAATTCCGCCCTGTGCCCACATGGTATTGGAGTCACGGAGCGTACGCTTTGTCATGAGCAGCACGGGACCCTGTTCGGCGCAGCGCCAAGCAGTGAAGAGCCCCGCAACGCCGCTACCAACAACGAGCACACGCGTGCTGATGCGTTCAACCATTAGCGCGCACTCTCGATGGGCGTGACCGGCACAATCCGACCGCGACGCCGCACCACCGGGCTGATACGCGCGAGATGCACGGGCGCTTGTGCGGCGAGGATCGGTTCGGGTGCGCCAACGGTTTCTGGTGCTTCGGTCGCAACGAAACGAAAGAGTTGCGCAGGACGCCCGCTCACACTCACTCGT
This sequence comes from Gemmatimonadaceae bacterium, assembly GCA_031408755.1. Classification (GTDB taxonomy): domain Bacteria; phylum Gemmatimonadota; class Gemmatimonadetes; order Gemmatimonadales; family Gemmatimonadaceae; genus JACMLX01. The sequence continues at coordinate 15,640 of JANNWU010000180.1, read as the reverse complement.
TGCTCGCGCGTGGGCTTCACGATGCCAAGGGCGTCAAGCTTTCTGCGAAAATTTCGCTTATCAATTTCTCGACCAAGAATCACCTCGTACACACGTTGCAATTCGCTGAGAGTAAATCGCTGCGGCAAAAGCTGGAACCCAACCGTGGTGTACGAGAGCTTGTTACGGAGTCGCGTAAGCGCGTAGTCGATGATGCGTCGATGGTCGAGCACGAGCAACGGCAACGCTGCCACCGGCCACCAACGCGCGTCGCGCTCCGCGAGTTCGCTGACCGCCTCGGCGGCAACTAGCGCGTAGTGCGCGATGCTGATCGTGCGTTGCGCAGGGACGCGCTGGAGATCACCAAAGGTGAAAAGCTGTTCGAGCCATACTTCGCTGGCACCGGCGACATCGGCGAGTGCGCGGCGGGCGGCGACATCAAGCGTCTCATCAGATCGAATCGCATCGCTAGGCAGTCGCCACGCCATGTCGCGGGGAGCAAGCAGTACATGCAGCGCGTCGCTTCGAATGGTGAACACCACGACTTCGACGCCCACGCGAATCGGTGTCATCGTGTGTGGTTCAGCCCGCTTTGTGTCAAGCATACACGAGGATAGTGTACGTCGCACACGAACGCAAACTCGTGGCGCGTTCGACGCCGATTTCGCTTGCCGCACCCATCTGCGCAGACGAGCTTTAGCGGCTCATGCGTCCTCTCGTCTTTGCCCTCGGATTTTTGACGGTCGTTCATGGCGGTCTGCTGTTCGTTCAGCCCTCCTCAGCGAACTCGACAGCGCAAACGCAAGCGGGCAACGGCCCCACGGTCGGCGTTGTTTTCGACATGGGCGGCCGCGGCGACAAATCGTTCAATGACGGCGCGTTTTTGGGCGCCGACAGCGCGACGCGTGAGTTACAGGCGCAGGTGCAATTCATTGAACCTGGCGATGGATCGGACCGAGAAGCGGGTTTGCGATTGCTCGCGTCGGAACGCCGAGCATTGGTGGTTGGTGTCGGCTTCATTTTTACCGATGATTTGATCGAACTGGCGCGCGAGTATCCAGACGTCTCGTTCGCTGGCGTCGATTTCGCACTCGGCACCGACGCACAAGGAAAAGTGATTCAGCCGCCACAAAACGTGGCCGCGATCAAATTCCGTGAAGAGGAAGGGTCGTTCCTTGTTGGCGCGATGGCAGCGCTTACCGGTGGCTCAAAAAAACTGGGCTTCCTTGGCGGTATGGACATTCCGCTCATTCACAAATTTGAAGCCGGCTACCGCGCAGGCGTGATGCATGTGTGTCGCGATTGCACTGTGATCGCACAGTACGCGGGCGTTACACCGGAAGCGTTTCGCAATCCGAGTAAAGGCAAAGAACTGTCATTAAGTCAATATCAACAGGGTGTGAAAGTCATTTTTCACGCCAGCGGATCGACCGGGCTTGGCATGTTTGAAGCGGCGCGTTCAATGGGACGCGGACATTACGGCATTGGTGTTGATGCTGATCAGTATGGTGAGGCACCAGGATTTGTGCTCACGTCAATGATCAAAGGCGTGAACAACGTTGTGTATGACACCATTCGTCGCGTGCGCGATGGACAGTTCCAAGGTGGAATCTATTCATACGGGTTAAAGGAAAAGGGCGTTGGCTACGTCTACGATGCGAACAACAAGTCGTTGATTCCTGATAGCGTGCGTACTCGACTGCTTGACCTTGAGCGACAGATCATCGCGGGACAGATCAAAGTGCCGAGCACGCGTCAGTGAGCGAGACTCTATCAGAACGCGCTGCGGTGCGGATGTCACAGATCGACAAGTTTTTTGGACCAGTCTGTGCGAATCGCGATGCCTCGTTGGAAGTGAATGTTGGCGAAATTCACGCGGTGGTTGGCGAGAATGGCGCTGGGAAAAGCACACTGCTTCGCGTGCTGAGCGGGATGTTTTCACCTGACGCAGGTCGTGTCGAAGTCTTTGGCCACGACGTGACGGGATGGAGTACCGCTGATGCGATTGCAGCTGGCGTTGGCATGGTGCATCAACATTTCATGCTGGTGCCAACGCTGACGGTGGCTGAGAATGTGGTGCTTGGTCGCGAACCGATGCGCGGCATGCACTACGATCGTGACGCTGCGGAGAGTGCACTGGCAAAGCTGAGTCGCGAGACTGGGCTGGCGTGTGAACCGTCGCGATTAGTCTCAGAGCTAAGTGTTGGTGAAGCGCAACGCGTTGAGATTTTGAAAACGCTCTATCGCGGCGCGAAGTTACTGATTCTTGATGAGCCGACAGCGGTGTTGTCGCCACCAGAAGTGGACGAGTTGTGGCGCGTGTTGCGCACCGTGCGTGACACTGGTGCGACAATTGTTTTGGTGACGCACAAGTTGGATGAGTTGATGGCGGTCACCGATCGGATCACGGTGATGCGGCGCGGTGCGACGGTGCAGCGGATGCGCACTGCTGAGACGTCGCCGGGAGCGATTGCGACGGCGATGGTGGGGCGTGAGGTGCGGTTGGATGCGAGCGGGATACCGATTGGTGCGCGTCGGATTGCGCCAGATTTTGGCGGTGACGCTGGTGGGGGCCCCCCCAATCAAATGATTGCCTCAATGACCGTGGATCGCAGTACCGATTCCACCACCGCCGCCATCATTTCCACGCCTACCCCCGCCTACACCGACACCCCGCGCCTACGACTCAACGGCGTCTCCATTCCAGGTACACGCGGCAAACGACTCGCCGTCGACGCTCTCTCGCTCCAAATCGCCCCCGGCGAAATCCTCGGCATTGCCGGCGTGGAAGGCAACGGACAGACCGAGCTCATTGAAGCCATCGCCGGATTGCGCGCTATCACCGCCGGCAGCATCACAGTCGACGGAACCGACGTCACGCGCTTCCCGATCAGAAAGCGCCTCGCGTACGGCATCACGCACATTCCGGAGGACCGGCATTCGCGCGGACTGGTGCTCGACTACAGCATTGCCGACAACCTTATTCTCGGTCGGCAGAAGCAATACTCAAGTGGCGGCAACATCGATCGCGCACGGGCACGCTCGTTCGCCGAGGACCGCATCAAGGCGTTTGACATTCGCCCCGCCGACCCCGACGCGCCTGCGCGCACATTGAGTGGCGGCAACCAGCAGAAAATTGTCGTGGCGCGTGAGATGCCCGAGGATTTTCGCGTACTGTTAGCCGCACAGCCCACGCGCGGTGTTGACGTTGGCGCGATTGAATTCATTCACGATCAGCTTCGCGCTGCACGTCGCGCGGGTAAGGCCATTCTCCTGGTGAGCGCAGAACTGCATGAGATTCTTGCACTCAGTGATCGTGTGGCCGTGATGTATTGCGGAAAAATTGTGGTCGAGATGCCGCGTGCCGACGCTACCGAAGAGGTGTTGGGCCCATACATGACCGGTGCGGCGAAATGAATCCGAAAACTCGCGCCGCGATTGAAGAAGGTGTGCTCCCGACGCTAACAGCATTGCTAGTTGCATTAGTAGCAGGCGACTTGCTGATCCTCTCGTACGGCCAATCGCCGAGTGAAGTGTGGCGTTTGATGTTGAGCGGTACGTGGGGCAACGCGTATGGTATCGGACAGGTGCTCTACAAAGCCACAACGTTGGTGTTTACTGGGCTGAGTGTGGCCATTGGGTTGCGCGCTGGCCTGTTTAACATCGGCGCAGAAAGCCAACTCGCTGCCGGAGGATTTGCGGCCGGTGTGATTGGGTTGCTGCTCCCAGTGGGTCTTGGTCCGTGGCTCGCGATTCCAATCTGTTTACTTGCCGCAATGTGCGCCGGCGGTGCAGTGGGCATGGTGCCAGGCGTGTTACGCGCACGGTTCGGCGCACACGAAGTGATTGCGACCATCATGCTGAATTTTATCGTGCTGGCGTTCATTAACTGGGCAATTTCTGCGACAGGTTTAGCGGTACCAGAGACGCTGCATACACCTGCTGTCGAAACCACTGCGATTCCGCGTCTGGCCGCGTATCTACCAAGTTTTCACGGCTCAGCGGCGAATGGAACCATCGTGATTGCACTGATCGCCGTGGTACTCACGAGTTGGCTGCTGTTCCGTTCTCGCTACGGCTATGAGTTGCGCGCGGTAGGCTTGCAGCCACTCGCCGCTGAATCTGGCGGCATCCGCGTGCCGCGCATGTGGATTAGTGCGATGATGATCGCCGGAGCGATTGCCGGACTAGGTGGCGTGAACTTTGTGTTGGGCTACAAGAACTATTTTGAAGATGGCTTCTCTGGCGGCGCGGGATTTCTCGGCATCGCGGTCGCGTTAGTCGGCCGAAATCATCCGTTCGGCGTGTTGCTCGCAGCGCTGTTTTTTGCCACGCTGTCGCAGGGTGGGCTGGCCATTCACGCTTTGGTACCAAAGCAGATGGTCGAAGTGCTGGAAGGCATCGTCATTCTAGCAGTCGCAGTCAGCGTCCCGGAAGTCCGCCGACTGTTGCGCGCACGACCAGCGAAGCCCGCGCCTAATGCAGCCGCGCCGGTGAGCGCATGAAGCCAACGCTGCTGATCTTGTTGCAGACACTGCGCATCGCTGTGCCGTATCTCTTTGCGGCGTCCGGCGGAGTGCTGGCTGAGCGCGCAGGAATTGTGAGCCTGACGCTGGAAGGCTTCATGCTGTCCGGCGCCTTCTGCGCGACACTCGGCAGCTTCTACTTTGGCAATCCGTGGGCTGGACTGGCGCTCGGCATGTTGGGCGGCGCTGTTTTCGGTGCGTTGCACGCGGTCGCAACTATTCGATTCAAGGCTGATCAAATTGTCTCCGCCGTCGCGATCAATCTGATGGTCGTGGGTCTGACACGGTTCTTTCTTCGACTCGCGTTTGACAGCTCGTCCAATTCACCGCGCGTTGCCGGGTTCGGCAGCGAAGGAAACACCGGTCTCTTCGCCACGTTCGAAGACCCGCTGATCTGGCTTGGTATCATCGTGATGCCGGTGCTCGCATACGTCATCAACAGGACGCGTTTTGGTTTGCGCGTGCGGGCGGTAGGCGAGAAACCTGAAGCCGCGACCACGCTTGGTGTCTCAGTCAGCAAGATCCGTTACGGCGCCGTGATCGCGTCAGGCGCGCTGGCGGCCCTGGGTGGCTGCTATCTCGCGTTGGATCAGCATCAGTTCACGGATCAAATGACCGCCGGTCGTGGTTTCATTGCGCTTGCCGCTGTCATCTTTGGACGGTGGAACCCGTTACGCGCCGGTGTCGCCTGTGTGCTCTTTGCGTTCGCTGAAGCGGTACAGATACAGGTGCAGGGCGCAGGCGTCCTCCCGTCGCAATTTGTCTCAATGATTCCGTACGTTCTTACTCTCGTGGCACTGGCCGGCGTGGTTGGGCGTGCAGTGCCACCGGCTGCGCTCGGGCGCGCCGAAGGATGATGTTTTGGCGCTAACTGAAGTTGTGGCACCGTCGTTCGCGGACGCTGGCGTACCGATGTGGCTCGTTGCAACAATCGGCATCACACTGACGGCAGCAACGGTGTGGCAACTTCGCAAAGTGCCGCGCGAGTTGGTGATTCTGATGATCACCGCGATGGTCGACATGCTCGGCGTGTTGATGATTTTGCCGCTGCTGCCGTTTTTCGCACAGCGACTCGGCGCTGGTGGTTTGATGGTTGGACTGCTTGTCTCGAGCTTCTCGTTGGCGCAGTTGCTCAGTGCACCGCTGTGGGGAAGACTGAGCGACAAGTGGGGACGTCGTCCGGTGCTGATGATCGCTCTCGGATCAAGCGCGGCGGCGTACTTAGTGTTTGGATTTGCACACTCGTTGCTGGTGTTGTTTCTCTCGCGCATCGTGCAGGGCGCGGGCGGTGGCACGGTGGGCGTCATTCAAGCGTACGTCGCCGACGCGACGAAGCCTGAGGAACGCACGAAGGCGCTCGGTTGGCTGTCGGCCGCAACAAATTTTGGTGTCGCGATTGGACCCGTACTCGGTGGTTTTTTCGCGACCTTCGGAAAGCAACAGGTTGCACTGGGCGGATGGCCGCAGTGGGCCGGTGACGCAACGCCTGGAATCGCGGCCGCCGCGCTGTGCTTGGTGAACATGCTGTTTGCATGGAAGTATCTGCCAGAAACGCGCGTCAAAGCGGTGAAGGCTATCAATGAAGATCCGACCATTCCGCGCAAGAAAACTGGCACCAGTATGGCCGCCATCTCTCGCGTGGTATCGCATCCCGGTGATGCACCATCACGATTGATCTGGATCTACGCAATTGCGATTGGCGCGTTCCAAGGTTTGACGTCGATTCTGGCGCTCTTTCTGAACAAAAAATTCAACGCGAACGAAGCAACAATGGGGCTGTTGTTCGCATACGTTGGCGTGATGAGCGTGATCACACGCGTGTTCGTGCTCGGCAAAATGGTCGATTGGCTTGGTGAGGCAAAGTTGTCGCGATTAGGCACCGTGCTGCTCGCCTTCGGTACCGCGACGCTGCCATTCGCACCGAGCGTTGGTTGGGCCGCACTGAGCATTGCGTTCTGGCCGCTAGGCACCGCGTTCACGTTCCCTGCCGTGACCGCGATGCTCAGCAAGGTGATCTCAAGCGAAGATCGCGGGTTGTACATGGGTGTGCAGCAGACGTTTGGTGGTCTGTCGCGCGTCGTCTTTCCAATTGCGCTTGGTTGGGCGTTCGATCATCTGTCGATCGGCACGCCGTTCTGGATTTCGGCGGCGCTGGTGTTGATGACACTCTCGTTCAGTTTCGCGTTGCCGGAGAGTGTGACGGCACGGAAGGCGACGATCAGCTGAGCGTCAGCTAAGTAAGCGGGTTCAAGATCTCAGCAATCTGACGCTAAAGTGTTGGGATTTTGTTCTGCAAGACATCCCAAACGGTTTCGTAGTCGATGGAGAAGTACTCGTGCACAAGGCGGTTGCGCATTCCGGACATGGCGCGCCATTCAATCGCTGGATGCGCCGATCGCATCGACTCTGGGATCCGTTTACTCGCCTCGCCGATTGTGGTAAGGCTCTAGACAATCGCTCGTTGCAACGTGGCATCGCGAAGAAATTTCTCTCGTGTCAGCTCGTCACAAACCAGAACGAGATAGTCCGCTTCCACGAGAATGTGACGCAGAAACTCACGCGGCTCGAAGGACATCTTCCGCTTCTGCGATAATGTGGGGACCGATGAATGGAGAGAGCGATTCAGGCGTCAGTACGTCAACGCTGCGACCGAGCACCAGCTCCAACAGATCGCCAAGTGCACAGAATCGGTCAAATGATTTCTCGCCCGGCGTAAACTCAACGAGCACGTCAACATCGCTATCAGCACGAGCTTCATTCCGCTGCAACGAACCAAACAGTGCAATGCGGCGGACGCCGAGAGCAAAGATCTGCGCCTTGACCCGTTCGAGTCGTGTATGGACATCGGCGCGGCAGGCGACTGGCTCTGTCATTCCAGAAACATAAACGGACGAACGGCACCGAGCAGACAGACTATAGCAGAATCGTCTGGGGCAAGATGCGAGTCGACACCCTACCTGGGCGTTGGCGCGGGTGGCACAGGCGGCTTCGGCACCAAATCATCGCGCGTGAATTTCCCTTGCTGCCCTTCAAGTAGTGCCGCCAAGCGTGTGCCCGCGCCGGGCAAGCGAGTCACGCCCTGCGCGCCGCCAAGCACGGAGAGAATCAATTCACCGGCGGGGGTGAAAATGAAACTGCCCACCCACTGCCGCTGCAGCGAACTGAATCGCGCGATTCGTATGGCGCCACGTGGCACAATGTTCACGCTCCAATTCAGCCATGCTCCTCGATCTGCCTGCACGCCGTACATCGAGAATCGGTGTGGTTGCGAGTCCGCCGGAATTGCCAACAGTGCCGGCACAATCGCATCCTCAAAACCATCAAGCGCAATTGCCCACGCGTGCGTCGGCGTGGCATTCGCGGTGTCTTGTGCGCCACTATCGCGCAGGTATCCACCGTCAACAACCATCGTACGCCGAAATGGGCCGAGCGGTTGTGTTGCCGTTCCGGGTTCAATCAACGTCGCACTCACCAGCGCTGAGTCGCGCCAGACCGTTCGCAATTCATCGCGCCAACCACTGCGTCGAACTTGGCGTACCACCAGCGTGTCGCCGCGCCATTCGCGGTAATGCGCGCCAATCGTATCGCGCGCACTGCCGCTCACGAAGTACTCGCCACGTCGTGAAAATGAAATGATCCCAGCCGCAGCAACGGAATCCACAACACGCTCGATACTCGCATGCTCAACGCGAATTGTGACTGTGTCGCCGACAGCGTGTGGCGGCACCCAGCCACGTCCGGTAAGTTTTTTTGTGCGTTCCCGAAACATCACCGCACCATCGCTCACACGAACGAGTTTCCGCTCAACTTCAGCACCCGTGAGCACGCTCCACGGCTTGACGGTATCTCGCAACTGATTGGGCATCTGGCGCAGCAGTTGACCGCGAGATGTATCCGTTACTGTGCGTTGCGCGAGTACAACTGCCAACGCCATACCAAGCGTATCTATCGGCGCAGCGACCGTCAGCGGTTGCGTAGCAACAACATGCGTAACACTGCGCTGAATCACACTCACTGATGTATCCGTGCGTTCGCCAAGATCAGCGAGTGTATATCCCGGCCGAATCGCTGCGCACGGCAGCACGAGTAGCGACGACACGTCCTGCGCCAGACTCTCGGCATCTCCGGAGCGTTTCGTCACACCGCCATTTTCACCGTACTCCACGGTGATGGTGACGCTCGTGTCGCGCAGGCCGAGTTTCACGCGCTGAATGTCGAGTCGAAAGCCGGTGGCAGTTTTGTGAAGAATCCGACGATCGACGAAGTGCCGCTCCAGACTCATGCCAACGCTGCGCGGCTCGTCACCGCTACTCTGAAAAACTCGCGCCGCACCAACCAGCCACCAGCTCGTATCAAGGCGCACGCACGGCGCCTGTGCGTCAACGGCGCCGACCGCGCCGCTGACCACACTCGTCACAATCATCGCTGCGATCGCGACGCGCGCACGACCAACCATTACACCACCTCATGGGCTGAAAGCATTCGGGCTAGTCTAGCTAGACAACAGCATGGGCGGCCACTCACGCACTAACGCAACGAGGCGCACCAGTTTGGTGCGCCTCGTTGCGATCTCACGAATGCCCAAGCCCAGCATAGCAAAACTATGCGACCGGCTCTGCCTTCTTCGCCGCGGGCTCTTCGTTGCGCTTGGCCCCCGGCTCGCTGTCGATCACCGCTTGGGCGATCTGCGACATCGGCACCGAATTGTCCTGCGAGCTGCGCTGCATGATGCGATACGCTTCCTGCTCGGTGCTGCCGGTGCGACGCATCAGGATGCCTTTGGCACGCTCGATCAGCTTTCGCTCTTCGAGTTTCTGCTTCCAAAACGCGGCGTCCTGACGGCTCTCTGAGAGTTCACGAGCACGCGCGACAGCAAGGCGAAGCGTACTGTCGAGAATGCCTGGCGGCGCGGGCTTTGGCAGAAACGCGATCGCTGCCGTGGCGCGCGCATCTTCAGCACTCAACGACACCGTCGGATCGCCACTAAAGAGCACGACTGCAGTTGGCGCGCCAGTAGCCGTGATTGCCTTCGCCGCATCAATGCCGCTGCCATCAGGCATGTGCACATCGAGCAACACAACATCCGGCACAACGTCCGCCGCGACCGCGATCGCCTCACGACCGGTACCCGCTTCACCGACAACGGCGTACCCCATAGAAACCAGCAGCTCGCTCAACAGCGGCCGCGCGTGCACATCATCATCCGCGAGAACTACCCGGATTGCGGAATCAGCCATGAACCAGCCTTTGCGGAATTGCGGTGGGAGGGAGCCCGAGTGGGCACGCAAGCTCGGGGAATGTAGCGATTTGTCAGCCGGATGTGCTCCCCCGGCGCGCGCATTCGACCTGCATGTCCGGCGATCACCGTCTCAGCAGTTGAACCAAACTCGCCTATCTCGCGGCAACCATCGCCAATAGTTCTTCTGCGATCAGTGGTTTGCGCAACGAAAAATGCGCATCAACCATCGCCTCTGGTCGGAGTTCCCAACCAGTGATGACGCCGACGCGAATAGATGGCCAGCGCAGTCGAATGCGTGCCGCCAAGTCAGTGCCGACACCGTCGGGGAGACCGATATCGGTGATCACAACGTCGATTGCGCTACCGGCAGATTCAAGCGCAGCGTCGGCGGCGGCGACAGTCGCAACTGCGCTCACCTCATGCCCAGCCATTTGCAGCACCTGCGTCAACAACTCTCGGCCATCGGGATGATCCTCAACCACTAAAATGCGACGCGGCGCCAAACGAGCCGGATCAATTGCTTCTACCACCGGCGGAGTAAGTGTCATTGGATCGGCAACCGGAAACACCAATCGCACCAACGTCCCTTGCCCAACTTCCGATTCAATTTCCACGCGACCATTGTGTCTTTTGATCACGCCGTACACTTCGGCCAAACCGAGGCCGCTGCCGTTTGCGCCCTTGGTGCTGAAGAAGGGCTCGAACGCGCGCTCGCGTACTTCAGCACTCATACCATGGCCCGAATCCATCACCTCGACAATCGCGCTACTCCGATCGCGTCGCACCGTGATGCCCAGCGTTCCGCCGCCCTTCATTGCATCAAGCGCATTCTGGATAAGGTTCAGCAGCGCTTCACGCACTTCGCCCGCCACAGCACGTGCGAACACGCCGCTAGCCATCTCGCGCTCCAGCACCACTGCACCGCCGCCAACGCGCTCGGCCCAGATAGGCCGCGTCATGGCAATCACTTCGTCGGTGACAATTGCGAGATCCACCGCCGCATTGGCCGCCAGCGAAATTGGATCCTGCCGTAAAAATCGACCGACGCGTGATGCAGTAGCCGCTCCCGTCTCAGCTGCCCGCGCAATTCGGATCGCGTAGTCGCGCACCTTCTCCGGATTATTAGCGTGCAGTTGCAGCAGATGCGCCGCGGCGACAATTGGATTGAGCGCGTTATTCACATCGTGCATCACGCCGGCCGCCAACTGTCCCACCGCGGCCAGCCGACGCTCACGATTGCGTGTTTCTTCCAATCGTTCGATTTCAGCGGTGCGTTCTTTCACCTGCAGCTCAAGCCGTTCGGCTTCTGTCGACACCACCGCATACAACTCATTCGCGCGGCGCACTTGCTCAGCCAGCTCACGCGCGAGGCGAGTACGCTCAGTCACATCGCGCTCGACGGTGACGGCACCTACCACCACGTTACTCGCGTCACGAAGTGGGTTTGAGTTGACTTCGACAATCTGCTCACCGTCGGGACCGCGTCGCACCAACATCGCTTCTGCGCGCACCGACTCGCCGCGCAGTGCGCGGGCGGTTGGATGCTCGTGCACAAAGAGCGATGTGCCATCAACGCGACGCGGCAAATCAGCACGCCATAATTCTCGCAATGACGCCAGGTCTTGCGACGCGTGATCGGCGTGCGCGAGTGAGTTTTGTCGCGTGACAACACCTTGCTGATCGAACACTCGCACCGATTCGGGCAACACATCAAAGATCGCTTCAAGCTGCGCCACGCTGCGTGCGAGTGCCTGTCGCAACCCTTCGATCTCAGTGACTTCGCTGCCAACAATCAGTAAACCGCCCGACGAGAGTGGCACGAACGTAAGCTCGACCATCTGCAACGCACTCGCGGTATTACGAAACGCAACGCGTCGCGTGCGCGATTCCTGGCGAATTGTCGCCGCGTCAATCTCGTCGCTTAAATCGGCAAGTGCGTTCGGGAACGCATCGTACGCAGTTGGCCGCCAGCCAGCCGGAACCAGCGCACCAATCAATGTGCGATAACGCAAATTCGCGCGCATGAGCAACAGCTCGGCATCGAACTCCGCAACGGCTAATGGAAGCGCATCAAAGATGTGCTCCAACCGGGCGACCGTCGCCGAGGGTGAGGAGATTGCGTCCGTCATAACGGGCGTCGTACGAGGCATCGCCATAAGGAGACGCTACCCCAGCGCCGCTATCACGTCAACGAGCCGCGCCATTGGTGAGACGCTGCTCATGACATTCTGGAATAAAATATTGATGCACCCGTCGGCGTCGACGATGCCACAGCCCTTCGTCAAGCCGCTTCTACTCCCGACTTCAGCTCAGCGTTGCGCTCCCGCTCTCGCTCGCGGCTTGTTCGCAGCAGCCGGTGCGCGGTGGTGCCGGTGATAAGGCGCACGCCACGCTGATACGTAAAGTACTGATACGCCCACTGCACGAACACCGTGACTCGGTTCCGAAACCCAGCGAGATAGAGAATGTGGATGAAGAGCCACGCCAGCCACGCGACGTAGCCTTGCATCTGGAGCTTCCCCACGACCGCAACGGCGCGATGACGACCGATGGTGGCAAGGTCACCCTTGTTTAAATACACGAACGGTTTACGCGGCCTTGCGGCGAGATCATCGAGAATTGAACGCGCCGCGTGTTCACCCATCTGATTCGCAGCCGGCGCGACTGCCGGTATTGGCTTGCCGTCGGCCTTCGTGACCGCCGCGATATCGCCAATCGCAAAGACAGTCCGACTTCCCGGCACTGACAAATCGGCCTCGACGATAACGCGTCCGCCGCGATCTACCGGTGCGCCGAGGAGTTTGGCTAACGGTGACGCCTGATTGCCTGCGCCCCAGAACACGGTGTGCGCGAGAATTCGTTCGCCGCTGGTGAGCGTCACGCCGTCGTCGTCCACATCAGTAACCTTCGTATTGCAGCGGACTTCGACGCCCAGTGACTCGAGATCTCGGCGCGCACGTTGCGCGAGCGGCAGTGGAAGATGATCGAGCACCTCGGCGCTGCTTTCAACGAGTATGACGCGTGCGTTGGCCGGGTTGATGCGCCGGAAATCATCCTTCATGGCGTGCTTGGTGATCTCCGGGATCATACCAGCCAGCTCGACGCCCGTGGGTCCACCACCGATGATCACGAACGTCATGAGTGCGTTGCGTTCTACCTCTGCGCTGGTGCGCTCGGCTGCTTCGAGGCTGAGGAGGAACCGGCGACGCATTTCGAGGGCGTCCTCGATGCTCTTGAGGCCCGGTGCGTGCGCTTCCCATTCCGGGTGTCCGAAGTACGCGTGTCGCGCACCGCTGGCGACGAGCAGGTAATCCCACTCGACGGTTGATGTGCCGGCGTCGAGGGTGAGGGTGTGTGCGGTGACATCGATGGTATCGACTTCCGCCATGATGACCGTGGCGTTCTGTTGGTGCCTCAGAAGCCAGCGAATGGGGACGGTAATGTCCGCCGGATTGAGGACCGCCGTCGCGACTTGGTAGAGCAGCGGCTGGAAGAGGTGGTGATTGGTGCGGTCGATGAGCGTGATCCGGACCGAAGCCTTCGCAAGCTTTCGAGCGGCGCTGAGGCCGGCAAATCCGCCACCGATAATGACAACATGCGGCCGCGGATCGAGCGCGTGCGTGCTGGTAACTCTGATGCTGGTGTTTGGTTCTGCGGGCACAGGAAACTCCGTGCAGCGGCGTGTCTGTGGGACGCCAGTTGAGCACCGGATGATCGTCCTGCGCGGGGTGCTCGAAGCGCGCTTGTGAAATATTTCACAAGAAGCTGTTTGGTGCAAGCGGTATCAGCGTTTCGCGTAGGTGGAGCGTAGCGCGCGCTGACGGGATGGTCTTTGGGTGGCTGAGACCCAACTCAACTGTACTCGCAGATTTTGCGATGAGATAAGTGCGTTCTCATGGAGCGAGTACGGCGGTGCAAACTCATCAATACGTCGCGCCGTGCAGTATCAAACTCATCCGCTTGATATTTCAGAAATGCTGACGAAACGGAAAGGAACAGACGAACGCTGTGACGATTTCGTCTCACATTGGCCCCGATTATGCAGATTGGTGCATTCAGAACGGGACGGGAACGTCCTGATCTTCGAGGTCACCGGTGCTGCACTGTGTATTGGTGTGGATCTTCGATCGCGGCGATGACGCCACGGACCAGGAGCTAACAATGATTCTTCGTAAAACTCACTCAGACGCGTACGCCATAGCTGCATCTTCTGCGATTGCCATTGGTGGCGTATTCGCGGTGCGCACAGGTGACAATTTTGGGTGGTGGCTGCTCGGCGGGTTTGCGTGCGCAGCTGCCGTCTTTTTTATTCGTCCTTGGTTTGCGCTTCGAGGCGCTGAAAAGGAGAGCGACGCACTCGATATCTCGTATTGGGGTGTGAGCCGATCCGGTGACGGAGGCGTGCGTGAGTCGGTGGCGTGGACGGATCTCTCTGAGGTTTCAGTGCTGACAACGTCCGGTGGCCCATTCGTCGAAGATGTGTTCATTGTAATGCGCGGTCGCGGCAACGATGGAGTGGTCATTCCACACACCGTCGCCGTTGAATCAGGTGTGTTGCTTGAGCTGCAGTCGCGGCTGAATGACTTTGACAACGCCGCATTTGTTTCTGCAATGGGAAGCACCGCTGACGATGTGTTTGTTGTGTGGCGTGCGCCACAAACCCCGGAGATACGTACGCCGACGCAGTCGGGGCGAATGCCACAGCAGTTGGCGCGCGCGAGTTAAATCGACAGCGTGTGCGTGTGGGGTGGCGGGACACTCCACCCACGGCTCGATCAGCGCTGTCGGGAGGGCGAATACGGGTGGCATCGGTTATCGGTGCCACCCGTGTTCGTTCTGTGACGACAGTTTTGGGGCAGAGGAGCGCGCGAATGTAATTGCGTAGATTGCGCGTGCGAGCGAACGTGGCTCTGCGCCGTCCCTTCACCTCGCCAATTGCCTCATGACGCAACACGCTCGCGGAACCTTCGATGTACAATTGACGCCGCAGACTGCCGACGCGTATGCCGACGCGCTTACGCTGGGGCGTATGACGATCGACAAGCAGTTTGCTGGTGATCTCGTTGCAACCAGCAAGGGCCAGATGCTGACCGGAATGGGAAACATTCAGGGATCAGCAGCGTACGTTGCAATTGAACGCGTGTCTGGAACTCTGAATGGAAAGCGTGGCAGTTTTGTGTTCCATCACACCGGCGTGATGTCGCGCGGCAGTCAGTCACTCGCAATTGTGATCGCGCCAGATAGCGGCACCGACGAACTGACGGGCATTTCTGGCAGTATGACGCTGGTGATTGAGGGAAAGACGCACTCGTATGACGTGGAGTACACAATCAGTTTCGCACAGTAGCAGAGAGCCCGGCGTGGCAAACATTTCCGTCGCGCGCACATCGCGCAGCATTGTTCAAGTTGTCAAAGCACACGCCGTCACTTTAGGCGGCAGTGTCGCGACGTTGTGGGCCGCATTCACGGCGAACGCTGCGGTGGGCGGCGCATTTGTGCAATACGGCATAGTGCCGCGCACGCAAGATGGATTGATCGGCATCTTGATCGCGCCATTTCTGCACGCGAATCTCAATCATTTGATCGCGAACACGATTCCGTTCGTGATTTTTGGCTGGTTGGTGATGCTGCGCGACCGCCGACATTTTTTGCCAGTAACGCTTGCCAGTGTCGTGGGTAGTGGCTTGATGGCGTGGACGCTGGGCGCACCCGGATCGGTGCACATTGGTGCGAGCGGCGTGGTATTTGGCTACTTGGGATTCTTGCTGCTGAGCGGTTGGTACGCACGGAGTTTCGCGAGCATTGCGATCAGTGTGGGTGTCGCGGTGTTGTGGGGTGGAACGGTTGCCGGCGTGCTACCGGGAACGCCCGGTGTAAGCTGGCAGGGGCATTTGGG
>JANNWU010000179.1:0-18944 GCA_031408755.1 Gemmatimonadaceae bacterium | reverse complement strand
CACGATCATCACTGCCACGATCGAGTGGATTGGCTTGCGATTCGAGCAACGCAATTTCGCTATCAAATTTCGCGACGTTCGGAAGCTGCACGGGATTGCGATCGAGATCAGCAAGCTGCGCCGCTTCACCCTTGACCGCTTCCAGCAATTTCTCCGCGTCGGGACCAATGTCATTCGCAAGACTGCGCTCACCTTTCGGGAGCGATTCAATCATGCGCTGAATTTCGGCACGGTCACTGATTCCGTCGCGCACAGCGTCGTACCATGTCCCGTAGCGCATGGCATCTGACGACGGCGAATTCGGATCCATTCCGGATGACAGACCGCCTGCGCGATCTCTGGCCGAAAAGAACGGACCACCGGCGCCTGACTGGTGCCGCAAACGATGCCGTTCGCGCACCTGTGTGCGCTTCGATGAATCCCACATCGCCGAAACATCTTCAAATTTTTCGGACACGACATCGGCGAACAACGTCGCGCGTGGTTGCTTAAAAACATCGCGCCAATCGTAGCCCGCTTGCCACAGCTTGGCATAGCCCATCGCAATACCGATTGACCAAAACGCAGGCACAAATGTGAGATCCACAACACTCACGAGGTCGAGCACCAATGCCACGCCGGCGAAGGTCAGAAACGGTACGAAACCTTTCCGGAACTTCACGACTTGCGGTGCATACCAGCGCGCGACTTCATCAGCACTGGCGCCGCCATACGGTGCGTTGCTCAGCGCTCCCGCGGACTGCGACTGACCACCCTCAAGCGCCCACGACGGCTGCCTGCCTACACCGGCAAGTGTTGCAGCCTGCCGTTGCGGTGCCTGCCATCCAGACGAGATGCGACCATCAAGTGCGGCGGAGAGTTCGTCCGCATTCGCAAAACGCGCCGACGGCTCCTTCTCCAGTAGGCGCATGATTATGCCCGCTAAATCAGGCGGGGTATCGGGGCGTCGCTCCACAATAGGCAGCGGCTTCTCCGACAATTGCTTCACGAGCAACGCCGGCGTGCTCGTTGCCTCGAACGGCAACCGTCCGGCGAGCATTTGGTAGCCGAGCGTTCCTAATGCGTATAAGTCAGCACGTCCGTCGAGTTCGCGCTCTCCTGCACACTGTTCAGGGCTCATGTACGCAGGCGTACCGATGGCAATGCCGGTGGCAGTCAATCGCGTCTCTTGCCCGTCTTGCACTGCTCGTGCAATGCCGAAGTCTGTGACAATCGCGCGACCATCATCCGCATCCATGAGGATGTTGTCCGGTTTGATATCGCGATGAATAAACTTTCGCGCATGCGCGAACGCGAGCGCGCCAGACACTTCGCGCAGAATGCGTCGCACTTCTGCCACCGGCAGCGGACCGCGCTCGGCCATCTGCTTCCCGAGGTTGTCGCCGTCAACGCAGGCCATGATGAAGTACACCAAACCATCACGTTCATCCACCGAGTAAATCGGCACGATGTTCGGATGCGAGAGTTGCGCTGCCATCTCTGCTTCACGGAGAAAGCGCGACTTAATCTCTGTACGATATGCCAATTCTGGCGGCAACAACTTTACGGCGACGGTGCGCTTTAGCCGCGTATCACGGGCGCGATACACAATGCCCATGCCGCCGCGACCGAGCTCGCCTTCCACCTCATACTGAGGAGCAAGTGCGCGCTCGACTCGCGCCAACAATTCAGTGTCAGCGGTATCTGCTACCGGATCAGGCACGTGGGACCGGCGAAAGGGGCAACATTACGATCAACATAGAATAGCGGCTCTGCGGCAGCCGCACGAGGTACGGCCGAGTTCGTCAACTAGAAGTGACGACTCAGCTTGGCACACGAGGATCGCGCGCCAGAGGTGAGATCGCCAAGCCGAGCGGACCGGACCTGACCAGTTGGCACGTCGTACGCCAGTCAGGCTTGAAAAGTTTGAGCGCGGATGCCGACTTGGCACTCCGACCTGCGCCCGAGCCTTGCGGAGTGTATGGACAGGTGATGCGACCGGCTTCACCGTGGGTCTGAGCTTTTTGGCAAAAAAGTTCTGCCCGGCAGAGGACCGCCAGGTCGCGTCCGTATCGTTGTCGGGGGGCATTGCCAGGCGCTCCCGCGCACCAAGAGAGTTTTATGACTGAACGTCAGACACTGCCCGTCCTGCCCCTCCGTGGGCAGGTGATCTTCCCCGGTCTCACTGCTCCAATCGCAGCGGGTCGACCTGGCACACTGCGGGCGATCGAGACGGCGCTGAAGGGCGACCGACTCGTTTTCGCCGTTGCGCAACGCGATAACTCTGACGAGCCCGGCGGCGACGTCCTGTACACCACCGGCGTCATCGCGCGGATCGGCCAGATTCAGCGCGGACTTGGCGGGGTGCAGCTGCTGCTGCAGGGCGAGACCCGCGCGACCGCGCTCCAGTTCAGCAAAACCGATGGCTATCTCTCCGCCGTAGTCGTGCCGACGGCTGACATGGAGCCGATCGACGAGAAGGATCCGGCGTTTGAGGCGCTGCATCGCGAAACACGCGAGCGCGCAATGGAGTTGGGTGAGAAGCGTGGACTGCCTGAAGAGGTGGTGCATCAGGTGTTGGACAGCGTCACCGAACCAGGACGTTTCGCTGACCTTGTCGCGGGCTACCTCGACGTTGACGTACCGCAGAAGCAGGCGCTTCTCGAAACACTAAGTGTTGAAGAGCGGATTCGTCGCGTGCTCGTGCATGTGCAGCGACAGATTGGCATGCTGTCGGCGCAAGAAGACATCAAGAACCAGGTCCAAGAAGAGCTGGGCGATCGTCAGCGCGAAATGTTTTTGCGCGAGCAGCTAAAAGCGATTCAGAAAGAGCTGGGCGACGACGACTCGAGCAAAGAAGTAGAAGCGTTGCGCGAGAAAATCGCGAAGCTTGAACTGCCGAAAGAAGCGCAGAAGGAAGTTGAGCGTGAACTGGGGCGCCTTGAGCGCGCCGGTCGCGAGAGCATGGAAGCTCAGGTTATTCGAACCTACTTAGAGTCCATTGCTGAATTGCCGTGGAACAAGCGCAGCGATGACCAGCTCGACTTGCCGCGTGCTGTTACGGTGCTAGAAGAGGATCATTACGGACTCGGCGATGTGAAGGATCGCGTGCTGGAGTTTCTTGCCGTGCGTCAGTTGCGTGCGAAGCAGTTGGCAGCAGAGCTCCATGAAACAGGTGAATTACCGGCGGCAAAATTAGTGGCCGACGATGAAGCCGTTCCGGCGACTGACAAGCCGGTGATCACAGATACCAAGGAAGCGAAAGCGCGCGCAATGGCGCGTGGTCCGATCTTGTTGTTCAACGGTCCGCCGGGTGTCGGCAAAACGTCAATCGCGAAATCCATCGCACGCGCGCTGGGACGCGAGTACGTACGCATTGCGCTTGGTGGCGTGCGCGACGAAGCGGACATCCGCGGGCATCGCCGCACTTACGTGGGCGCAATGCCGGGCCGGATCATCAATGGCATGAAGCAAGCGGGCACCAAGAATCCCGTATTTCTGCTGGATGAAGTGGACAAGTTGGGCAGCGGATTTCAGGGCGATCCGGCAAGTGGATTACTGGAAGTACTCGATCCTGCACAGAACAACAGCTTTACCGATCACTACCTCGGCGTACCGTTCGATCTGAGTGAAGTGCTGTTCATTGCGACGTCAAACTTCATTCAGAACATTCCTGGACCACTGCTGGATCGCATGGAAGTGGTGGAGTTCAGCGGATACACCGAGAAAGAAAAGGCGGGGATCGCGACGCAGTATTTAGTGCCGCGTCAGTTTGAAGATTCAGGCCTGAAGAGTGCAGGTATCACGCTGACGCCCGATGCAGTCATGACCGTCGTGAGTCAATACACGCGTGAAGCTGGCGTGCGTCAACTTGAGCGGCAGATCGGTGCGGTTGCACGAAAGGTGGCACGTAAGCTCGCCGCCGGCGGTGAAGATGCGGCGAGCGTACCAACTGTGCTTGATAGCGCGAATGTGCGTGAACTGCTTGGCCGACCGCGGGTGCATCCGGAGAAAATCGCAGACACCGATTCGGTTGGCATTGCAAATGGCATGTACTACACGCCGATGGGCGGCGACATCATGTTCGTTGAGGCGTCGGTTCGGCGTCCCGGTACCAAAACGACTGTGCGTCCTGGCGTTGCAGAAGTCGCGGTTGAAACGATCACCGATGGGTTGGGCGTAAGCGGGCCTGTATCGCTGATTCTCACCGGCCAACTTGGCGACGTAATGAAGGAGAGTGCGCGCGCTGCATTTACCTACGCCACGAACAACGCTTCACTACTCGGCATCCCAGCGAGCCGACTCGGCGCCGTTGAAGCACACATCCATGTACCAGCCGGTGCGATCCCAAAGGATGGACCAAGCGCCGGTATTGCAATCGCAACGGCGCTGGTGAGTGAGATGAGTGGGCGCCCGGTACGTCGAGATGTGTCGATGACGGGAGAGATTACGCTACGCGGCCGAGTGCTGCCGATTGGTGGGATCAAAGAGAAGGTGTTAGGCGCGCATCGGGCTGGCATTAAGCACGTGATTATCCCGAAAGCGAACGAGGCAGATCTGGAGGACGTGCCGGACGAAGTGCGTGAGACGCTGACCTTCTATCCGGTGCAGACACTCGAGGATGTGCTGAAGGTTGCGCTCGTTCCGCAGAGTGATGTGGAGCGTGTGATCGAGCGCGAGTTGGCAGCGATCTGAGGAAGCTCGTTACACCGCGACAGGTGGAAGGAGTGATCGAACGCGAACTCGCAGCGATCTAACCAACACCCGTTTGTAACAAGCGCCCCGTCAGTTCGGATACTGACGGGGAGTTTGTGTATTGCACGATTGTAAACGCTGGGAACTAGATGACCGGGCTCATGATAAGCGCCACAACCCTTCCCGATCCGGAGCGCGTCATGCGTCGTCGTACTCTTCTGCTCGCATCGGCGATCGTCTTGCCGGTCATTCTGATGCTCGCAACGCAGCGCCGTTCCGCGCAAGCAGCGCGTGCGCTCACGTCCGATACCGCGTCCGTTACCGCATCGATACCAGATCTCGGTCCGATGCCAGAGCTTGCCGGCGGCACTCGCTGGATCAATAGTCCGCCAATTACTCGTGCCGAGTTGCGTGGTCGAGTTACCATGATCGAGATCTGGACGTATAGTTGCTACAACTGTTTGAATGCCTTGCCGCATATCAAAGAAACGGCGGCAAAGTATAAGGCTGCTGGATTAGTCACGATCGGCGTGCATACGCCAGAGTTCGATCGAGAGAAGGTGCCGGCGAATGTAGAGCGCAAAGTTCGCGATCTTGGCGTGCTGTTCCCGGTGGTTATGGACAATGATTTCGCGATTTGGCGCGCGTTCAATAATCGCTATTGGCCGGCCGTATACATCGTAGATAAGCAGGGGCGCATTCGATTCTATCACCCAGGTGAAGGGAAGTATGATGAGATTGATGCGACTGTTCGTGCACTGCTCGCGGAGTAGCAGCCAGTGAAAGATTCGCACTTGCCTACCAACATGCAGAGCGAGGCGCCGAATCGCAGCAGGATCGATGCGCCGATCGACGGAATGCGCAACGCGAAGCTGGCCGCGGCGCCTCGTTCGCGACGACATCATCCAATTGTGCGCATCA
This sequence comes from Gemmatimonadaceae bacterium, assembly GCA_031408755.1. Classification (GTDB taxonomy): domain Bacteria; phylum Gemmatimonadota; class Gemmatimonadetes; order Gemmatimonadales; family Gemmatimonadaceae; genus JACMLX01. The sequence continues at coordinate 13,349 of JANNWU010000179.1, read as the reverse complement.
CGCATTGGGTAAGTGCGGTCGCGTTGCTTGTCATGGGCGCTTCTGGATTACGAATTTTCAACGCGAGTCCGGCGTTTGCACCGAAGGGCGAAACATTCCGATGGTGGCCTTGGGAAGGACAAGCCGTACCCGCCTCGCTGACACTCGGCGGTTGGTTAGGCGGCGCACGTCACTGGCACTTTGCAATGATGTGGCTGCTTGTCGCAAACGCACTTCTCTACCTCGGCTATCTCTGGTTTAAAGGCGAATGGCGGCAGCTCGCACCGATGCACGGTGATTTCCGAGACGCGGTAGAAATGGCGAAGTTTTATCTCGGGTTACGCCGGAAACATCCAGTGCAAGGCAAGCACAATGCGCTGCAGAAGTACGCATATACGTCGATGATTGTTCTCGGTGTAGTGTCTGTGGTGTCTGGTGTTGCAATTTGGAAGCCGGTGTCGTTGGGTTGGTTGGCGGCGGCAATGGGCGGCTATCATCTCGCGCGATGGTGGCATTTTTCGGCGATGCTCGGGCTCGCGCTGCTGGTAATAGCACATGTGGTGATGGTGTTCGCAGTGGATCCCTACGCGCTTCGTGCAATGACAACTGGCGGCTACGACGAAGAGCGATTCTCTCCCGAAGCGCGTAACGCTCGACCGTTTGTAAATCTTGCGCCCGCGAAAACAGAGGGAGAAGCATGAGTATCGAAACTCCACACCGAGAAATGCTGCGCACAGCTGATGCGGTGATCACAAATGCGCGTGAACTAGGAGCCCTCGATCGCCGTGCGTTTCTGCGTCTGTCAACCGCGACAATTAGTGCGTCGATTCTGGCTGGCTGCAATAGCGCCGGGCCAAAATCAGCGGAAGGCTTATTAGCCTTTGCCACGCGCAGCAACGAACGTGTGGAGCGCTGGATTTTTGGCAAGAATTCAACGGCACGCACTGGTGGCATAGCGCCGGCAGGTGGGCGCTTTCCATCGTATTTTGTCAGCGATAGCGTGCCGGTGTGGGACGCTGCGACGCGCGGAGCATGGACACTCGAGATCAAGGGTGCCGTGCGCACGACAATGACACTGACGTATGACGAGTTGCGCGCGATGCGAATGATCACGCAGCGCACGCCACACTATTGCGTGGAAGGGTGGACCGCAGTCGCCGATTTCACCGGTGTGCGTGTACGCGAGCTGCTGGCGCTTGCGCAGCCCAACGCCGATGCGAAAGTGGTGGACTTCTCAGGTTTTGACAGCGGCTACCACGAGAGTTGGGACATCGAGAGTGCGATGCACGCGCAGACGCTGGTGGTGCTGGCAAAAGACGGGCAGCGATTGTCGCCCGCGTATGGCGCGCCGGCGCGTGTACACGGACCGGTGAAACTGGGTTACAAAAACACCAAGTATCTGACGACGATCACGGTGTTGCCCGCGCCGAATGGCGGATACTGGAGTGATCGCGGCTATGAGTGGTACGGGGGCACGTGAATTGAGGCGCTCAGTCGCGCGTGCATCGCGTTAAACCGTGCATGTTGTGCGCGTAGTTCCGCGCTACCGACCAATCCCACCGAGTTCCATCAGCTTCCACAGATCTAGCGGCAACGCGCCCGGCTCGGTGCCGGCCAAAAACCACTCCAGATATTTGCGATCAACTGGAGTGTCGAGCGTGACGGGTAAGCCAGTGACGCGATCCAATTCCATCGACACCATTCCTGGTGGCGGCGTCCAGACGCCAGTCGCGCGACCTCCTGCATAGTACGCCTGCACTGTACGCCCAAAAATTGGTGCTGCAATTGTGCCTCCGGCAGCCTGACCACCTGCAATGGGTTTCGGCGTGTCGTACCCAACCCACACCGCGCCAACCAGCTCCGGTGTCATGCCAACAAACCACACATCAGCGCTGGAGTTTGTGGTACCGGTTTTTCCCGCGACCGCGACGCGCGCTGGCACATAACGGCGCACGGCGCTGGCGGTCCCCCGTTCCACCACATCTCGCATGATGTCACGAATGACAAACGCCACGCGATTGTCGAGCGCGTACTGTGGCGGCGGAATAGTCGGACGCCACACGACACGTCCCGCACGATCCTCAACACGCTGCACGAACCGCGGTTTCACCGCCGCGCCACCATTCGCGATTGCGCTATATGCCGACGCCATATCCAGTGGGCGCACGCTCGCCGTGCCGATTGCACTCGACGGATACGGTTGGATGGTCGCATCTAAACCCATGCGCTTGGCCAGTGCTGCGACACTATCAATTGTGACCTGCATGCCTAATTGCACGGCCACCGGATTTCGCGACTGGACCAATGCCTCGCGCATCGTGAGTGGGCCGAGAAATTTGTTGTCTGAATTTTCCGGCGAATACACTTGGCCGTTCGGTTGCATGATGCGCAACGCAGTGTCCTGCTGAATGCTGTTCGCGGCAATGCCTTGCGTCAGCGCAGTCGCGTACACAAACGGCTTAAAACTGGAACCCGGCTGACGGCGACCATCAATCACGCGATCGAAAGACGACGTCGCGAAATCGCGTCCACCAACCAACGCCAATACTTCGCCGGTCAACGGCGACAGCATGACAACAGCGCCTTGCAACGTGCCTGCAGTAGGTCGGGCAGCGGCGGGCTTCTTTCCACGCCGTCGTATCGGCGCCGCTTCCGCTCGTGATACCACGTCTCGCAATGCCGCGGCCGCCGCGCGCTGCAACACCGGATCAATGGTGGTATGCACGCGAAAACCGCCATCACGAATGTTCACACCACCACGCTCAGCCTGCACACGCGCAACGTTGACCATGTAGCCGAACGATGGATCGACGCTTTCGCGCGTGGTCACAAGTGGTTGCGCCTGCGCGGCAGCCTTTTCGGCATCTGTGATGTAGCGCTGCTGCGCCATGAGCGCGAGCACCAAATTGCGACGCTGCTTTACACGATCGGGATAGCGCACTGGGTCGTAGAGCGCCGGCCCTTTCGGCATCGACGCCAACGTCGCCGCCTCAACCAACGTCACACGCGCCGCCGGCTTGTTGAAGTAGTGGCGCGCCGCCGCATCAATACCGTACCAACCATGTCCGAAATGAATCGTGTTGAGATACGCTTCCAGAATCTGCGCTTTGTTGTAGCGGCGTTCCATATCGCGCGCCGCGCTCTGCTCGCGCAATTTGCGGCATATCGTCTGATCACGGCGATCAATCAGCGTCGGATGCATGTTGCCAACAAGCTGCTGCGTGATTGTGCTCGCACCACGCGAATTGCCCAGCATGGCATCCTTCACCGCCGCTGCGACGCCAACCAGATCCACACCATCGTGCTGGTAGAAGCGCTGGTCTTCCACCGCCACGAACGCCTGCCCCACGTATCGCGGCAGCGTGGAGATGGCGATGCTCGTACGCACCTGTCGGCCAAACTCGCCGATCACCAAACCGTCCCGAGCCAGCACGATCGATGATTGCGGTAGCGCGATAATCGCGGCGGGGTCGCCCTGCGCCAGCAAAGGCACGGCAGCGAGGGTCAACATCAGGAAGAGTCGTGTCACCGTCGCCAATCAACGCCAAGGTCGGACCAGGCCGGTGGGGCGCTCAAGTCCCCCGGCAGGAAAAATTGCTTCAGTTCGCCACATCGCGAAGCATCAAAACGCCGTAGATTTCCGGTATGCCTCGTCTGCTACAAATCGCCGTCGGACAGTTCCGGCCCGCCAAGGCCAATTACACCACCAACCGCGCACAGGTCGCCGGCCTCATTGCCGATGCCCTCGCTCTTGAGCCTCGGCCGCAAGTGCTACACCTTCCGGAGACTTCGCTCACGGGATACTTCCTTGAAGGCGGTGTGCGTGATTTGGCGGTCACTGCGGGCACACTCGCCGCCGATCTGCACGCCGATTTTACCGCACTGAACATCGCCGATGCCCAACTCGACGTTGTGATCGGATTTTACGAACGGTGGCGTAACACGCTGTACAACAGCGTGATGTATGTGTCACTCGGCGGCGCGCATCCGATTGTTCGTCACGTGCATCGCAAGAATTTTTTACCCACGTATGGATTGTTCGACGAAGCGCGTTTCGTTGAGGCGGGGCGCGACATCCGTGCGTTTGATACTGCGTGGGGCCGAGCTGCAATGCTCGTCTGCGAAGATGCATGGCACTCAATTACGGGCACGATTGCAGCGCTGGACGGGGCGGAAGTAGTGTTTGTGTCGGCCGCCGCACCGGCACGCGGTCCATGGCCGCGGACCGACCATGTTGGCGGACCTGCATCGGTGTATCGCTGGGAACGACTAATTCGTGATATTGCCGAAGAACATGGAATGTTTGTGTCGCTCAGTAATCTGGTTGGCAGCGAAGGCGGAAAAATGTTCAGCGGCGCGTCGATGATTGCGGGACCGCATGGCGACGTGCGTTTAACGCTGCCGCTGTTTGAACCAGCGCTCGCGTCATTGACCTGTGATTTGCGCGATCTTGTGCGTGCGCGCGCTGATACGCCGTTGTTAAGTGACGTGGCGCACGCGTGGCCACATCTTGAACAGAACATTGCTGCGGCAATGGCACGAACGCCGTATGCGCTGGCGTATGACGTGGCAGATGCTGCATCACTAAGCAGCGCTGCGGTTCCCAGCACACCACCAGCGAAAGCGGTCGGCCACCAGTCAATCATTTCTGGCGCGCCTGCACCGCTCGACGTTGATGCAGTGTTACTAGAAAAGTGGTTGGTGCAGTTCATACGCGATGAAATGGCGCGACGTGGATTTAAGACTGCGGTGATTGGACTCTCAGGTGGCGTCGACAGCGCGGTAACGACGTATCTCGCGGCGCGCGCACTGGGCCCAGAAAACGTGCTCGCGATCCGCATGCCATACAAATCGTCAAGCAGCGACAGCTTAGCACACGCGCAACTCGTCATTGACGCACTCGGCATTCAGCATCGTACCATGGAAATCACCGCCGCGGTTGACGGCTATCTGCAGCACGAGCCTGACGCTGATCCGGCGCGGCGCGGCAACGTGATGGCGCGCACGCGCATGATCACGCTCTTCGACATGAGCGCCAAGCATCGCGGCGTACCACTTGGTACGGGCAACAAAACGGAGCGCCTGTTTGGGTATTACACCTGGCACGCTGACGATTCACCGCCCATCAATCCGCTCGGTGATCTCTATAAGTCACAGGTGTGGGCGCTTGCACGACACCTAGGCGTGCCTGCTGACATTATCGACAAACCTGCCTCGGCTGATCTCATTCAAGGTCAGACGGATGAAGGTGATTTTGGTATTAGCTATGCGCGCGCAGATGAGCTCTTAAACTGGATGCTAAACGGCTGGCTGCCGGAAGAACTCGTGGCGCGCGGATTTGACGCTCGCGACATTGAGATCGTGCGTCGCCGGTTGGAATCGACGCATTGGAAGCGCCGGTTACCGACGGTCGCGTTGATCGGCCCGACCGCGATTGGCGAGAGTTATCTGCGTCCTGTCGATTATTGATTTGTGTGTTGAACCACAGACGAGGGTTGAATCATTTCCGTTTTATCTGAGCAGGTTGCGGTGCACGATATCCACGCACCATGGCGCAATCACCCAATGTTTGCGGCAGCAGTTGCGGCGGTGGATGCCAAAACGAAGCCTGTCGGTGCATTAGGCCGCATCGAGACGCTCGCGATTCAGCTGGCCTGCATTCAAAATTCACTCACGCCGCGTGTCGATCAGGCGCGCGTGTTGATCTTCGCTGCGGATCATGGCGTAGCGGACGATGGCGTGAGCGCATATCCGAAAGCGGTAACGCGTGAGATGATGCGAAATTTTTCCAGCGGCGGCGCCGCAATTTGCGTGTTCGCGAAAAGTGTTGGGGCGCAGCTTGAAGTAATTGACGTTGGTGTTGATGCTGACATGCGCGATGTTGAGGGACTGGTGCACGCCTCTGTGCGGCGCGGTACGCGCAACATGCGACACGAGGCAGCCATGACTGCAGCCGAGTGCGAGCAGGCGATGCAGGTGGGCCGCGATGCGGCGCAGCGCGCGATTGATGCCGGCATGCACGCGATTCTCCTCGGCGAGATGGGCATCGGCAACACCACAGCAGCGGCGGTGATCACCAGCGCGATCACCGCCGCTGAACCGGCGCAAACGGTGGGTCGTGGCACCGGCATCGACGATGCGCGACACGCACAGAAAATTGCGATTGTGTCGGAAGTGTTGTCCAAGCATTCCGCCGGATCGTTGAGCGCTGTCCAGCTGCTTGCAGCGGTAGGCGGGTTGGAAATTGCCGCGATGACCGGCGCTGCGCTGCACGCCGCGGCGCATGGGTTGGTTGTGTTGGTCGACGGTTACATCGCGACGGCCGCAGTGTTGATTGCCGATCGCATTGATGTGTCGGTGCGACGCGCCCTCGTGTTCGCGCATCGCGGCAGCGAGCCGGGGCACGCCATCGCGCTCGCCGCGCTCAAGGCACAACCACTGCTGATGCTGGAGTTACGACTCGGCGAAGGCTCAGGCGCTGCATTGGCATTGCCGCTCGTGCAAGCGGCGGCGCGCATGCTCACAGAGATGGCAACGTTTGCCAGTGCGGGTGTCAGCACTGCTGACGCATCGTGACGCAGGTTGCGACGACTGCGGTGACAGTTGAGGGTCCAATTCGCACGCCGCTGCGAATTGCATTGACCGCAGTCATGTTCCTCACGCGAATTCGCGTTCCTGCGTGGGTGACGCATGCGCCAGAGGATCTCGCACGTTCCACTGCGTACTTCCCGCTCGTCGGTGTCATTGTTGGTGCCATCGGAGCGGCGGCTGGTCTGCTCGCATTGCACTGGTGGAACCCACTAGTGGCCGCCATTGCCGCGGTCGCAGCGACTGTCCGCATCACCGGTGCGTTTCACGAAGACGCGCTAGCCGATGCGTGTGATGGATTTGGTGGCGGCTGGACGGTAGAGCAAGTACTTGTAATCATGAAAGACAGTCGCATCGGTTCGTACGGCGCAATTGGATTGCTGCTCGTGACTGTTATGCGCATTGCCGCGTTGACGATCATCGCGACGCATTCGGTGCCACTGTTCGTCGCAGCACTCATCGCCGGACATGTGCTCGGTCGCTGGAGCAGTTTGCCACTGATTGCATTGCTGCGTTACGTGAGTGACGCAGACACGAGCAAGTCCAAACCGTTCGCCGCCAGTGTCACGACCACGCGCCTGATCGCGGGCTCGGTCACGGCGCTGGTCGTTCTTGCCGCACTCTTCGGAGATCTGCTGGTCGTCGCAGTGTTGGTGCTCTTGTCAGCAGTGGTGACTTTTGTCCTTGGCCGCTACTTCCGTCGACGAATCGGCGGCATGACTGGCGACTGCCTTGGCGCGGCCAATCAAGCGGTGGAGATGACAGCGTATCTCGCGCTTGCGAGCGCACCGTTACTCGCGCATGGCGTGGCGGCGTGGTGGCGTTAACGTTGCATTTTGTCCGTCACGCACGCGCGACTGACGTTGACGGGCGCTGCATTGGACAGACTGACCGCGAACTGTCGCCGGCTGGAGTGGCTGAGTGTGCGACACTCGCAGCATCGTGCGTCGTGCGCGATATGCGATGTATCAGCAGTGACCTCAGGCGTGCACAGGCGACTGCAGCGCAACTGTCCAATGCCACGATCGCACTCGAACCACGATTGCGCGAAATATTCTTTGGCGATTGGGAAGATCGCACGTGGGCCGCGCTTGAAGAGAACGATGGCGCGCGACTGTCGGCGTGGATGCAGAATTGGACCGCTGTCCGAGCACCGAACGGCGAATCGTTTGCAGATGTTGTGCTGCGCATGCGTGAGTGGCTCGCAACACTCCCGCGTGATGGCAGCGACTTGCTCGTTGTCGCACACGCTGGAAGTATTCGTGCTGCCGCCGTCGCCCTACTTGATGTCCCAGAATCTCGCGCGTTCTCGTTCGCAGTCGATCACGTTCACGTGAGCACGTTCACGCTCTCCACACATGGGGCGACGCTTCTCAAATGGAACTCTCCGCACTTCTAAAGATTGCGCTTGCATGTCTGCTCGGCGTCACCTCAGTGGCGGCGCAGAGTATCACCGTGCGCGATGGCGCTGGACTGCCGGTGACGATGCGAGCGCCCGCGAAACGTGTTGGCTCGCTGGTGTCATCGGCCATCGATATCATGGTGTCGCTCGGCGCTGCCGATCGTGTGACCGCGCGCACGCGCTACGACACCGCGAGCGTTGTGTCGCATGCGACAAATCTCGGTGGTGGCATGGATCCGAGTATCGAGACGTTGATCGCTTCGCGACCCGATCTCTTTATTGCGTGGCGTGGTCAAGCGACGGCGGCAGTCGTAAATCGGATGCGATCACTGGGCGTGCCGGTCTATCTGGTTGAGACAAAAGACACGACGGCACTCTTTGCCACGATACGAAATCTTGGTGCGTTACTGGGCGTCACACCACGCGCGAGTGCGGCGGCAGACTCACTCCGCGCTGAGTTGCGCATGGTGCAACAACAGCGACGATCAGGACCACGCCCGCGCGCGGTCTACGTCATCAGTCAATCGCCAGTGATTATCGCTGCTGGTGGCAGCTTCATGGCGCAGTTGGTGTCAGTTGCCGGAGCGGACAGTCCGTTTCTGGGTCTATCCGGCGAGTTTCCAACGTTGTCGCTGGAAGCGTTTGTGGCGCGCGACCCTGACGTGCTTATCGTTTCTCGTGCGGCTGACGGTGCGTCGCAGTTAGCGCGGTTGCGCGGTGCGCCTGGGTGGCGGGATCTGCGCGCAGTGAAGCGCGGCGCGGTGATAGAAGTGAATGGCGAGCTGTGGGGGCGCCCGACACTCGGCGTTGGCGCGTTGGTGCGCGAACTCGCCGCAAAAATGGCAGCATTGCCGCAGCCGTTGACGCCAACAACCCGGTAAAGGCGTTACTGCAAACGCATCAAGGCAGCATTGCCGCAGCCGCTGGCGGCAACAACTCGGTAGTGACGTTACAGCAAACACAACGCAGAGTGATCGTTACCGTAGAGAGGCAGCGACCGCTAACCGGCTGCTCTCCAACGTGACTCGACACGCCGCAACGCAGCACACCACTACACCCACTACACCACTACGCCGCTTCGGCCCACGCCAAGCTCACGGCGCGACGAGCTGACCGTTTCAACGCACGGTGAACAGCGCGCGCGTAGCGCATGAAATTCTCGCCAGCACCCGGCCAACGCGAGAAGAATTCCTGCGGATGCAGATCGGCTTTGAGACGATTACACGGTCCGCAGGCGACGACGACGTTGCCAGGTTGCGATCGCCCGCCGCGCGCGATGGGCTGTACGTGGTCGAGGGTTGCCTCAGCATACGGCATCAGCCATCCACAATACACGCAGTGATGATCGCAATCTCGGTAGGCTGCCGTTTTCAGTGCTCGACGCACTGAGGGAGGCAAACTGTCGCGGCGCTCGAATTGCTCGCCGCGCGGTGCGCGCCCTATAGGACGCCGCAGATGATGATGGTGCCAGAAGGCGCTCATGCGCCTCCGTGCCGACAAAGCCGATAGCGCAATCCGAAACCAATCATCCACAGCCCTCATTGGCCGATGTGATCGTGGCGTGCACGTGCGTCTGAGCAACAGAATTCAACATCGGGCTGGCTTTCGCAAGCCCCTGAACAGCATCAACGTCGTCACAGTCAGCGGCGCGCTGGAATGCGCCATTCCTCAGTCGAGCGCGCTGGAATGCGCCACCTCTCCGTCGAGCGCGCTGCAATGCGCCAAGCCTCCGTGCTGCGCGTTAGCTCGCGTCGCTTCGTCTGCGCGCGTGCTGTTCGCCGGTCTTTCGTACACGCGTGGGATCGTGAAGAGCCGTGAGCACCTGAGCCGCTGTCGCATCGAGATGCTGACGTGACACTGGGGTGCCGCCGGTGAATGGCAACGGCACGTCCCACCCGTCGCCATGCATGCGCGGAATGACATGGACGTGGTAGTGAAACACATCTTGTCCAGCTGCGCTGCCACTACTCACCAGCAGGTTCATCCCATCGCAGCGTGTGACATCGCGGATCACTTCACCGATGCGCCACGCCACGTCGAACAGATGTTTGCCGAGTGGACCGGGAATGTCTTCCAGTGAGGCGAAATGTTCACGCGGTACGACAAGCGCGTGTCCGCGATTGACAGGTTGAATATCCATGAACGCCACGGCATCTGCGTCTTCGTAGCAAATAGACACTTCTCCGGCGCCCTTGATCAGGTCACAGAATATGCAGTGCATTGGCACGAGAGGTCCTATCCGATGTGAGCGTGGAGTAAAACGGGAGTGGCGCGTGACGCATCCTTCCCCGTACACGACAGTTCGGCTTGGAAGTCACACGCCACAGGCGGCGATACGGGAGAAGTGACCACCGTTACGGCAACTTCACCAGTTCCACGCGGCGATTCGTTTGACGCCCTTCCGGAGTCGCGTTTGGCTGAGCCGGCTTCGTGCTTCCCAAACCCGTCGCCGTCACGCGTGTGGCATCAACCCGAAGCGTGCCAACGAGATACGTTTTCACCGCTTCGGCACGACGGCGCGAGAGATCGAGGTTGGCGGGCGCTTGACCGACGTTGTCCGTGTGGCCTTCAATGCCAAGCTTGAGCTCAGGATGCTCGGTGATCATGGTAGCAATTTCTCGCAGCGTTGGCGCGCTCTCCGGGCGAATGCGATCTGAACCGGTGTCGAAGTAGACGCCCTGCGTTGCGACACGACCGTCCGCCGCGAGCGCGTCGTACAACTTGCGCCCACCTTCAGCGACGCGAACACCGCCAATTGCCATTCCTGCGTCGCAATAGAAGCCGATACGATTCGCGCGTTCAACGTTGAAGTTTGGTACGTTCGCGACGCGGCGCGCATTTACGTACACCTTTGCATAATTCCCGTCGACCATCACGCGGCCAAGGTGAATCAAATTTTCCTGCTCGGATGCTCCGCGGTAAATCGCCTCGCCAGTTGACATCGCGATTCCGCCGGACGAGTTGGCGCCAAACTCGATCCGATTCGATCCGTCCAGCACGCCGGTTGGAAAGATCCAGCATTCCCCGGCGGAACCCCAAAAGTCGAACTCGAGCGTGTACCGTTGCGGCAAAACGGCAGGCAGCGGCACATACATTTTGCCCGTCGAAACAAATCGCACCCACGTACGATCACGGTAGGTCGCGAGTTCAACGTTGCCGCTGACAAACTCGTAGCGCCGCGGAAAGTCGCCGACCTGATCGTTTTTGTAGTCTTCGAAAAAAATGGTCCGCGTGCCTGGCACGAAGTCGTAGTTCGACCAGATGGCGTTGCTGCCGCTTCCGGTAGAACCACCTGAGGATTCTCCCGCTGCGACACCGGCGGCCGCCGCGCCATCCTGACCCGATGCTGCTCTGGTGGAATCGATCTTCACCTGCTTCCCTTCCGCCTGCGCCTTGTCAATGCAGGTCTGATCGCCCATGGCGCAATCCACCGCTCGTTCTACACGCCGACCGGCGTTCTCCTCAATGCGGCGGCGGGCGCGACCAAGCAGGCCGCCCTGAGCCGCGACGAGATCCGGCGCGAGCATCGCCGCCAGCGCGACGGCGTACATGGTGTGGCGAATTCGACCTACGTGAGCCATGAGCAAAACTCCGCACGGATAGATGGAAAGCGTAAAATAGTCGTCGGAGCGATTGAACGGATGACGTCCCCTGTCACTGATTCGTCTCGCCGCTCGACTGGCTAACGCAGCTGGCTGCACATCACGCGCCAGACATGGCCGTTTGGGAGTGGCGCCGCGCCGCTTACCTTCCGTATTGACCGATGCGCAACGGCGTGTGCCGTCGCCCAGTTCGGTATCGTGTGCGCGTGTACCGCGCCGCTTGCCCTCACCTTTATTCCGAGCCACGGGATGACCTCCGTCGCCACCAATGAGACCTACACCGCTGGTCTCTCGCGCGAGCAGTTGCTAAGCGCCTATCGTACAATGTTGCTCTCGCGTCGCGTAGACGATAAAGAGGTGCAGCTCAAGCGACAGAACAAGATCTTTTTCCAGATTTCTGGCGCCGGACACGAAGCAATTCTGACGGCTGCTGGAATGGTCTTGCGACCGTCGCACGACTGGTTCTATCTCTACTATCGTGATCGCGCGTTGTGCTTGCAGCTCGGCATGACCGCCGCGGAAATGCTCTATTCGGCAGTTGGCGCCGCACGCGATCCGAACTCGGGTGGCCGACAGATGCCAAGTCATTGGGGGCATCGTGATCTGAACATCGTGAACACGTCATCACCAACGGGTACGCAATTCCTGCAAGCGGTTGGCAGCGCGGAAGCGTCCATGCGCGATCGTTTGATTCACGGAACAGAGGGTGACGAAGTTGTGCTCGTCACAACCGGCGACGGGACCACGTCGCAAGGTGAGTTCTGGGAGTCGCTGAACACGGCCTGCAATCTGAAATTGCCGATTGTGTATCTAGTGGAAGACAACGGCTATGCGATCAGCGTGCCGATTGAAGTGGGCACGGCTGGCGGTTCCATTTCGAAACTGGTAAAGGGATTTCCGGGTCTTTACATCCAAGAAGTCGACGGGTGTGATTTGCTCGCGAGCTATGAAGCCATGCAACGCGCCGTGAAGTACGCGCGCGAGCGGCAAGGGCCGGCGTTCGTCCATGCGAAAGTAATTCGCCCGTACTCGCACTCGTTGTCCGACGATGAAACGATGTACCGCCCGGAAGAAGAGCGTGCGGCCGACGCATTGCGTGACCCGTTGACCACATTTCCAGCGTGGTTGCAGGCCAATGGTTTTGCCACGGAAGACGAACTGTCGGCGATTGCCGAGCAGATTGACGCGGAGTTGTTAGCAGCCACTGATGATGCGCTCGCCTCGCCACAGCCTGACGCAAGCACCGTTCATTTTGCCGTGTATTCGCCCGATGTGGACCCGAGCAGCGAGCAGTTCGACACCGAAGATGATCCACAGTTCAGCGGCAGTGAAACCACGATGGTTGATCTGCTGAATCAGTGCATGAAAGATGAAATGCGTCGCGATTCGAACATCTTGATGTTCGGGGAAGACGTTGCTGACGCGAGCCGCGAGGAGTATCTCGACCGCGTGAAAGGCAAGGGTGGTGTCTTCAAGGCCACCTTTGGTTTACAAAAGGAGTTTGGTGGCGCGCGCGTCTACAATTCGCCGCTCGCTGAAGCCAACATCGTGGGTCGCGCAATTGGTTTGGCAATTCGCGGATACAAGCCGGTCGTCGAGATCCAATTCTTCGACTATATCTGGCCGGCGTATATGCAAATCCGTGACGAGCTCGCAACTATGCGTTGGCGCTCGAACAACACATTCGCGGCTCCAGTGGTCATTCGCACCACCTACGGCGGATACATCCGTGGCGGTGTGTATCACTCACAGACGGGTGCGTCGCTGTTCACGCACTG
>JANNWU010000178.1:0-2287 GCA_031408755.1 Gemmatimonadaceae bacterium | reverse complement strand
CGAGTTTCGGTCAACCAGTGGTTCGGAACGGCGACGACCAGTGTCACGTGCGTTGTCGTCGCTGGTAGGTCGCCCCGGAACTCCACATTCGCCTGTGGCATCAGCAATCGGAGTGTTGTGTCATCGTCAAGCCGGATCGCGACACGCGCGAATTGTGCGAGTGTGTCATCCGACGTTCGCACCTCGACCGTGATGCCACCAACAGCGGGCCTCACGCTGACCGCGGGCCTCACGCCGACAGCGGGACTCACGCACGCTGCGCACGCGAGAAGTGCGATGGTGGTGAAGAATGCGACGATCGGTCGCGCGGCAGATGGGGTTGACGACACGCGATCTCCTGTAATTCGCGGTGTCACACGACTCGTAATACCGTCATGCAAGCGCGTGGTGGCCGACGATCGAGAGCAGCAGGACCTGTGAAGAATCCTGCTGTTTGTCAGCCGACTCGTCAAGTTCGTGTGTTGGGGTCAGGGTGCTGGAGTCAGGCTCGCGGGTTGCGATCCGGGGCACGAGAAATCGGTGACAGTGCATTCAGTAGCCGAATTGAGTGCACTGTCACCGATTTCATCCATCAGGACAGAGAAAGCTGTCAGTCTGGCAACGGATCCGACGCTGACACCCCGCCGCGAACTGACGAGGTTGAAAGCCAATTGCGTGGGGGCGATAGCCTGATCGGGATGGGCGGCGCGAACGCTGTATCGCTCATTGAAGTCGGAGACATTTTAAGTCCGCGCTCACGCGAAGGTGTGGCGCGCTATCAAGCAGCGTGATTTCCTCGCGTTCGGTACCGCTGACGAGCATACCAACAACGACTGGCAACGCTCTATAATCCAACAGTTGCGCCACATCACACGAGATTCCGTCAGCCAGGATCGGAACCGTTCGGGTCTCACGCCGAAGGAGCCTAAACCGCACGAGTCTCGGTGCGCCGGTGACGGCATCGACGTGCCAAAGCTGTAGGCTGTCAGGCAGCAACCCTTTGTAGGCGGCGAGCGCGCCTGCGACGAGGCTGGGAGCCAGAACGCCTCTTGGCAGGCCCCTTGCAGCGCGCTCAGCGCCGTTAAACGGCTTCAGCGAGACATCGCCACCGCGCGTGATGATCCGAGCCGTACTCGTGCCAACACGTTCCGGCGAAATGACTTCTTCCTCCTCAAAAGCGTTACTTCGATCCGCCAAGAAGACCGTTTTGCTCGAACGGGTTCCCACCATCGTGACACGGCCGCTCATCGCAGCCACAGTCTGCAAGGTGTCAAACTGATGCCGCTCGACGGTCAGTCGGCCAGACGGGTCACGCGTCACGGCGTAGCGCGTGTGAACACGCGTGCGCTCTCTCGACTGATCATTCGACCGCTCAAGGATAAGCTCAACTCCATCTAGCACATTCCAATTGAGAGGCAGCGAATCGTTCACGGTGACGTCGCCCAATCCGAGCGAGACGGATGCGCCGCTTTCTGCAGATTCGCCCAAAGCCTTCGCAAGGGTTGTCGGAGTACGCGCTGAAGCACTCTGCAGCCGCGCTCTGACATAGTTGATCGGGAGGACGAAGTTAAGATTTTGCACTCCAGTTCCTCGGATCTGCGAAACGACAAGCCCGATCACCGTCCCATCTTGCGTGGCGACCGGACCGCCACTTGATCCGGGTGAAACTGGGATGGACACCTGAAACATTTTTGTCCCGTTGTCGAGTCGTACCGCGCTCAGGAGACCGTCGGAGACAGTACCTTCCAATCCTAGCGGCGACCCCACCGCAAGCAGCCGTTGACCGACGGCGACGCTGTCAGAGTTGCCAAGCTGCGCCGCCGGCAGAGCGAAACCGGAGATCTTAACAATCGCGAGGTCGAGATCGAAGTCTGAAAAAAGCACCCCATCAACTTCGTACTCTTCACCAGTGTGTATCCGAACCTTTGCGCTCTTTGCATTGCGGAGCACATGTGCGGCAGTGGCAACCACACCATCTGCACTCAGCAGTACGCCACTCCCCGTCTTTTCCCCATCGGCACTCAGCACCGACACGAAGACCGTTGCTCGGCGCAGCGGGTTGAGGATCGAAGGGACCTGTGCGTTGACCGTCGAGGATAACGTGACGCCGAAAACGACGAGGAATTCCCAAGTACGCAATAGTCGCATTATGTGATCATCAGTGGGTGTATAAGGTCGAGTGGCTGCACAGCCAGCGATGTCGGTAACGTCTGATCAAGGCGACCGCGCAAGGTCTCGTCCGATCATTTACAGCGTGAGGACGACCCAGCTTCAACGTCGGTACACTCGCGGCGAGCTTCGACGACCG
>JANNWU010000177.1:0-2030 GCA_031408755.1 Gemmatimonadaceae bacterium | reverse complement strand
TGCGGGCACTCCGCAGGCAATGCTGGTGTTAGATGACTGAGACCCGAGTAAATCACACAGCGTCCTTTGCTCCGAATGCAATCGCCGTTCTGGAGTCATTGCGCGAGAGTGACAAACTACGAACCGGACGTCGACTTTTTGAGACGGTTCTGCTGCCTCGGGTGACTCAGACGGGGTTCGTTGCCAGCTACTACTCTATCGCGAGTCGAACTGAATTTTTCGCGGCACTTGCCGATGTTCAGTCAGCGGCTGCAGCGGGTCAGCGGCCGGTCCTCCACCTCGAATCGCACGGGGGCGAAAATGGGATCGAACTGTCCAACGGAGAGAGCGTCACTTGGGCAGAGCTTGCCGGTCCGCTTGAGGGAATCAATCGTCTGTCAAGAATGAATCTTCTGGTGTTCCTCGCCGCGTGTGATGGATTCAATATTGTGCGCTCGCTCCATCCGACACGTCGATCACCAGCGTGGGCGATCATCGGACCGACATCCTCCGTCAGCCCGCTCGAATTGCAAGAGGCGACGGAAGCGTTCTACTCCGCCCTGATGACAACGGAGAGTCTTCGAACCGCGTTGAACGGCCTTAATGGAACCGACGAAATATCGCGCTGGCGCCACCGCATTCAGTGGGCCGAAACGATGTTTTGTACCGTGTTTAAGGCATACATTGACCAAGCAGGCGGCCCCACACACATTCAACAACGTGTCACGATGATTCAGCGCACGGCGAAACAGCAATTGCGGAGTCAACCGCTGCCTGTCAGCCGCCGCGCGCTTGAGCGACATCTTTCAGATCACCCAGCGCGCTTCTCCGATACTCGGACTCGATTTCTCATGCTCGACCTTTTCCCAGAGAACGCGAGGAGG
The DNA here is from genome assembly GCA_031408755.1 of Gemmatimonadaceae bacterium. Lineage (GTDB taxonomy): Bacteria > Gemmatimonadota > Gemmatimonadetes > Gemmatimonadales > Gemmatimonadaceae > JACMLX01. The sequence goes on along the minus strand of JANNWU010000177.1, from coordinate 1,167 downwards.
TTTAACATGACATTCGAGTCGTGTATGCGGACCAGACAGACGTCGCGAGACGCCATCTAACATCATGATGAGACTGCACAGTACCGCAGCGTGTCGTGCGCGGACGCGTCCTCGGTGCCAGGTACTGCGCAGTCTATCTTGGTGTTAGCGGTCGGCTGCACCGTACGTATCGCGCCGACATTGGCATCGCATCGCGCGGCGTGACGTGCTGGTAGCCCAGGCGTACTCTCGGTGTGCGGACCGTTCTCGCGGCTGCGCGGCAGCGGTAGCTTTGTTGCATGACGCGTCACGGCAAGTTTCTCGTCCGGCTCTTGAGCGGCAGCGCGGATCAGACGCTGCGGTTTGACGAGCTTTGCGCCCTCCTGCGCCGGCTGGGATTTGCCGAGCGCCACCGGGGTGGTAGCCATCATATCTTTACGCGGGATGGTGTGGCCGAGATCTTGAATCTGCAGCCACGCAGCGGCGGGGCTGCCAAGGCGTACCAAGTGAAGCAAGTGAGAGCCCTCATTTTGCACTATCAGTTGGCGGAAGCCATTCTCACAGAGGCGGAGCGCGACGACGATGCGACCTGAGCACCGCTATGAAGTCATCCTGTACTGGTCCGACGTGGATCAGGCGTTCATTGGCGAAGTCCCGGAGTTGCCCGGCTGTGCCGCCGATGGCCCGACGTACGCGGCGGCACTCGCGCAGGTGGAAGGCGTCATCGCGGCCTGGATCGCGACGGCGCAGGAACTGGGTCGGGAAATTCCGACGCCGAAAGGCCGTCTCCTGTTCGCGTGAGCGACGGTCGGTGCGCGATCGGCGCGCCCGCTAACACGGGTTGCTGCGGCCAAACCGACCGGTGATCAGTGTTTGTTTCAGCCTGGTGCGGTCGGTTTGCAGCAGAACCCATTTTCGTTATGCCGTGGCTCGCTCCTGCGTGCGTGGGGGCTGCCGTCAGATCGTAACTCTCGACAGCGGTGGCGCGGTCGCGCTGACCCGACTGGCGGCATCGGGCGTCAGCGAGCGGGGGCGGCTGCCAGTCAGCAGGCCCCGCCGTAGATTCGATGCATGAGTCTCGCGTTTGAGTGGGATGCCGAGAAGGCCTCGGCGAATGCACAGAAGCACGGCGTCCGGTTCGAGGAGGCCGCGACGGCATTCGCGGATCCGCTCTCGATCACGGTGCCG
>JANNWU010000176.1:0-4154 GCA_031408755.1 Gemmatimonadaceae bacterium | reverse complement strand
CCGTCACCACCACCAGCGCCACCACCCACCTCACAGGCCCGGCAGGAATCGAACCTGCAACCCCCGGTTTTGGAGACCGGTGCTCTACCAATTGAGCTACGGACCTACACCGTGATTCCAATCAGTATCGGCCCTAACTCCAACAGGGCCAACATCTTGGTTCCTCGCAGCGATCGGCCCGCGCCTCGCGCAAGCCAACACCGCAGGGTGCCTGACGGGGATTGAACCCGCAACCCCCGGAACCACAATCCGGTGCTCTAACCAATTGAGCTACAGGCACCATGCCACATTGTTCAACAACAGACACCCAAAATAGCCCAACCGGTGCGCGGCATCAAGTAGCGAGCGCCACTAAACAACATCACATCGGTCGCGCCGGTCGCACCACTAATCCTTCGCGCGCTCCAAATAATCGCCGGTGCGCGGATCAACCTTCACGCGCTCACCAACGCTCAAATACTCGGGCACGTTCACCGTCACACCGTTATCCAACTTCGCCGGCTTCTGACTCGCAGACTTGGTCGCCGTCTTCATCACAGGCGACGTATCGACAATCTCAAACACCAACGAATTCGGCAGCTCAATGCCAATCGGCTTTCCGTTGTAATACTCAGCAACGAGCTTCATTCCAGGCTGCATCCACTGCGCATTGTCGCCCAACATCTCGTCATCCATCTCGAGCTGATCGTAGTCACTGGTCTTCATGAAATAATACGTGCCAGTGGACTCATACAAAAACTCCAGATCGTGCGTCTCCATCATCGCCTTTTCAATCGCATCCGCAGCACGAAAGCGATGCTCGAAGTTCGAACCGGTGCGCAGGTTCTTCATCTTCGTTTGCACCATCGCGCGCAGGTTGCCGGGCGTGTGATGACGGAACTCGATCACGCGGCAGGGGTCGCCCTCCATCACGATCACCATCCCGCGACGAAGCTGCGTAGCCGGAACTGCCATATCAGTACATCCTCAAACTTTGGGGTCGCTGTAGGGAACAGCCTCAGAACATAACGGCGACGGCCACTATCCACGAGGCCAACGCGCGCGAACGCACACTTGAGCGCGCCAATGGCACGAAATCGCCAGCATGCGAGCGTCGCTCTCTGCCGGACAACACCCTCGATACTGGCTTCCTGACACTCTCCGGCGCAATTCCACGCAGACTCGCGACGCCTATTCACATCGCCGGCACGGGCTTCCTGACACTCTCCAGCACCCCACGAAGCACCGGCCACACGTTGCGCGCCGCCCGTGCAGCACCCTCGGGCGTTGGGTGAATGCCGTCGCTCTGGTTCAACTTGCCCACTCCGGCCACCGCCTCCAGCAGAAACGGCGTCAGCACCGACCCTGTCGCCTCCGCCACCTCGGGAAACACCTTCCGGAAACCGCTGACGTACTCGTTGCCAAGGTTTGGAGGTGCCTCCATTTGCACGATGACAACCTTCGCGTTTGGCAGCGTGCTGCGAACCTTTTCGACCATCGCGGTCAGATTCGAGCGCAACTGCGCCACCGACGTACCACGCAGCCCATCATTGGCACCGGTCTCAATCACGACCACATCTGCCGAGTCACGAAGCAACCAGTCGGTGCGCCTGAGCGCGCCAGCTGACGTCTCGCCACTCAGACCGGCGTTCACAATCGTCACGTTTAATCCAGCCGAATCGGCGAACTGCGCAATCCGATTCGGCCACGCCTCGTCGGGATTCTCCAACCCGTAGCCCGCCGTGAGGCTCGTGCCGATAAACAGCACACGCGTCGCCGGAATCATGGTCCGCGGCCCCGGATCAACCGAACTTCCAGGCGGCAAAGGCGTTTCAGTTCCAGCGCCTGCTACCGTTGACGTTGTCGAGGACGCGGTATCCGCTACCCGATTGGCGGATTGTCCCTGACTGCCGCCGCTGCAACCGTTGAGCAACGCCAGCGCGATCAGCGCAGCAAACGTACGCCCTACACGCCGCCCCTCGCGCACGCTTCGCCACTCACTACCCTGCTGCTTCCGCATGTCTGACACCGGTTTGTCGTCGCCCAGCCGCGTTACCCCAATGCTCGCGGTCCGTAATCTGACGAAAGAATATCGCAGCGGTGGAGGGGCGCTGGCTGTGTTGCGCAATGTCTCCTTCGATGTGGCGCCGGGCGAGACGCTCGCGATCGTTGGCCCATCAGGCAGCGGCAAGACAACCCTCCTTGGACTGCTGGCAGGATTGGATACACCAACCACCGGCAGTGTGCTCCTTGATGGCACAGACTTGAGCACGCTCGATGAAGATGCGCGCGCTCGCCTGCGCGGTGATCGCGTGGGCTTCGTTTTCCAAAGCTTCCAACTGGTGTCAACACTGACCGCGCTTGAAAACGTGCAAGTCCCGCTGGAGCTGCGCGGCATTCGCGACAGTGGCGCTCGCGCGAAAGATCTGCTGGAACGCGTTGGTCTGGGCAATCGCACACATCACTTCCCCACGCAACTTTCGGGCGGCGAACAACAACGTGTCGCCATCGCGCGCGCATTCGTGAACCGTCCGCGCGTACTCTTCGCCGACGAACCAACGGGAAATCTCGACGGTGCAACAGGTGCACGCATTGTTGAATTGCTCGAACAACTGAATCGCGAAGATGGCACAACGATCGTGCTCGTCACACACGATCCGGCACTCGCAGCGCGACTCGGTCGGAGCATTCGTTTGGCCGATGGTCTCGTGATAGAAGACACGGGCGCACAGACACGCACCGCATCAGTGGTCGAGGCCGTGGCGTGAGCACTCCCGCGCTGGGACCGCGCTACCCGTGGCGGTTACTGCCCGCACTCGCATGGAAAGAAAGTCGCACCGCGCGCAAACGACTGTTGCTCTACATGTCGTCCATCGCACTCGGCGTGGCTGCACTCGTCGCCATCGATTCGTTCGCAGACAATCTCACCAAGTCCGTTAGGGAACAGAGCCGCTCATTGTTGGGCGGTGATGCATCGATCACGACGCGCGCTGAGATGACACCCGCTGCCGATTCGCTGATTGATTCGCTAGGCAAAAGCGGAATGACGATTGCCCGCGTGACGCAATTTCCATCAATGGCCGCGATTACTGCCTCCGGTAACACGCGACTGGTGCAAGTGCGCGGAGTAACCGACACGTATCCGCTCTACGGCGACGTGATCACCGAACCTGTTGGAATTTTTGCGCGGATTCGCACTGAGCACGCGGTATTGGTCGATCCGGGACTGCTCGTCTCGTTAAACGCACGCGTCGGCGATTCTCTTTCGCTTGGTTACGCAACGTTTCAGATCGCTGGGACGCTCAAGCAGGTGCCTGGTGACGCAGGATTAGTGTCGGTGGTTGGGCCACGCGTGTTTGTCGCAGACAAATGGCTTGAAGAGACGCGGTTGTTAAGCTTCGGCTCGCGCGCGAATTACGAAACGCTATTGAAGATGCCGGCGGGTCTCACCGCGACAACATGGGCCGCACGCAGCAAGCCAGCACTCGAAAAGCTCAAGCTTCGTGTGCGTACCGCTGCCGAATCGGAAGCGAACGTCACCGAAGCAATTGACACGCTCGGCAATTTCTTAGGGCTTGTCGGATTAGTTGCGCTGTTGCTTGGTGGAATTGGCGTTGCCTCTGGCGTACACGCATTCATCCGTCGTAAGCAAGAGACCATTGCCGTGTTGCGATGCTTAGGCGCGACCAGTGGACAAGTGCTTCTTGTGTATGGACTGCAAGCGGCGTTGATGGGATTGGCGGGAGCAGCCGTGGGTGCGGCACTTGGCGTCGCGATTCAACTTGCACTGCCAAGTTTAGTACGCGAACTCTTGCCGGTGGATGTGCAAGTTTCGCTCTCACCAATCGCGATTTTGTCCGGGCTAGGCATTGGTATTTGGGTGGCGCTTGCCTTCGCGCTACGCCCGCTTGTTGGCGTGCGAAATGTGTCTCCGTTGCAAGTGCTTCGCGCCGATGCGGACTCTGGTGCGAAGCAGGCGTGGTACAAGGACTGGTTGGGAATGCTCGTGACACTCGCGATTATGTGCAGCGTGATCGCACTCGCAAGCTCACGCGCTGGCGGCATCATTCCCGGACTCGGGATGAGCGCAGCGATCATGCTCGTTCTCGCACTGTTGCTGGGCAGCGCATCGCTGTTAATGTGGCTTGCGCGAAGGATTCTTCGCGCTCGATGGC
>JANNWU010000175.1:0-2279 GCA_031408755.1 Gemmatimonadaceae bacterium | reverse complement strand
CGCGAGCCATCGCAAATACATGTCCGGCACCATCTTCCTGCTTAATGCGATATGCGCGATATGCTGTGCGTTCATTGTGTCGACCCGTCACCAGCGGCGCATCCAGCGTCACATACTGAAAACCTGCGGCGCGCACTTCATGCTCGATTCCGTGACGCACACCGCGATTCTGTGCGCGCGGCAGCGGCTCCCACCAACCACCTGGACGATATGCACACTCCGGCAACCAGCAGCCCACCGGCGTACGACCGAACAGGCGTTCATGCTCGCGGCGTCCAAGCTGCAACTGAAACTTGATGCTCTCATCGCGACCAAGAATCGGCAAGAATCCGTGCGTCGCAGCCGAGCCGGTGATCTCAATTCGACCCGCATCGGCCAGCTTCTTGAACTCGCCAAGAATATCGCCATTGATGGAGCGATACAGATCACGGTACTTCGTCATGTTGGCCGCGGTCCAACGACATACCGAACCAAGTCCATCTTCACCGCGCTCGGTAAAGAGTCTCCCCTCTTCTTCAAGATTCGCGAGCTTATTCGCGGTCCACTTCTCGAAGATGGCTGGAAACGACTTGTGCGCGAGTTGGTTGGCCAGCACCGGCGTGATACCCAGCGTGATTGGCGCCCACACGTTGTCATGCTCAAGCCATCGCATCTTCTCGATCAGCGGCAGGTACGTCTCAATGGTGGCTTCGCTGAGCCAGTCGGAGCCGTGCGGCCAGTCACCGTGATTGAGCACCCACGGTAAATGTGAGTGCAGTTGTAGTACGAAATCCATATCGTTAGCGAGCGGTGAGGACGGTCCGATACAAATCGCGATAACGCTCTTCAGAGCGCTCCCAACCAAAATCACGTGCCATGCCATCGCGCATCATTCGCGTCCACTGCGACTGATCTCGATAGGCCACAATCGCACGCGCCACGCATTCAGCAAATGCGCCAACGGCAAACTCGTTAAACACGAAACCGGTGACGCCGTCATGCACGGTATCTGCCAATCCGCCAACGCGTCGGACCAGAGGTACAGTACCGTAACGCTGCGCGCGCATCTGCGTTAGACCGCACGGTTCATACTGACACGGCATCAGCAGCACGTCGCCGCCTGCCATGAGCCGGTGCTCGAGCACGTCACTAAACTGCGTTTCGACCGCGACGCGATCTGGCAGGCGCGCAGCAATTGCACGAAGACCGTCCACGAACCGTCGATCACCGTTGCCGAGGAAGACCCACTGGGCATCGGCATTAAAGATCCACGGATTCGCGAGAATCAGTTCGAGCCCTTTCTGCTGGACCAAGCGCGCCGTCATCACGAAAATTGGCACATCGGCGCGCACCGCCAGCCCAAATTCTTGCTGCAATGCAACACGGCAGACCGCCTTGTTCCCCAGATCTTCCCGCGAATAGGCCGCGGCAGTGTCTGGATCGTTTGCCGAGTCCCATCGTGACTGATCGATGCCATTCAGAATGCCGACGAAACGATCGCTTTTGGCAACGAAATTCTGATGCACGCCAAATCCACCATCTGCGGTGCGCAACTCGTCGGCATGCGTTGGGCTCACGGTTGTCACAGCATCGGCGAACGCCATGCCACCTTTCAGCGTATTCATGCGGCCATACCACTCGAACTGCTCATAGTTGTATAGCGACATCGGCAACCCTACGTCGCGCAGTGTCTCGGCCGAGTAGTGGCCTTGGTACGCGGCGTTGTGGACCGTGAGAACCGTGGAGACTTCGCGATGATATGAGCTGTCTGCGTACCAGGTGCGCAGATATGCGAGCGCAAGGCAGGTGTGCCAATCGTGCGCATGCAGCATGGCCGGAGCCGACGCGATGGTCGGCAGAATCTGCATCGCGGCCGCGCAGAAAAAGGCGTAGCGGCGCGCGCTGTCGGCGTAGTCGTTGCCGCGCTGGTCGGCGTAGATCCCATCGCGATCAAAGAAATCTCGATTGTCGATGAAGTAGACACGGGGCGGAGCAACCGCGCCGCGCATCCCGATGATTTCGGCGGCATCGGCAACCGGGAGTTGGTAGAGCTGCGTGCCGTGCTCGCGCTCATTGATATGGGTGATGAACGGTGCGCCAACCGGTTCAATGCCGGGAAACTGTGCGCGAATCTGCCGATAGAGCGGGATCACAATCGACACATCCATTCCAGCCGCCGCTTGGTACGCCGCCAGACTGGTCACCACTTCGCCCAATCCGCCGGTACGCGCAATTGGAGCGAGCTCAGCAGATAAATGGACGACCGCAACCCGTCGGCCATCTTTTACGACCAACCCGGC
>JANNWU010000174.1:0-19456 GCA_031408755.1 Gemmatimonadaceae bacterium | reverse complement strand
TGCTCGCGACTTCGGCGGCGGCTGCACTAGTTCTGATTGTGCGCAGTTTGAATAGCACAAACATCGAACTCCAGCGCTCTAACAAAGAGATTCTTGAGCTTACGGTTACGACTCTCGAGGCGAGAGATCCATACACATCTGGTCACTCACGGAGAGTGTCGCAGTATTCTCGCATCATTGGGCAGGCCCTGTCGCTTTCTTCCAAACAAGTTGAAAGGCTCACTGTCGCCAGTATTCTTCACGACGTCGGTAAGATTCATGAAGTATTTGCACCGATTTTAGCAAAACCTGGAAAGCTGACGGCTGAAGAACGAGCAATCATGGAGTCGCATCCTATAAAAGGGGCGGAGCTCGTGAAACTCTCATCGTACCTCAGGGATACAGTCGAGCCGATAAGACATCACCACGAGGCATGGGATGGTTCCGGCTATCCTGATGCGCTGGCAGGAATTGGAATCCCGATCTTCTCAAGGATCATTGCTATTGCCGACACGATTGATGCAATGGCTAGTGATCGTCCTTACAGACGTGGACTTTCGGCTGACAAAATCCGAGCTGAGTTGGTCAGGATGCGAGGGATTCAGTTTGACCCAGAAATCCTAGAATCACTGCTGGCATCAGGCGTAATTGATAGGATACTTGCACTCGCATGTGCACCAGCACCAAGAATTGTTGAGTCGCCGTTAGCACGTGCCGTGAATCAGTGATCGGTCACGGTCACCGATTCACTCGCAGTAAGAATTTGATTGGATGCCACCTGCTGCAGCTTGTAGCAGTGAGTGTAGAAAAGGCCAAGTCTTTCTGCCCCGGCTCGTAATTTTTTGGAGGTGCATTTCCACGAAAGCACTTGTATCAGGGAAGCGGTTATGCTTTGCCGAAAAAACTAGCAGCGACGCAAGTTTGAAATCTTCGTTGCTGTCAAACAGCTTCCTGCCTATCGATTGGCGAAGCAAACTGAATTTGTTTTCGACCGCACCTGTCATTTTCCCACTGAAAGTTGCGAGCTCGTTTGCCGCTACAGTCAAGCTCGCTGTCCCATCCTCGCAGTCGCGCATGGCTTTAGTCAGTAGCCTAGAAAACTTTGCAGCTTGCGAGTAGTTCCCGAGAACGATGTACTGCCAACAGCGCGCTGAATTTATGTCGCCTTGATGAATGCGAGACTTGAGTCGGTGCCGCTCAGTGAGAAGTTCCGCATTCGTCAGGTACGAGTGCACTCCGTCGAGATCCATTGCTTGGAGTGAGAAATTAGCGAGAGCTAGGTCTGCCCAGACACATTGTGAGGGATAGTTAAGCCGCTCCGCGAGCTCGCGTGACTCGTGAATCAAAGATTGAGCTTTCTCTGGCGAGCCAAAATACTGTTGTACAGATGCGGCGTTACGAAATGCTTGACATGCAAGCATGACGTCCGAGACGCTTCGTGCAGCTTCGGCAACTTGGTCCGCGTGTGTGAGTGCTCCGTCTCGGTCGCCACTTATCGCGGCATATATCAAATCCGCTCGCGCGACACTTACCGGTGTGACATTCGGCGCGTTCCGGACGGCGTTAATACTTTGGAAAGCAAGCTGCGCTGAATCTAAGTCCTCTGTATTGTCAGCCAGTGCAAGTGCCTCAACGGCCTCGGCGAGCCGCATCGAGGGAGATAGGTTCGGATCTCGTGACGCCAAGAGCAGTCGCCGCATGATGCCCTGAAGTCCGAGGGACTGCTTAATTTCAACGGCCGCGCTCGAGACTGTCGCCATTGAGTGTGACGGTGCACTCACGCCAGAAGTCGATCGATTTTGAATCTTCGTTTCCGATCCTGCCAAAATCTGATCACACACCGCACCAATCAACCCACCCAATTTCACCGCACCACTCCGCTCCTTCACCCGCGTCAACTCAAACACAATCACATTCGCTGCATCAATCCGCACCAACGCTCCAATCTCCCGCGCAATAAAATCCGCGGCCTCGCGATCATGCTTCGCAACCACAAACAACGTCGCCACAGAATAGAAATCCGCCGACTCCTGCACCTCCACCCACCGCGCCATCACACGCTCCGCAGCGCGCAACGCATCGCCACGTACAACATTCCGCTTCAACTTCTTTTCCGCCTCATCCTTCATCAAACCACTCACCCGTAGCACCGCGTCCTCGCACACCACAAATCCCATAAACTCCAATTCATCGAGCGCCGTCGCGAATACCGTCGCATCAACATTCAGCACATCCGCCACAATCGTCTGCCGAGCTGACGCGCCCATCAATCCCGCAAGCGACAGAATGCGCAGTTGCACCGTGCTTAACTCACGCGACGCTCGATCCACTGCAACTTGCACGCGCCACGGGATCACGTCCGGCGAGCCCTCGTCCAGCATCAAACCAAGCATCTCAATCCCAAACATCGGGACACCCTCGGCAAACACTGCGGCGAGCGCAATCTGATCCGACGTTGCGCGGCGCTGCTCTTCGGCGGCATACGCCGTCACGATCGACCGAACTTCTACAATCGTCATCGGTCGTAACGAAATGCGTTCGATCCACTGCAATTCGACCGGCGCATCCGCTGGTGTGCTCCTGCTGCGCGTCGTCACCACCAACATGTGATGCCGCACCACCCCGCGTCGATAAATACGGTCAATCCGACTCAGCGATTCTGCATCAATGCGCTCGGCATGTTCCAACAACAACAGCATCGGCGTCTCTTCAGCCACCGCCTCAAACAGATCCTCAATTTCGGTCAACGGACAGTCGTCCGGCGCGAACTCTTTACTCGACAGCCACCGGCGTAGCTCAAGCATCGCCTCTTCCGCAATACCGCATGCGCCAGGGCAATCCAGTACGCGCGCCACCAGCATGCGCAGCACCGCAAACGGCATCGCGCTCGGGTTGCTGGCGCACGACAACTCCACCACCAACATGCCCTGCAATACCGCAGACTTCTTGACTTCAAACAGCAATCGCGTCTTTCCCGCGCCGTCAATACCGTGCAATAGCACGCCGCCGCCTCGTCCGGCGCGCGCGTCAAACAAGCCGCCTGTCAGACGCTTCAACTCGCGCTCGCGCCCAATAATGCTGCTGTGATGTTTCGTCGCGCCTTGATACGATACCGTCGGCAACTTCTCGGCAATGCGTCGGCGCAAGAGTTGTGCGGGAAGCGCCGCGTCGCGCCCACCTTCCGAACGACCAATCTCAACCAAGTACGCGTCCAGCAATCGTAGCGCGTCAACCTTCGAACCCTGCATCGCCAAAAGCTCTGCACGAATCAGCGTTGCTTCTTCATTCAACGTGTCAATCGCGAGAAGCTGCTGCGCGAATCGATCCGCGATCAGCAAATCACCGGCCGATCGTGCCGTCTGCATCAATCGCATCACATGGGGTCGCACCATAGCGTGCACGCCAACGCGCTGCGCAGTAATCCAACTGCACATCGCATCGGAGAAGTCTGGCGTATAATTGATCAACCACTCACCACCAAATGCCCCGGTGGGCTGATCCCAATCGCATGCGTAGTGGCGCGGGTCCAAGCGCAGTCCATCTTCGCCCGATTCAACAACAAGGCCCAGTTCGCGCGCTTTGTAGACGGTCTGTCGCAGGCTGTGTCGCGCAAGAATCTCGTCAACGCCGGGCCAGATTGTCTCCAGCATTGTCTGCCGAGATGTGATGCGACCCAGCGGGACGCTCAGGCGAACAATCATGCCGAACAGGCGCTCTGCTTCCGGTGTGATGATCTCGCTGCCAATCTCGATCCGCTGTTCACCCAAGAAGATCAACTGCGCGACTTTCTGCGATCGATGCGCCATCCGTGCCCTCATTTCGGTGTGGAGCTGGTACTCAGCCCGGTTCCGACACTCGTTCGACCCCACGGCGGCGTTGGGTCACACCTATAAGATGTAGCGGCCTGTCACACCGGCGTCATCTGACCAATCGTCCCGCAAAGTCGTCGGCGCTGATTATGCACCGTCGTATCTGTGTGACTCCAGCGAAAACCTCGCGCGGCCACAACCCCGAGATAGCTTTTCACCATGGTTTCTCTCCTCGATATCATCGGGCCCGTCATGGTCGGCCCCTCGTCGTCGCACACTGCAGGCGCCTGCCGTCTTGGCTTGCTCGCACGCGGCCTCGTCGGCGGCACACCGGAAGTCGCGTGCGTTGAGCTGCACGGCTCGTTCGCGCGCACCGGTGAGGGGCACGGCACCGACAAAGCGATCGTGGGTGGATTGATGGGATTCCGACCCGACGATGAGCGCTTACGCACCGCGCTCGACATCATGGAGCGTGAAGGCCTCGACTACACCTTCGAAAAAACAACGCTCGGCGATGACAACAACGTGCATCCTAATTCGGTGCGCATTACTGTCACACGCGGTGATCGATCGGCAACGATGCAAGGATCATCGCTTGGTGCGGGACGCGTGCTGGTGACGCTGATCGACGGATATCCGGTTGAAGTCACGGGTAACTTGCACACGATCGTGATGGTCGCCGAAGATGTGAAGGGCAGCGTCGCTCGGGTCGCAACGCTTCTTGCCGACGCGGAGCTGAACATTGCAACGCTACGCTTGACGCGAAAGCAGCGCGGCGGTGATGCGTTTATGGTGATCGAACTCGACGAGCAACCCGGCGAAAATGTGCGTGACACCATTCGTGCATTGCCGTGGGTCCGGTGGGCATTTCGCCTCGACAAAGTAGGATCGGCATAGCATGTATAAGTCACTGGCTGACGCAATTCGCGACGCGGAAGCGCGCGGTGTAACGCTCTCGCAAGTCGCACTGGAAGCGGAATCGGCTGATGGTGGGCGCAGCATTGCGGATATTCGAAGCGCACTGGCCCGTGCACTGCACATCATGCGCGGCGCTATAACTCAGGGACAAGATCCCGATCTGCGCTCTGCATCAGGATTGGTAGGTGGCGATGCGGCGAAACTGATCAGCGGACCCGCAGGTCCATTGAGTGGAACGCTCTTTCGCGATGTGCTGATGCGCGCCCTTGCAGTGCAGGAAGTCAACGCAGCAATGGGCGTGATTGTCGCTGCACCTACGGCTGGCGGCGCGGGTGTGCTACCTGCCATTCTCACCGGAATCGCAGCCGCGAAGAACATTCCTGACGAGAAGCTGATCGACGCTCTCGCGACGGCTGGATTGATTGGCGCTGTCGTGGCCGAACGCGCGTCGTTGAGCGGTGCGGAAGGTGGATGTCAGGCAGAGACGGGCGCCGCTGCAGGCATGGCCGCCGGCGCTGCCGTCGAAATGCTCGGCGGCACGCCATCGCAATGCGGTCACGCAACAGCATTGGCGCAGCAAGGCACGCTCGGCTTAGTCTGCGATCCACTCGGCGGACTCGTCGAACTGCCATGCGTGTTTCGCAACGCAACGGGTGCAGCCATTGCGCTAGCCGCGATTGAGATGGCGATGGCCGGAATCACTTTCGCCATTCCCGCCGACGAAGTCATCGACACGATGGGCGAGATTGGTGCCGAGATGGATGTGCGGTATCGCGAGACCGCCGGCGGTGGATTGGCTGCGACACCAACAGGTCGCCGGTTGGCGAAAGAACGATTGGTGCAGATCAAGCGGGCTGACGGATAGCGATACTCAGATACAAAACTGCGTGACGTCTGTTTCACTAGGCACGCAGACAGCATTGCTGTGCATTTACATGCATCGCTACAGCGTCTGTCGCTCCACCATCCGCTGAATCCGCCCCGCCCACCGACGCAAATCACTCGCATCGAATTCAACTTCGCGCTCGACGTGTCGCTCCTCGAACGAGTCGTCACCACGCGGTGCGTACGCGCGTAGAATCCTCGCCCAGGGCGCGACAACAACATCAGATGCGTGCTGCTGCGACACCGCACCATTGCCACTGACAACACCAACCCAGAGCAGCGCGACGAGATCGCGCGCGAAGCCTACAAACACCAGCTCGCGACCACGGCCAGCTGTCCCCGTCTTTCCCGCTAATGCGTAGTCGTCACTGAGCACGCTCGCGGCGCGCCATGCGGTGCCTTGGTGCACTACGCCCTGCAGCAACGAGTAAGTCATCTCTGCCGACATGGCCGACATCAGTGGTGGTCTGACGGTGCTCGCATCGTAGCCGGTAAATCGCGGTTGCATCGCACGATCATTTCCGCGCATTGCTGCATACGCGGTCAGCAGATCGAGCGGCGCAACGGTTTGCAAGCCAAGTCCATCAGCCGGAGTCGCGAATACGGTACGCAGAATGCCGGCGTCTACAAGACGTTGCCTCGCCGGTGTATTGAGGCCAGCCATCAAGCACGCACCAAGCACGTTGTCGCTTCGGAACATCGACTCGGCAACTGATCGCTCCGGTGCATTGTAGCCACTCAGCGTGGCGAGATACTCGTGCACCTGGGGATCGGGACAATGCTCGTTCATCAAGTCACCGAGCGATTGGTCCACGTAGACATTGCTGTCGTCAATTGCAGCGGCGAGGAGCAGCGGCTTGATCGCGCTTGCGGGCTGAATTCGCCCAATGCGCAACAGATCCGCACCAGACACAGTGCGGCCGTGTCGACCGGTGTAACTCACCACTTCACCTGTCGAGACGCGCATCGCCACGAAGATTCCCGCGACTTCGCGTTGCGCTGCGGTGTCACCTTTTTGAGTTGCGCGCACCGGGCCCTGCAATCGCCGCACAAGTGTGGTCAGCTCGCGTTCGGCTGCGCGCTGCAGCTCTGTGTCGAGGAAAGTTCGGACGTGTGTTGGACATGTCACCGACGGCGTGCAATTCGCGAAACCATCGCGCACGCGAGACACGTATCCGCGATACATCGGCGTTGAAGCGCTCGCGAGACGGGTGCGAGATGGCGTAATCTTTCGTTTGAGCACGAACGTTGTGTCATAGCGATGCATACGGGCAAACACGCTGGTGATCGCCGCTTTCCGATCCGGAAGTGTATTGACAGCGGGATCACGTTCACGCGGATTCGCAACCAAATACGCCAATTCGGCCGCATCAGACGCGGTCAGTGCAGTAGCAGCTTTGCCATAGTACGAGCGCGCGGCCGCATCAATGCCACTGCGATTGCGGCCCAAGTACACGCTGTTCAGATAGTACTCGGTAACATTTGGCTTACCGAGTTTCGCCGTCAGGTACAGCGCCAGCCCAGCCTCCGCCAACTTGCCGCTCCAACTGTGATCGCGTGGCATGTGTTGACTACACAGCGCTCTTGCCAACTGCATAGGAATCGTGCTTGCGCCGCGTCGCGATCCGTCGCTGAGTGTCAGATTTCCAAACGCTGCAGCGACGGTACCGATCGGATCAACGCCGCGGTGATACCACGCATTCAAGCGACGATCTTCAACAGCGGTAAATGCGATCGGCACATGTGTGGGCAGTGCGCTGAGCGGGATGTAGCGATCGCGCGTTGGATCCGCCCACCCAAGTCGCTTGCCCGACGCATCCAGTAGTTCGGTTCCACTTTTGAGTGTGGCTACTCGTGCGCTCACATTGCACGGGGCATGACCATAAAAAGGGTAAAAGAGCGCGAGCATCAGCACCGGCAGCGCAAGCATCAGCCGCAGTACATTGCGGCGCGTTAATCGCGGGCGCAGCCGTCGCAACATTCGGCGCAGCCGCCCGGGCGTTTTCGCCATGACTGGAGGGCCTACTGCCGCCTGCTCTGCTGCCGACGACGAATCGTCCATAGCTGTTTGTCTCGCGCCAGCGTCAAACGGTTGCATGCGTCAGCTCCGGGACTTGCGTCACGCGATGTGCGGCGTCGGGTGCATTAACGAGTGGCATGGTCTGTGGCCGGTGGCGCGGCGGGATTGCGCGCGGCATCCCGCGTCTGGTGGCTCTACGGCGGTACCGTGGGTTTGTGTCAGACCGGCAACCGAAGCGGCACAGAGCTCCACTCACCTGATCAGGTGTGGCGCGCTCAGCCGGTCGCCGCTATTTCCCGTGATGCAAGAAATGCCACCGCAATTCGGCGGCAACTTGTGAGACCCATCACGAAGCACCAGCGCGTCAAGCTGCGCGTGTCTCTCAATGCGACAGCGATGTCGACCACGACTGTGAGTGTGAATAGTGCTTGCGAGAAATGTGCGAGAATGTGTGGCAAGGTTAGCACTGTTTGGTGCGACCATGGCGATGGCAACAACTGCGCACGCGCAAGTTCTTAAAAACGGCGGCGCAACGTCAACCAGTACGCGTACGCGCGGTGGTGCATCTGATGTCAATGTCCGCCGCGATGAAACGCCGAACGCGCTGAACAAGGCCGCGACAGCTGAGCCGCCGAGTAAAGCGTCGCGTGGCGCAACGACTGTTGACGCGGGCTATATCTGCATAGACAGTCGAGTGGATCTGCATGTGCGCATCTACATCAATGGTTCGTACGTGGGCACCGTGTCGCCGTGGGGCGATTCATGCGCGCATTACGGCACGGGCGACCACCGTATGTATGCGCGAGCGGTATACGCCGATGGTAGCGCGTCAACTTGGGGTCCGCTGGCCGGCGACGCGACACCCGGTTTTCGTTGGACAATTCGCCCCTGACGTCATGAAGACGCAGTTACTAACAAGACGGGGGATGCGCGATTGTGGCGCACCCCCCGTCTTGTTTCGTAAAGCGTGCTCTCAATATCGACTACGGCCTCGGCGGTGTCGCCGGCGTTGCAGTTGTTGTGGGTTTCGGAAGTCGCTTGACGGCATTGCAACCCAACTGGTCGCCGCCATCGCAGCCGCGTCGATAGAGATCATACGCGCGACGTTCGCTCCGCGCAGTGGCCGACGTGCCATTTTCATACGCAGCACCCAGCAGTGAGCAACCGGCAGCGTAGCCCCCTTCGCATGCTTGGCTAAAAAAGCCCACCGCGCGAACATCATCCTTCAACACGCCAGTGCCCGTCAGATACGCTGATCCCAAACTCGCGCACGACTCGACAAAATTCTGTTCGCACGATTGACGATACAGCCCTGCTGCACGGGACACATCACGCGTCAGACCGCCACGCCCATTTGCGAGCATCACCGCTACGCCGTTACATCCGGCCGCATCACTGCTGTTGCATGCTTGTGTAAAGAGCGCTGCGGCGCGTGCGTCATCTTGCACGACACCTTTGCCCTTTGCGTACGCAATGCCGAGCAGTGCACAGCCTTGCGTGTGACCGCCATCGCAGGCGCGCGTGAACAGCGCGACTGCTTTTGCGTCATCAACCGGACCACCTTCACCCTTGGTTGCGGCCAGCCCCAACGCGGTACAACCGGCGACCGCGCCACCGTCGCATCCTTGTGCGTAGAATGTGCGCGACTTGCCGCGGTCCATCGACACGCCAGTGTGCGGCGAATCGTACATACGCGCGAGGCTCACACAGCCATCAGGATCTCCAACATCGCACGCCTGCTTGAAATATCCAGCGGCGCGTGCGTAGTCACGCGCGATTCCGTTACGTCCGAGTTCAGCGTTCAACCCTTGGTTCACGCAGCCCGTCGAAAGTCCGCCTTCACAACCTTGTACGGGTCGTGCTACAGGCGCACGAACCGCACCCGCTGCATCACCGCGCGCGTTTGCACTAGACACGCGACCAGCACCAGTCGCAGATTTTGAAGTAGACGTTGAAGCGTTTGGTTGTGGACCACCGCGCTGCATTCCCGCTGGCGCTTGCGTGAGTACGGGTGCCGCAACCACTGCAACAGGTGTCACGGTGCGACGGACAAAGACAAAATCACCCTGATCGCTTTCGATGCCAGGTACCGCGCTAAACGTCGGTGTTGTACGGGCCACTGATGCCACGCGCGGATTAATTTCCGCCGCCAACTGCTGCGCTAGATACACCGGCGCTTGGCGACGCTTCAGCGCCGCAACGATTTCCATGGAGAATACGCTTACTTGCGGCACCGTCTCTTTGGCCGTGCCGGCTGTCATCGCTTGTCGGCTTGAGCGCCGTGCATACGCCAGCGCGCCTTGAATCGCCTGTGCGGCGTCCGCGCTCAATTCGGCGCGATCACTTCCGCTGCGATTGATAGAACCGCTGAAACATGCGTCGGTGATCAACAACACAGAACGCGCCTTCAGTTTCCGCAACCAGGCGCGGATCTGATCGTTCGCAATCCACGTACTCGGTCGCGAAACGGCTGCATCAGTCGCTTGCCAATAGCCCTCGCGTGCACCTTCGTCAAAACCACCGTGTCCGCTGTACACCACCAGCAGATTGTCTTCGGGGCCAAGTCGACGTGCGAGAATCTCGAGCGTATCGAGAATTGCTTCACGCGTTGGATTGCGCACCAACTGCACACGAATCGCGTCGAAGGTGTACTCGCGCGTGAGCACGGCGCGCAGGCTATCGGCTTCGCGCAAAGGATACTTGAGCGACGGAAGGCCGCTTCCCGCCATCTGATCGCCAACAGCGAAGATCACAGCGTGATATGTGCCGAAGCCACCGTTGGCGACGGCCGCAGGTCGCGCTTCAATTCCGCGTCGCACACCTTGCGCGTGCTGCGCCGGGATTGCTGCGAGCGTCAGCACGAACAACGCAATCAGCCGAGTGGCGAATGCGATCGATAGAAAAATTGGACGGTCCATAGACGACCATACCTCAATGACGCTGGAACGCGTCGGGAAACAATGCGCTCCGAAGCCGGCAGCGCGAAACCACAGAGCGAAACCACAGAGCGAAACCACTGCATGAAACTAAGACGCAAGAATACCTGGACTCCCAGAACGACGAACGAAGCGCGCCGCGGTGACGCAGCCAGCCACGCTCAGCGCCCGGGCACCACACGAACCTGCACCCGCTGCAACGACCAGGTGGCCGGGGCTGATCCCGGGCGAGCGCCGAGTCCTCGTGTGCCCATTCGGCTCCGCAGCAGCGCGCCAATCGGAGATTCGCTGCCACCGCGCCGAATTTCGTCGGTCGCGACAGCGTCCCACTCAAACACGTCGCGCGGCAACTCCTGTTCGGACGTTACCATCAGCAGCGACTCCACGCCAACATCGCTCACGCCAAACGACATGATTCTACCACCGTTATCGGTGACTGGAATCGCATCGGGCCACACTTCCTTGTTGCCCATAAAGAACGGCACTCTGTTGCTGGCGTTGGTCCCATCCGCCGGGAAGAGCAACGCCGCTTTGCCCTTACTGTCAATGTTGAAAACGTAGACGAAGCGCGGCTGACGTGTGGCTGCGGCGGCAACGCGCGCACTGTCGGCATCCATGCGTAGTTGAATCACCGTGCCAACGCTCAACGAATCGCTCGCAATCGGTTGTTGTGATACGCTGTCAATCACTACGAGGCGATAGGGAAACTGTCCATCGTCAGGCGGAGTTGCGATTGTCAACCAGGTTCGCACCTTTCCCAACGCTTCGGCGCGAATACGAAGCGAATCTGCGGCCGTGGCTATCGCAAACCAGTTGCTGCGCGCGGGAAATGCGCTCGTTGTGCTATCCGCCGCGTTCCCGCTGGCGCGCACCCACGCATACGTCACGTCGCGTTCGTCAACGCGCCCAGCAAGCACATACATCGCGCGTTCCGACGTCACCTCGCGAGCAATGCCGCTCACTTCGGCGCTTCCCCCGGCCGACAGCGCAACGCTCAGCGCACGCGTCGGCGGAATGGAGACGAAGAGCGCGGGTTGCGACAGACCAAGCTGCTTGATGGCTTCAATGACTCGTGCTGCGCGCAACGTCGCGCCCAGCGACACCGGCATCTCGCGACCGGTTCGCAACATCCACCAACCGCCTTCCCATGCGATGCTGATTACCGGTTGCGATGCAGGAATGCGCGTCGGATCTTGAATCCACGTGAGCGTTGCGTTGGCTTTCAATACGCGCGCTTCGGCAATCGCAGCATCACGCTCAGCGTCACTCGCCAGCGGTTGTGGCACCCACACGCGCAACAGTGGCTCGTCCGCGACAACCCAGCGCGTGATCGCATACAAATCACCAACGCGTAACGAATCTTCTGTACCGCGAAGCACTATCGCCAGACTGCGCGCGATGCTCGTGTTTCGCTCCACTTTCAGTACCACCGCACTGTCAATTTTCCCATTCACTAGCCGCGCTAACTCCGTTCCCGGCCGCAAACCGAGCGCTAAACCACCGTCCAATTCCGCGCGCTCACCACGAAGGGCTGTGACGGCCACGGTGGTGCGCGATGCGGTAGCGCCCTGCGCACCGCCAAACACCGGTTGATTCAGTCGGGCTGGCAACGCGTCGATCGACGGCACTTGGTCAGGCGCACGACCCTGCATGATCGCTTTCGTACTCTGAAAGATCTGACGCGCGGACGCGTTCACAGAGTTCGTGAGCAGCGCACGGAGAAATGCCGATGTAAACAGTCCATGACGCACATTATTTTCATCGATGCCTTCCTTTGCGGGACGCGTGTCTTCCGCGGCAGAGATTACGAGTGCGCCTGCGTCAACTGGAAACAGACCGGTGTATGCCTCTGCTTTATCGCGTACGTCGATACTGGCCCAGCGTTCGCGCAGCATCGATGGCACACCGCCGCGCGTGATCGAGCCGCTGTTGCACGCGTCAATAACCAGCGTCACAATCACACCGCGCGCTGCCGCCGGAGCAGTCAGCGCCGCGAGCTCCTTATCACGAATGTCCTCGGCACCGGCGTTCGCATCAACTGGCACTAGTGTTTGATCAAGCTGCTTGCCCGGCGTGAGTGAATTGCGACGCAGCGCACCGTGGCCAGCGAACGAAAAGAACATCACGTCACCGGATTTCGAACGCGCCAGCATGTTGGTCAGCGAGTCGAGAATCGCTCGCCGCGTTGCGGCGCCGTCAACCAGTGTTCGAACTTCGGTTCGTCGAAAGCCGAAACGCGCGGTGATTACTTGTGCAACCGCCAACGCATCGTTCGCGGAGCCTTCCAAGTTGCTAATCATGCCGCGCGCACTTGCCTCACGCTCGGCAGGTATTCCGCTTATCGCAACTGAGGCGCCCGTGCGAATGGCGGCGGCTGGCGAAAATGATTCGTAGTTATTGACACCAACGATCAGCGCCCGCTTCACCTGTTGCGCGAGTAATGGCGCAGCCGCAATCATGCATGCCGCCGCCGCGATTACGCCGCGACTAATCAGTGCAGAGACGGACGCGATTGTCGTGCGCATTGCGATGACGGGGAGGGAAGAGTCGAGCACAAGGCGAATTGGGTCAGTTTCGGGATGAATCAGCTACACGAAGCAATACGTGTGAGCCTCGTTTCGGGCAACTCACCCAGACGGGTGATCCACAATCGTAGCACGGTGTGTGATCGTGACGTGCAGAGCATTCTTGGCGTCCTTTCAATTGATTGCTCCGTCACACCCGCGTTTTCTCCGTTCGTATCGTCTGACTCCCCGGTCTCCGTCATGTACATGATCTTCAGGGCTAGCCTGCGTCGCTCGACCGTCGTTCTCGGTCTCGCCGTCCTTTGTGCCGCGGCGTCCACTGCGCAGGCGCAGATGGTCGTGTGCGATCCGATGCCTGTTCTGCCTGAACAGAGTGTGCCCGGTGCGTTTGATCGAGAAGTCGCGACAATGCTACGCGGCGAAGCGGATTTTTCGAAGCCGAACTGTGAAGCGCGAACTCCGCGTGCGCTTCGTGTCGCGAGGTTGCTGAAGCCGATCGCGGGAGCCGCACGAGACATTGGCGCATCGACACGCTTCCTGGTGCTGAACAAAAATGAAGAGAATGCGTTTGCGAAGGGTTGGCCAGATCGAGGCTACCACCTGATCGTGGTATATAGCGGCATGATCGAGACGCTTGATCGACGCGCGGCATTAGCTGCAACCCGGTCTGGACGCAACGCCGCAGAACTTGGCGATGTATTTCTGTCGACAGTACTCGCACACGAGATGTCGCATCTTGTGTTGCGGCACTCGCAAGACACGAACTGTCGACGCGTGAATGGATTGGTGGTCAGCGAAGCACCAGTAACACGAGTTGGTACGGAGAAGCGCGCCGAAGGCACAGTGGTGAATGCACCCGGTATCGTAGAGTGCAAACAGTATTCGCAAGGAAAGGAACTCGCGGCTGATTCGATGGCCGCATTCCTCGTGTTTGCCTCACGCAAGAACAACGTCTTTAGTGACGCTGGTGAGTTGGTGCGCTTGTGGGAAATGGACGCCGCCGAAGAACGTGCCAGTGGCGAGAATGCCTTTTGGGGTGAGCGTGTGATGAGCACGCATCCGTCGGCGTTGCGTCGTGCTGCGCTGTATCTGCGCCTGTGGTCAAGCATGCTGGAAGAGCAGGATCGCTACGACAGTGCGATTGGTTTAATCAGCGCAAATATTGAAGTCGATCGTGGTATTGCGATGCTCGATTCGGTCCGGCGTGCGTTGCCCGGCGCACCATTTATTGATGAAGCGATGGGTGCAGCGCTGCTCACGCAGTGGCTTGCGACGGTGCCGGTTGACGCGCTCGTCATGCGACCAACAGTCGGCGTGGTACGCACACGCTTTGTGGAAGGGCTGCGTGGCGATAACTCTGGAGATGCGTCGTTACTTGCGCGCGCACGGACGGCATTGGATGCCATTCGTGATGTGGATAGTCGTCCAATGAGCCTGTCGAACTTGGCCTTGCTCGATGCGTACTCTGGCAATGCAACGCGTGGACTGGTTCGCGCGAAACGTGCCGCGCAGTTGGCCCCCAGCGATGCGTCGGTGTTGAACACGTTAGGAATCGCGTATTACCAAGCGGGGCAGACAGATTCAGCACGCGCAGTCTTTGGTCGCATCATCGTCAACGGTGGTGGCGATCAACTCAATGAAACGGCGTGGCGTTCGAGTTGCACGACTGACAAAACCAAGCCGATGAGTACGCGCGTCTGCTTCAATTATGCGCGCGCGTTGTACGAGCGAGACAAAGCGCTAGGACTGACATTGCTCACAGCATATGCCGATCGATATGGTCAGCAGCCGTGGGGGCGCGAGGCGGCGCGCGTCGCGAGCGGCGCCCGGTCCACGTCGGGCGGATCGGGAACGGTTGGCAGCGGCAATGGCGGCAGCTCGGGCAACACTGGCGGTTCGAGCAGCACCGGCGGCAGCAGCGGCACAGGCACTGGCTCAGGCGGTGGCACCTCGGCACCGCGCCCAACTCGTCCGGCACCATCGAATCCGTCTGGCAAGCTGGGCAATATCGGAACGCTTCGTGCAATAACCCTGACGTCACCCGATGGGCTGCAGCGAATTGAGACCGGCATGCGCCCGCGCGACGCCCGTGTCGGGCTGCCTGGTGTGGCTGAGATTGCTGGTAGTGCTGGCGACGGTCGCGTCCTCCAGAGCGAAGAGGCGGGCGTTGGGCTGCTTGTGAAGGCTGATCCGGCCGGCGGCGAGCGAGTGGTGGGCATCGTCTCATCCGGTAGCTGGTCAATAGCGGGCGTTGCGCCGGGCCAGCCAATCAGCGTGTTGTCGCGCTTGGGACGCGTCGTAGATCGCGACGAGGACACGTATCTGTTCGTAGTCACCGGCCATTCAGTCCGTGTTGTGACGGATGGTACGGTGATCAAGACGATCACGGTGCGCAACGACCAGTAGGGCGAAGGGTGAGTCAAGACCAGTAGGGCGACGGATGAAAGGCGGCGGGCTGACAATCGCCCCCCCCCGCTGCCAAGAATCTTCGTTCGGGCGTAGCTTCGCGTGTCGGTCCGAAACACGCCGAGCTCTCCCGCGTAGGGTGACTCGGTCCCCAACTCGAGGCACTACATGGTCAATCGCGACGACCTGGAAAGCTTTCTCGTCCGTCTGGGCGCAGAAGGTGCCAGTTACTCTGAAGTCGAATCCGGCATGTTCGTTGTGCGACCGGGCGGCACACCTGATGCGCAAGTCGTTGTGCATCTCACACCGCCGGTGTTGCTGATGCGCATGAACGTCATGCCTGTTCCCACCGATGCGGATACGGCGGCGAAGCTGTCGCGCCGCCTCTTGGAGCTGAACGCCAGTGATTTGGTGCACGGCGCCTACGGTATCTCCGCTGAAGACATCATTCTTACCGAAGCGCTCGAATTGGCCAATCTCGACTTCAGCGAATTTCTCGCCGCCTACGAGAGCATGACGCTCGCCCTCGCCTCACATGTGCGCGAGCTTGAACCATTCCGCGAGGTGCGCTGAGTATGGGACTCTTTGACCGCCTCTCGTCGCTGATCAAAGCGAACCTGAACGATCTGATTTCGAAGGCCGAGGATCCCGAGAAACTCCTTGAGCAGTCGATTGTCGATATGCGCACGTCGTTGGCGAAAGCGAAGCAGCAGGTTGCTGCCGCGATTGCTGATGAAAAGCGTTTGCGCGATCAGGCCGATGCAGAATTCAAGCAGAGTGCTGAATGGGAACAGCGCGCGATGCTCGCCATTCAACAGAATCGCGACGATCTCGCGCGTCAGGCATTGATGCGTCAGCAAGAGCACGGTGAGCATGCCGTGAGCTTGCAGCGCACGTGGGAATCGCATCAGGCCGAGACTGAAAAGTTGAAGTCGTTGTTGCGCGATCTGAACGACAAGATCGAAGAGGCGAAGCGGAAGAAGAATCTGCTGTTGGCGCGTGCGCGTCGTGCAGAGGCGCAACATCGCATTCAGTCGACGATGAGTGGGTTGAGCGAGAAGAGTGCATTTGAAGCGTTCTCTCGCATGGAAGAGAAGATTGAGCAAAATGAGCGTCGCCTTTCGGCCAGTGCAGAGATCGAAGAAGAGTTTTCTGGCGACAGGTTGCAGTCAGACTTCAAGCGATTGGAGAAAGATGCTGGCGGCATCAGTGCCGATTCGCGTCTGCTGGAGCTGAAGCAGAAGATGGGCATGTTGCCGGCAAGTTCGGCCGCACCCGCAAAGCAGTTGCCCAAGGGTGCGGCTGATGTTGCGGACGCAGAAATCGAACATCTCGACGACGCGCCGAACGCGTAATGAGCGCCGTACCTGCCGTGCCCCGGTTGCGATTCGCCCCAATTCTTTTTGGGACGATTGTAACCGGGGTTTTGCTTTGGCTGGTGGTTAAAGCGTCGAATGTGTTTTTGTTGTTGTTCATTGCAGTTTTGCTGTCGCTGTTTTTGCGCGCTGTCGCCGACGTGTTCGAGTCGCGACTCAAGCTTCCGGCACCAGTGGCGCTATTACTCTCGGTGCTGCTGTCACTTGGAGCGTTGGTAGGACTTGTGACATTGCTGGTGCCGCCAGTGATGGAGCAGACGAAGGCGCTCACGACGGAAATACCGCGCTACATCACTGCACTGGAAGCGCAGCTTGAGCGACTGGCGGAGCGTATTCCGCCGCTCAAATCATATCTGGCGACAGATGATCATAAAGCGCTGACTGTTTTTTATGAGCAAGCAAGTCAGCAGATGGAGACGTTGCTGCCGAAGGTGTTTGGCTTGCTCCACCTTACCATCGACGGGTTCGCGCTGATGGTGATGTCGCTGTACCTCGCGCGTCGCCCTGCTGATTATCGTGAGTGGTTGATTGCACTATTCCCGCCTGCGCATCGAGAATTGGTGCGCGATGTGTTGCTGGAAATCGCGCGGGATTTACGGTCGTGGATCACCGGACAGCTACTCGGCATGGTGATACTCGCGACGTTGACGGCAATCGGCTTAGCCGCGCTGCAAGTCCCGTACTGGTTGACCTTCGGACTGTTTACCGGCGCGGTCGCGATTGTGCCGTTCTTTGGAACACTCGTTAGCACGGTGTTGCCGGCGTTGTTCGTACTCGCGAGTGATGGCAGCCCAGTGCGCGTCGTCGGCGTGATCATACTCGGCACGGTCATTCACCTGATTGAAAGCAACTTGGTGCTGCCGCTCATTACGCAGAATCAGGTGAAGTTGCCGCCGGTGCTCAGCATCATGTCGGTGTTGATATTCGGACAGTTGTTGGGGCCTGTGGGATTGGTCGTCGCCGTGCCGATTCTGGTCGTTCTGACAGTGATTGTGCGACGGGTGCTGGTGAATCGCATTTATCACGGCGCAGCGGAACGGCCGTTGGTTGTGGATCGCGTGATGGTATTGCGCGTGCCGGCTCCAGAAGGCGGCGTTATGGTTCCGTCCGGTCCGCTGCCTGATCTGATCGCGATGGCGGAGCGCGTCGCGCAGCGTTAACGCGCGACGTTCGCTTGATTCAAATAGGTTGTGCGCATGACACAGCCACCACGCTTCCTGATTCTTGCCGACGGTTCGTTCGGACCGCATTCATCGAAAACTGCCGTTGGGTGCATTCGGTTTACGCCTGAGCAAGTCGTCGCCGTCCTCGACGCATCGAACGCGGGTAAAACGGTGCAAGAAGTGCTCGGCTTTGGTGGAGCGATTCCGATTGTGAGTTCAATCGCCGCTGGCATGGCGCTCGAACCGAATGTGTTGTTGATCGGAATCGCACCAAGTGGCGGACAGTTGCCTGCGTCATGGCGCCCAATGTTGGAGAGTGCGATCGATGCTGGGCTGCACATCTGGAGTGGACTGCACGTGTTCATCTCCGACGATCCCGAGCTCTCGGCCATGGCGCGCGAACGTGGCGTGCAAATTCTTGACGTACGCAAACCGCCGCTGGATTTGCCGGTGTCATCTGGTCGCGTGCGCACCGTTGCGGCGACTGTGATTCTGACGGTTGGTAGCGATTGCAACATCGGCAAAATGACCACGCAACTCGCCGTGCGTGATGCTCTGAAAACACGCGGCGTGAATGTCGCATTCGCGGGCACCGGTCAGACGGGAATATTCATCGATGGTAAGGGAATTTCTGTTGATGCAGTGGTCGCGGATTTCATTGGCGGTGCGGCGGAGCGATTGGTGTTGGAAGCGGCGCAAGGTGCGGACATTGTGTTGGTAGAAGGGCAGGGGAGCATCATTCATCCCGGTTTCTCTGGCGTGACGTATGGCTTGATTCACGGTTCGCTGCCGCACGCGCTGGTGTTGTGTACACAGCCGTCACGCACAGCGATTCGGAATAATGAGTGGGTCAAAATTCCGTCGCTCAAAACATTAATCGCAATGCACGACATGGCGACCACTCCGTTGCGTCATGCGCCCACAATTGCAATCGCAATGAACACGTCAGACTTGGATGACGATGCGGCGCGTGACGCGATTGAGCGTGCGATGGCCGAGACGCGGTTGCCGGCGACTGATCCCGTCCGGTTTGATCCCGCGCCGATTGCCGATGCGATTCTGGCGGTGCATGAGGCGCGGACGGCGGGGCGGTAATTTGCTACGGCGTGCACGAACACGGTTCGCGAAATAGCGCTGCATTCAACCATCGTGTCGCTGTCATCAGCCCACGAGGCCCCTGCATGTCCCGTCCTGTCGCTCCACAGCTCGTGCTCGATCGTGTTCGGAAAGTCATTACCGCTGGCTACGGATCGTGCCGCGTCCGCGTGACCGTGCTCGGCGGAGTTTCGCTTCAAGTCGCGCCAGGCGAGGCGGTCGCAATCACCGGTGCACTCCCACTCGCTCGCTCCATGTTGTGTGCGATCGCGGCGGGTGTCGCGCGTTGCGACGGCGGACGCGTGCGATGGGGCGCTGGTGGCATTGGCGGGGTGCGCTATGCG
>JANNWU010000173.1:0-6863 GCA_031408755.1 Gemmatimonadaceae bacterium | reverse complement strand
AGGCCGAAGTCCCTTGCTCTACATGATTGCACACCTAGACGCTCCTTCCGCGCTGCGTTCGCGAGCTTCTGTGCTACTTTCCGGCTACCTAACCCGCGTTGCTGCTGTCACTGCGGCCACTGGTCGGCGAGCAGGATTGAGATCGAGCGGCCGCAGTGCAGCAGAACGCAGTTTCGTTAGGTGGCTCTACTTGATGCGCGATGCGAATATTTGATCCGCCAGACCCGCACGATGTTGGGCCGGCAAAATACGGGGAAGCGAACTTCGCGTACCTTGAGCGAACGGCACGGCCCGAGTTCGCTAAAGTTCGGCATCTACTCGAAACATGGGTCGAGAACTATCCCATCGCAGACCGCGCGAATCTCGTGAAACGGATGCGGTCACACGATGACCACCATCATGCTGCCGCATTCTTCGAATTATATCTCCATGCCCTGTTCTTCGCATTGGGATATAGCGCAGATGTCCATCCGGAAGCGGGGGATCGGGGGCGAACGCCAGACTTCGCAATTCGCACAAAGCTAGGCACGGCCTTCTTCCTAGAAGCAGCCGTTGTAGCCGAATCTAGCAACTCTGATCGTGCTGCATCATCGAGAATCAACGATGTCGTCGATGCGTTGAATGAGATTGAGTGCCCTGACTATTTTCTACACCTTGAGCACTACGGCACTCCTGCGACACCAGTTTCGCTGAAGCGCGTTCGAGAAGTCGTCGCCGCATTCATTGCAGGACTCGACTACGAAAAGGTGCGCGCCGATGTAGCGAAGCATGGATTTGATGGAGGGCCGAGAGGAGAGTTCACGCATGGAGATTACACACTTTCTTTCGCGGCGAACCCGGTTGAGCATGACCGCCGCGGATATCTGGGCCATCGCCCGGTAGGCATGAACGGTCCCGGCGCGGCCTACTGGATGGACGATAGTTCGCCGCTTCGCGACAAGGTCAAACTCAAGGCGGGCAGATATGGGCCCCTCAATACGGGATTAGTAGTCGCTGTGAACATGCTCGGACGGCACGTTGATAAGATCGACGTCATGCAAGCTTTGTTTGGTAAGGAGACATTTTCCTTCCAAGCCGAGGACTTTGAAACCGCCGAGCCAATCATGCGCCGGAAACGCGACGGCGCTTGGGTTGGACCTAGTGGACCTATCAACCGAGGCGTAAGTGCCGTCATTGTCGTGTCGTCGCTGCTGCCGTGGAGTGTCGCGGTTGAGGCACCGCAAGTGTTCCACAATCCGTACGCTAGGTTCTCGGCATCGAATCTCGCCGATCGCCTGATCAACCATCGACCGATAGGCGATAAAATGCTTGCTCACGATGGAGATCCAATGCACTCTATTCTCGGACTGGCGCCGGGCTGGCCAAATGAAGCGAGGAGTGTCTGAGCGAGCGCGTCGCCGTGCCTAACCCGCGTTGCTGCTGACACGGCGGCCAACGTATTGTGATCAGAAGTAGCATCTGTAGGCCGCAGTGCAGCAAAACGCATTTTCGTTCGTTCGTTCGTTAGCCGGATGCCCGGCACGAGTGTCACTGTTCGATCACATGTTCTGGAGAACGCATGAAGACGCTGATCACCGAATTCATCAGCCTCGACGGTGTCGTCCAAGCTCCAGGGGGAGCTAGTGAGGATACCGACGGTGGTTTCAGTCACGGCGGATGGTCGATGAAGTATTTCGACCCGGTCGTTATGGGCGGCATGTATGCCGAACTCGCCGCGCAAAGCGACGCGCTTCTGCAAGGACGCCGCACTTATCAGGTCTCGGCTGACGCATGGCCGAGCCGCTCGGGCGATCCATTTACCGATTGGATCAACCGCGTGCAGAAGTACGTGGTGTCAAATACGATCACCGAGAAGGAAGCGACGTGGACCCCGACCACGATCATTCGTGGCGACGATTTCATCAGGACCGTGTCCGAACTGCGCGCGCGGCCGGGGGGCTACATCTACGTGTATGGCAGCGCGACGATGGTCCGATCGTTGCTCGCGGCAGACCAGGTCGATGAGTTGTTGCTTACAATCGAGCCGATCATTCTCGGTGGGGGGAAAACGATCTTCCCTGGTAACGGAAAGGCGATCCCATTCACGCTGGAGTCGACGTCCAAGGCCAGCACCGGCGCGCAGGTTTGCCGATATGTTCGTGCTCGGTAGCAACGTCGTGATATGAGCAGTCGGGCGTCCGGTTAACAACCGGTTGCAGCGGACGGTCCGCTGCGCGTCCCGCCGCTGAACAGGCGCGTTCGTTGGACGGACAGGAACGTTTGGCGACCCGACATGTACGCCTTCAGACAATTTCCAAGGAGCGTCTATATGAAGCCATCGTTCGTTCGCGTGGTGGTTCTCGTTGTGGCTGCGGTCGCCGGCTTTCCGCCTCTCCTGCGCAGTCAACAATCGGTGACGCTTGGCGTGTCGGCCGGTGTCGCCCCCGTGATTCAAGGGCGCAACTTGCCGTACGAGACCGGTACGCACGTCCAGCTGTCGGCGGAGCGTCCTCAGCTGATTGGGCGTCTTGGCGTGCGAGCGGAGATTTTCTTCGCGCGGTTTCCCCGGAACACGCTGAATGGCGCCCTATCGGGCACGACGACGCTGCCTGGTGCGTCGCTGCAGCTGGTCTTGCCGCTCACGCGTCCCACCGCGCTCGTCCGGCCGTATCTCCTCGCAGGTGGCGGAACCTACCGTACCGATCTGGGCGGCGGCCCTGAGTTTCACTTCGGTATCAATGGCGGGGGCGGTGTGCAGTTTGGTCGCGGTCGTTTCGCGCCATTCGTCGAGACGCGTCTGCTGCGGATCATGGACGGTGGCACCCCACGCGCGGTGCCCGTGTCGATTGGATTCCGATTCTAGATCCGCACTGCGACGCTCGGCCACGGTGAGCGCGCGCCGCCCAACGCGGTTTGCTGCTGACAATGCAACTGAAGTATCGTGATCAGGACAGGAATAGTGCGGTCGCATTGCAGCAGAACCCAGTTTCGTGCGGTGCTCACCCTAGTGCGCGCGCTCGCGCTGCCCGACAGTGTCGGTCCGTATGCACAGACGGCGCGGCGCGACTTTGGAACGCCGACGGGAGGGATCGGTTACACCTACGCCGCGAGCCGTGACAGTGGGCGCGTGTTGCTAAACGCCTTCGTCTACGCGCGGGATTCCGCGCGCGTCACGCTGTCGAGCGCCGAGGCCGTCGCACACCAAGTGGGCGTATTCAAGCAGTCGCTGACGGTGGAGCAGGCGCGCGGCGCGGTGGAGCGATTCGAGATTCCCGTGGAAGGCATAGACTCGAGCGTCGTGACCGAACACGGCGACGTCGTGCCCGGCTACCGGATGGTCATTGTGCTACGTCGCGCCGGCGAGGCGTATGTGTCGTACTTCAGCGTGTTCGCGATCGGCGATGGGTTCATCAAGATTCGGTGCAGCGTGCCCATTGACGGCTGGGAGCGGCGCAATGTACCGGGGCTCGCGACGGCGATCGTTCGGCGCGCGCTGGCGGGCACCTAACGCAGTTTCGTTAGCAGGTAAATCTGGCATCCGTGGCGCGTCGGCACCGGGGGCCGCGCCGGAGCCCGGCAACCGCGGCGTCGCCCGGCCGGATGGCGGGCGGTATGTTTCCGTGAATCTCGCACCGGAGCCCGCATGAATTGGCAGCCCTACATCACCACGACGCTCGATATTGCCGGCGGCAAGCCGATCGTCCACGGCACGCGCGTGACGGTTGAGTTCGTGCTCGGCCTCTTCGCCGCCGGATGGAGTTCGGCACAGGTGCTGGAGAATTATCCGACGCTGACCGCGGACGCGCTGCGAGCCGTCTTTGCGTACGCCGCCGAAGTGCTGCACGATGAGGCGTTGTATTCGCTGCGGTTCGACGCGGCGTGAGTGCGTCGTGCCCATTGCTCGCGGACGAGAACGTGCCGCGCGCGTCGGTCGAATATCTGCGCGGCTGACATTCGGTTTCGATCTGGATTTGCCCGAGCGGATTGTGCGTGGCACCGATGCGCCACCCCTTGGCTTAGTGCTCTTTCGCGGCGCGCCTGCCACGCCGACAGCCACCGGAGAATTGCACGAGTCCATGCTCCGGCGCACGGATCTCGATCTCGTTGGGCGCATCACGGTCGTGAAAGGCGCACAGGTGCGGCAGCGGCCATTTCCTGCCGCCTGCTAACCTGCGTTGCTGCGGAGATTGCGACCGGCGGTTGGTGTGCAGGCGTATGTTTGGTGGGGTCGCAATGCCGCAGAACGCAGTTCCGTTAGATGGCCTATGAAGTTGAACCACGGAGGCGCCAGTGTCGAAGTGGCTTGATCTTCTAGTTCCAACGCGTCGTCCGATGGTTCTGTGCGCAGTGCTCCTCGTCGCCTGCTCACTTCCAACGGGTTCCGTGTGCGGTTGCCCGCCAGCTCGGTCGCACGTGATTGTCGCGGGTCGCGTCCGTGATGCGATCGCCGCGCCGGTGCCGGGTGCGCGGATCGAGATTCTCGGCATACGTTCGACGCGCGCTGACACCGCCTCCGATCGATGGGAGCTCTTTACAGAACGTGGCGTGCTCACCGACAGCGCCGGCGTATTTCGCGCACGTATTTTCAGCTCGTCGGCACCAGCGGTGTATGCGTTGCGATTGCGCGTTATTCGATTGTCCGCACGCGATACGACACTGACGATGATTGGCTCAGCGCGTTTCGTATTCGAAGGCGATTCTCCGGATAGCGTGTTTGTGGCAGCAACGGTGCCGTAGGTTGCGCAGCGTAAGTCGCGGTTAAGTCGGTCACTTCGGCCCGGTGAACAATCGGGCACATCGGTGACATTTCAGACCGGGCACATGGGTGACACTCGTGTGAGTGGAAACCGGGTCATGCGTGGATGATACCGTCGCGCTCATCGAAGCGCGCGAGCAGCACGAGGCCGCGCAGATCTACAACATGGTGCGCACACACTGGCGCCTGGATCTGCACCCCCCACACGCGGTGTTTCACCGGGCAGCCTAGCCGACACCGCATGCATCACCACGTGTAGACACAATTCAGGACTAGACACGTACAAACTGCCTTTGACGGAAATGGCCACGACGCTTCCCGGTAGATATTTGTTTTTTTCGTTTGACCGTGGCTGTCATTTGCTTAACTCCTTGTGATTTTGCAAAACCAAAATATTCGACTGTTCGATCAGTGCTTCACCCAGTTGGATTACCTTGCATTGCGGTGCCGTAACAATCTTTCACGAAACGCTCGGCAGCACGAACGGCCGTATCACCTGCGTTGCCGCGGAGACTGCGACCGGCGGTCGGTGCGCAGGAGTACGTTTGATGCGGTCGCGATGTAGCAGAACGCCGTGACGTTGGTCCGCACATCTTACCGCCTGCTCCACGGCAACGATCTTCGCAAGCTCCACGTCAATGTCGTCGCCCCACGCGCACCATCCCCGCTCCGGTGACAGGCCCGCATGACGAAATCTCCCGCCGCCGGCCAGCGACTCTCGTTCCATGCAGTGCTCGAGAACTGGGCCGAAGGAATGAACTATTGTGCCGTTCCCGTTCCCGCAAAGATCACCGAGGCGCTGGGCACCAAGGGCCCGGTCTTGGTCATGGCGCAGGTGAACGAGTCGGAGCTGTTTCAGGTGAGTCTCTTCCCTGTCGGGAAAGGCCAGCATTACATACGCATCAAGGCGAAGGTCCGTCAGGAAACGAAGACCACGACCGGCGATCGCATTCTGGTGCGACTGACCGTGTTGGATCGTGACCATGTAGAGATCCCCGACGATCTGCGGCACGCGCTGACCGCCGAAGATATGACGGCAACCTTCACCTTACTTCCGTCCGGCAAACGGCAGTACATCATTCGCCGGATCGACGAAGCGGCCACAGCACCGACGCGAGAAAAAAGGATACAGGAGGCTGTCGCGGCCGCGCAGCAACGAAGTGAGCGGCTGAACGATGACGCCAACGCGGGGTGACTGCCAGCGTCGTGACGACTAGGGCTATCTGCGCTCTTCCACCATGCGTACGGCTGATCCTCATCGGGACTGAGGAAGTTCGGAGTTCGCGGATACTCTCCTTTTGCCACGCATCGCGATCTCGGCGTCGCGCGCTCAACTACAGCGTATGGCACTCTTGACGTTCAGCGTCAATGTGACTCTGAACGGCTGCGTGGATCCTCAGGAAGGGATCGCTGACGACGAGACACACGCCTTCCGATCAGCCAAACGCCTTTTCGTTCGTTGATCGGTAATGATCTTTCGCGTAACGCCCTTCACCTGTGACAATTCCTAAAGACACCATGGTCGTCCCAATCGCGCTGCCTGATAGTGTGCGCTCGGCGCTCACAGGTTACGCATGGACGCCTGTGAGCGACGGTGAGTCCGGCAGCGTGGTGTTTCGGCTGTCTGCGCCGGGCCGCCCGATGCTGTACCTGAAGAGCGGCACGGGTCGCGTGGCGCATGACATCACGGCGGAAATGGCGCGCCTCGAATGGTTGGCCGGGCGTCTGCCGGTGCCGGCGGTCCGCCTCTTCGTTCGCGCTCCTGAAGTAGCGTACCTTCTCACGACGGCCGTCCCAGGGAAGAGCGCCTACGAGTGTCTGGTCAGGCATCCCGAGCGGCAAGCCGAAACCGTCACATCCCTGGGACACTTTCTCCGCGAGGTCCACTCGTTGCCGCTCGCGGAGTGCCCCTTTCACGCGGGACACGCGCAACGACTGGCGATAGCGCGTCACAATCTCGAGGCTGGACTTGTAGACACGGACGACTTCGACACGGAACACGAAGGCTGGACTGCCGAGCAGGTGTGGTCCGAGCTGCAGGGCCTGTTGCCGCTCACGTTCGATCGCGTAGTCACGCATGGCGACTTCTCGCTCGACAACGTGTTCGTCGAAGATGGGCGCGTGACCG
>JANNWU010000172.1:0-2822 GCA_031408755.1 Gemmatimonadaceae bacterium | reverse complement strand
AAAGGCGCATTTACCGGCTCAGTCAACGAAAAGGCCGGTGCGTTCGAGAATGCCAGCGGTGGCACACTCTTTCTCGACGAATTGGCTGAGATGGCACCTGACATTCAGGTGAAGCTGCTGCGCGCGATTGAGACGCGGTCGATTCGCAGGCTCGGTGGCAAAAAGGAAATTCCCGTCGACATTCGCATCGTCGCCGCGACCAATAAGGACGTGCAGAAGGCGATCGTAGAAAACGAGTTGCGTGAGGATCTCTACTATCGCCTCGCCGTCGTGGAATTCGTGCTACCGCCGCTGCGAGAGCGTGGCACCGACATTCTGATTCTCGCCGAAGCATTCCTGCAGCGATTCTCGAAGCAGAATGGCAAGCGTCTTACCGGCTTCGGTGATGGCGCGCGCGAGTGGATGGCGATGTACACGTGGCCCGGCAACGTGCGCGAGCTGAAGAATGCCATTGAGCGCGCGGTGATCTTGGCGCGCACCACCGAGGTAAGCGCCAGCGACCTGCTCCCGCGGCACCTCAAAGGCACCGCCGAAAGCCTCGGACCTGTCACGCTGCCGGTCGGTTCATCAATGGCCGATGCGCGCCGTCAGATGGCGCTCCGGACCTTCGCGCAGCTTGGTGGTGATATCACGAAAGCTGCCGCAACATTGGGTTTGAAAGAGGCACAACTTCGCGAAGAGCTGTTAGCGATGCTCACCCTGCCCGATCCGTCAGGAGCGCCGCCAACGGATGGGGGGGAGGGGAGTGACCGCGGTTCGGTTCGTCTCGTACGTTCAGAGGAAGGGAAAGCTGCACCGGGACGCTAAGGTCTTGGTAGCGCGCTGCCCGTTGCTTACTTCGCCTTTAGCCAAGTGCCATGCCGCGCCGTGATTTCGACGAAGACGATCAGATTATCATCGTGGAAGAGGATTCGTCTTCTGGATTGTCTGCGTTTCTCATCGGCGCAGCAATCGGCGCTGGCATCGCGCTGATTCTTGCGCCGCAAACTGGCGAAGCAACGCGGGAGTCAATCAAGCGCAGCGCGCGCAAGGCAGGAGATGCGACCAAGCGCGCTGGCGAGAAAGTTGGTGATGCGCTTACGCAGGCGCGCGCCGACCTCGAATTGCGTATCGATACGGCGCGGTCAGCGATTGATATGAAGAAGGTGCAAGTCTCGCGCGCAATGGACGCTGGGCGTGCTGCGGCACAGTCCGCGCGCGAAGACCTTGAACGCCGCATGGCCGAGCAGCGCGCGAACGATGCGAGTCGATCGCGCGATCAAGAGCTCGGCGCGTAATCGCTAGGTCGCGACTACTGCTGCGGGTTCGATGACCAGTGTGTCGGTACCGCGGCCGGATGTTGCTCCGCACACTGGGCAGTATTGATAGAATGCGTTTTTACGCGTACTGCACGAGCCACAATTGTCGAACAGTTTCATCCCACAATGCACGCAGAAATTCGTGGTCGCATTGGGTCCGCCTGTGATCGCGCGTTCGCAGCCTGGGCAGAGATTAGTGGCCATCTTTCGCAACGCCGTTTCATAGCCGAGTGATTGACGGCGTTCGGTCTCGCTCTGCTTCTCCACGACTTGGCGCTTCGCGACGTAGCGTTGCATCGCCTGAATGACGTAGTGACCGGCGACAATTGTAAGCACGATGCCAACCACATAGCGAATGTAGCCGCCATAGCTCGGCAGGTATGGCACGAGTTCAACGAAGAACGCGAACAACGCGAACAATACGAAGCCGCGCGCCAGCGGCCAATACCGACTCTTCCGCTTGCGTGCGATCAACCAGATGCCGATCAACAACAGTGGCAGCGTGAGCGCGAGACGAATTCCAAACGCACGCATCTCCTGACGGAACATCGCCTTCGCATACGGTGCCTGCGCGTCCGACTCAACAACCGACTGCTGCGCACGAACTTCATCTTGCGCCTGCGAAATTTTGAGAAGTCGCGCATCGATCGCTTCAACGGCGGCTTCCGATTTGCGTACGTCTGCGTTCAGCGTTTCGAGTTCCCGAGTCCGCGAAATTACTTCCGGATCTTGCTTTGGATCTGTCGTGACAGAGCGCGTCGCGAGCCAATTGTCGAACGTTTCACGCTTGGTGCGATACGCGTTACTACTCGCCGTGAGCGCCAGATCGGCGGTGCTGCGCGTGGTGCTGATATCACCACTCGCACGACTGAGGGAATCCTGCTGCGCGCGTAGCGGCTGCATCCGTGCCTGATCGAGAAACTTCTCAATGGTCACATTTTGATCTACGCCCGGCAACTCACCGACAACCTTGCTTCCTAACCCTATCAGAAATCCAGCGAAGACGAGTGAGACCGCCCACATCGCAATAGAAAACAGTCGTTCGGGCGCACGCAGGCTTTTGAACATGTTGGTGGGTTACGGGGAGTCGTGCACGGTTAGCGCGAGCGCAGTGAGCCCAAGACAGATTGTAAGTTCGTGCCCTTGGCCACCGATTGCACGCGATCCTGCACTTTCGGGAATAACGTCTGCGCTTCCTGCTGGAACCGTGTGAACAGCGCTTTCATATCTGCCGTCGATAGCGATCTGCCTTGCGCATAATACTGCTCGGCAGCGTGACCGAGAGCGTACGTGCTCGCAAAGTTGACTGCGGCGCCGGCTGCCACACCAGTCGCGCCGCCGAGAAAGCCGCCCAGAAGTCCGCCGGCTAAGCCGCCGAATGTCTTTCGTACAATGCTCTCCATGAACTGCGCTGCGGCGCCAAGCCCGAATGTGGCCGCGAGATCTTTGACCTGTGAGGCATCGAGCTGCTGCCCGTACTTCTGACCGATGTTGTACACCATGCGGAGTTGCAGCGGAAGAATC
>JANNWU010000171.1:0-9338 GCA_031408755.1 Gemmatimonadaceae bacterium | reverse complement strand
GCCACCGATGAACGAATAGAACACCGGTCGCGATGTTAAGCACGGTCTCTCCAGAGCGAGACAATTGCGTCAATGCGCGCACGAAAACACACAAAGAAAGTAGTTCCGTAGACCACTGCGCCGACACAGCAAAGCAGAAGCAGTTGCAAAAACGGTGTCAAATCAGCAACAAAGCTACGCACGCCCCAGACGACCGCTGCCATGATGAGTGCACTGATCACCGGAGCGCGCAGGCTTCGCAGGTACTCACCCACGGAAAGATCAATTGTGGACTTCAAGCGTAAGAGCGGCACACCCATCAACACCGGTTGAGCAAAAAGCCACACACATGCCACTGCCATTGTGCCTGACAGCCGCGCCGCTGCGTAAAAACAAATCGGCAGGATTAACAACGCGCTCAGATTGAGCCGAGTGGCAAGTTTTGCTTGTCCGGTTGAGCCAAGTACATGCTGGCTTAGCATCGAAAGGCTGTTGATCGCCGCGCAGACAACAAGGACTTGCATTACAGGAACAGACGCCGACCACCGCGCACCGAATATCAGCGGGATTGCAATCGGCGTTACAAGTGCGAAACCAACGAGTACCGGCAGCATGATTGCGACAAGTAGCTCGGAGAGGACGAGAAAGTAGTGCCGCAAAGCCGCCTTGTTGTCGCCGATCGATCCAAAAAATGGTCCGACCACAGCTTGCAACACGTTCGCAAGTTTTTCACCCGGCAGCGCTGCGACATTCCACGCAAACTGATAGTATCCAAGCGCCGTCAGTCCAACCACTCGACCGACAACAGCAAAGTCAGCATTCGAGTACAAGTACCATGAAAGCGCTCCAACAGCGATGTGCCGGGCGTAACTCAGCGTTGGACGCAATGTTCGCAGCGTCGGGCGCAACGGCTTCATGCGCGTGAAGCGGCGCGTGATAGCAACGGCACCTAAGTGCCCCGCCACTAATCCAATCGCAAGCGACCAATAACCGAAGTTGGCAACCGCGCAGATAAGGACCGCAACGGCTTGGATGATCGCCTTTCCGAAATCGACGGCAGCGAGGCGGCGATACTCGAGCTGTTGCTGCAAAGCTGCGAGCGGAACAGAGTTATAGGCCGACAGCAGCGGGACAATCGAGAGGAATAGAAGTACGTAGGTAACACGGGGTTCGCCGTAAAATCGCGCAACCGGAATTGCGAGTACGATGAGAAATATCATCGCAGCAACGCCAAGGAGAATCGCCGCACCATGCGCTTCGGCGATGGTACGCGCATCACGCTCCCGGCGCATAACAAGGGACTTTCCGATTCCGTCGTCACTCATCATTGTCAACAGACCGACGAGGACTGTGGCCGTCCCAGAAATACCATAATCAACTGCTGATAGACGGCGAGCGATCACAATTGTCGCTGTCCATGAAAGCACCTGCGCGAGCCATCGCAGCGCTCCCTGCCAGAGCACACCAGTTGCAATGGCTTGGTTGTGAGCTGCGCTTCCCGCCGTTTCGAAAGTCGCAACCGCCGGCGCCTCGGGCGGTGGATCGAGTAGCGAAAGCCGCTCACTTCCAGACATCCCACCTCCCGAGAAAACCGTTCACCGTCGCGCGCATCACGGCTGTCTGTAATGACCAACCCCAAAGCGCGCCGCGTCGCACAACTCTGCGCATTCTGGGCGCAAGTGCTGTGATCGAAATCGTTGTCATGATTACAGCAAGCATTGTCCACAGCGCAGACGACGATGCGCGTTGCATCGCAACCGCACCTCCGCTCAAGAGCAGCAGTATGAGCATCCAAGGCGTCACAAGGCGCATCAGCTTATGACTGACGAACTGCACCCAGATTGGATTTCGCAGCGGCAGCAGCAGTGCGGGCAGCCAGGCGACCAATTGAAAGTTTCCGGTCAACGTGCGCACTTTTCGCACCTTCTCCTCGGACGCAGTTGTCGTCCGCGAATCCCAGGCCTTCGCTTCACTCTCATACCCGACGCGACGACCAGCCAGCACCAATCGCATCGGTAGCCACAGATCGTCAAGGATGAGGTGGGGAGGCATTGGTGCCCATGCGCTTCGCCACATTGCGTAGATCGACCCGCTGACACCAACTGTGGAGTGCATTCGAGCTTCCGCTGCGCGGAGTTTGCGCTCTATGTACCAATACCATTCGATCGGTGAACGGCGGCGTGCTCCGATACGATCACCGTCAAGCTGTAAAGCGCCGCTGACCGCGGCGAGACGCGAATCAGAAAGTAGTCGCGACACCATCAGACGGATCGCGTCAGGTGCGAATCGCTGCTGCGAATCACTAAACACGAGTACTTCGCCTGCTGCATTACGAACTGCGGCGTTCAAGCCCATCGCCTTACCACCGCCAACGTCGGACCGAACAACTATGACCGCACGATGACCGGTAACAGTTCGGATCCGAGAGAGCACATCGTCTGTGACGCCATCAACACCAACAACCACGTGCAGCAGGTGCTGCGGATAGTCAGCAGTGAAGAAATCATCAATTCGAGCGACGATAGTACCGACGTCGTCTCTCGTAGCAAGGACCGCTGTCACTGATGGCCAACGATTCGGCGTCTCCAGTTGCGGCGGCCGGATCGCTCGTGACAGAATCAAAACCAACGCGGGGTAAATCAGCCACGTCCAGCATAGCACGATCGTCGCAAGGGCAAGGACCCACTCCCACGCCGTCATAGCTCAGACAGACCATGACGCCGTCGTTCGGTCTCCGTCACGCCTTGGGAGCCGAAGGCAACGCTTCTAAAACCTCACGCGCGAGGCGCGGCGCGATGTCGAGCGCAATGGAATCCGAACGCGCAATCTCCGCCTTGATGTGCTCGGGACTACGATTCTCGCGCGTGCGCAACGGAATCACGAGGCGAACGAGTGCCTCTTCCGTGCGGCCGTACAGCGCCGCATCACGCATCAAATTGTACTTCACCGTGTATTCATTGCTCTCAATACGACCGCGACCCTGATACCAGTAATACACTGCAGCGTAGTTACCGTTGTTCGCGAGCACATACTTATTCATGCTCCGTGAGCCAACGCCAGGCGCCGATCCAATTGGCAAAGTTGTGCTCTCTACTGGCTCCCAGCCTGCACCGGGAAGGCAATTGCGGGGAGAGTGAATCGATTTTCCCTGCGTTTGGTAGGTGTAGTAGCCAACGTACAGACCAAAAACTTGGACTGTGTCGCGCAAATAGACGCGATTAACAAACTCGTCCATGCCAGCCACACGTTGTGAATTCGTATCAACGCTAATTGCGGAGTGCGAAAGCCCAGCGACGTTAGCGAGGATTCCCGCGATCGGCTTCACTGGCTTCGGGCGTTCTTGTTCATGCGTCAAGCCGAGAAGACCCAAGCCAGCACCGAGTATGATCGCAGGAATCCAGCGAGGCGCGTTACCCATGAAGCACTCCGCGCGACGTGTCTCGTCGGGCCATTCTACCCTCGATAAAGAGCAACAGCGACGCGACGGCACCAAGCGACGCGAACGCAATGACAAACATCAACCAGCCTTCCGTCGTGTGCATAAAACCCTGACCAGCAGCTGGGCTGATGAAGAAAACCAGAAACGCCGTGAGGAAAATTCTGAATCCGTTGATGAGAATTGCCATCGGCACAGCGAGTACCAGCAACGTGACACGCGACCACGGCTTTGCCAGCAACATCGCGCCAAGAAGCACTCCCAGATTGACCAAAGCGGTGAGTGACCGCAGGCCGCTGCACGCTTCAGCCACAAACAAATCATGGCCCGGAATTCGTATAACATTTCCGTTCAGCAAGACCGGGATGTTTCGCGAAGCGATGAGGCCCGCGCCGATTTTCGACGCGATCAGTTGCAGCGGTGCGGTGAGTTTCGCTATCACCAACTCGGGCAGCGGGATCGCGAGCCCGAGTAACACGAACGGCAACCACCACGCGAGAAGCTGTCGCACCCCAAAAAACCACAGGATGACGCCCGCCGCCCCAATGAGCATCGAAACGCGCATCGTGAACAGCTCGGCGGCTAGATCAGAAACATATCGAAGCCCGATCGCCGCCAGAAGAAAGGCAACACCCAAAATCACCGCCGGCTTGCGAACTTCTTTAACGCCAGTCTTAAACGCGAACCAGAAGGCGAGGGGTGCGAGAAGTAGGCCTGTTCCAGAGTCCGGATTGTTAAAGTTCGTCCAATCACGGACGAGCAGATATGCCGGTTTAGCGTACAACGCGGCAAACAACACAAGCGCAGCGCCTAGCGGATATGCTAGCGCCCTATCGAACGCAGCGCCGCGACGCGTGTCATCGCTCACTTGGAAGCCTCTAAAAAAATGAAGTACCACCGGCCTACTGAAGAAAGCGACCGTAAAAACGTACGCGAGGAATCTAAAGTCGAAGTGACGGAAACGAAGGAACAGCCCCAGCGCTAACGACGCTGAGTCCGAGGCCGCGTATCAAAAAGCCTTCTGATTCAGCTCCCGCCGGTGTGACGACCCCCGCGCGCCAGAAGCAACACCGCGATTCGACACTTGATGCAAAAACGTGTCGGAAACGATTCTGATTTATGATATTGATGCGCCGTACCACCAGACTCAACCTTTATCTTGCTCGAAGCACGCGAGTGTCGGTAACGGTGAGGCGCCCGGCGGCGTTGAGCGTGTGCGTACCGCGCAACCGCGGAGCCCAATCTGGCTCAATCCTGGAGACCGCAACCTCCTCGTACGCCTCTAGGTCAAGTCGAACAATTTTCTTCAGCACGATCGCATCACCGTACTCAGGTGTACAGTCCTGCGCCGGTCGAATGAGCGCGTCACCACTCCAGTACAGCCTGCCAGCCGGTCGCGCACTCCGCGCATCAGAGAGAACAGGATTCGCAATGTGCGGCACCCAGGGTCCAAGGGGGCTCGAGGAGTGAAAAATACTCAGCTCGTTGTATAAAGTTTCGTCAGCCGGACACGTTCCCGCGAAGAGCCACCACAAGCCGTCGTGAAAATGCAGCGTTGCATCGACGACAGGCTGGCCTAGATCGACGTCGCTATCAAACTCCCACGAATCAGGAAAACTCCGCGCGCGGAACAGCTTCTGCGCCCCGAACCCAGCCATTTCCGGAAGGAGGTACCAGACCGAATCATGCTGAAAAAGAAACGGGTAAGAGACGTGATACGGCATTTCAAGCACCGTTTTCGTCACAGACTTCTTTCCGCGTGCATCAGGCGACAGAATCGTCATCGCAATCCGTGCCCTTTGCTGACCTAAAAGCAACTCCTCAAAAAAGACGGCGTACACACCGTCTTGCTCTACCGGAAATGGATCCGCCCACAGTCGATCAATAGGAGGGTTCAAGGGTGTCATATCAACAATCGGAACTTGCGGAACAACGTTCGCGCGCTTCAACTGTGTATCGCCGAAGCGGTATTCAATCCGCCAATGCTCGCGTGATCGGAGTGCTCTAAGTTTTGCCGCGACAAGCTGAATCGCTATACGTAAAAGACCAAAGACTACATGTCGCACTCGAGGTGTGTACGTGCGCAAATGCGACGAGAGCACCGCGGGCGTCGGCGCGATCGCAGCGCGACCGCGCCGATGCAGCTCACGTAGCTTCCGCAGAAGCATCGGCGCAGCGCTACGATAGAGAAGTGCTCTGTTCTGAGTCACCGAAACCGGATCGGTCACGGTCCAGGTGCTCGCCAACACGGCTGCGTCTAGTAAATTTTCGGAAAGCTGTTGGAGAATCGCTCCAGTCGCCGGCGAGCCAAGAAACACCTCCCAGAATCCGCCTGATCTGCCGCACGGTGTTTTGGCGCTACCGTGGTGCAACGACCAAATTCCGTAAATTGGAATGGATAGGACTGAACCGCGTGGGCTTCTGGATCCGAAATTGATGCCGACGTCTGGCTCCAGAGCGCCAAATCGCTCCAAGGCAGCCGAGTCAAAGTGATGTCGGTCAGCCGTGTCAGTCGAAAAAACATCGATGCGCTCAATGCCGCGAAGCACTTCAGTCATGTCAACGAGCGCGAACGGGTCGTCGCCGTTCACAGGGTACCGTAGCGTATCCATCGCCAAGTACCACCGAGGCAACGCCTCCGCGCGACGCCGCCACGCGGCACGGACACGCGATATGGAGATCCACCGAGCCGACAACTCCCTGCGGCGGCCTGTTGCCCGCGTGTCGGTTGCGATTCCAACTACCCTAACAATCGGGCTGTTGAGCAGATCCAGAATCACCGACGCTACCCAACGAGGGACACGCGGAGAATCGAGGAGCAACACCGTACGCAACGGACTCTGCAAGCCTGATTGTGGTGGAGTGTCGTGCATGCGGCGTAAGAAAGACAGTCGAGGGTCGCCTGAGTGGACTTACTAACAGCAAGCTCCCAAGGCAGTGAACAACCTTCAGTTTCGTAACAACCGTGATAGCCACATACTGGAACGCTCACGATTACCAGCTGAACGAACTCAGAGACCAAACTAAACTGAATCGTGACTGATCCATTGAATCACGGCCCCCACCGCCGCCCCGTCGCATCCACCGACCCGCGCACCGGCACCACCTGGCGCACCTGGCCGTACCCCACCGCCGCCCAGATCCACTCCGCTGTAACCCGCGCCACAACCGCCCAACCCACCTGGGCTGCTCTCCCGCTCAACCAACGCCTCGCCGCCGCTCAACGATTTCGCAACGGCTGCTTCGCCCGTCGCCACGAAATTGCTGCACTGATCGAACGCGAAGTCGGAAAGTCCGCCGCCGATGCACTGGGTGCCGACGTGCTCGTGACCCTCGACCTCGCGCGATACTTCATCGCGATCGCACCACGAGCGTTACGCACTCGAACGGAAACCGGCGCGTCGCTGGCGTTCCTTCGCAAAGCAATCGAAATCCGACGCGAACCGATGGGCGTCATCGCAGTCA
Organism: Gemmatimonadaceae bacterium; assembly: GCA_031408755.1. Taxonomy (GTDB): domain Bacteria; phylum Gemmatimonadota; class Gemmatimonadetes; order Gemmatimonadales; family Gemmatimonadaceae; genus JACMLX01. The sequence continues at coordinate 2,458 of JANNWU010000171.1, read as the reverse complement.
TCAGCCCGTGGAATTACCCATTTATGCTCGCCGCCGGCATCATGCTGCCGGCACTCATCGCCGGAAATGCGGTCATTCTTAAACCAAGTGAGTTCAGCACGGCAACCGCAGAGATTCTCGTAGAATTGCTGCGCGCAGCCGGAGTTCCCGACGACATTTGTCAATGCCTGCCGGGCGATGCCGAGACTGGCGCCGCGCTCATCGCTGAAGACGTGCACAAAGTCTTCTTCACCGGCAGCATGCGCGGCGGACAGGCTGTCGCAACCGCCTGCGGTGCGAGCATGATTCCCGTCAATCTCGAACTCGGCGGCAGCGACGCTGCTATTGTGCTTAATGATGCCGATGTACATGCGACGGCACGCGCGCTGGTGTGGGCACGCTTCTTCACAGCCGGGCAAACGTGCGTGGCGCCAAAACGAATCTTCGTTGAAGCGGCCATCCACGACGCGCTCGTCGCAGCGATACAGTCGGAGATGACAACGCTGCAGACCGGCGTGGGACGTGACGCGCACATTGGTCCGCTGGTGCGCACGCAGCAAGTCGACACGCTGAACGCGCAACGCGCAGATGCCATCGCGCACGGTGCGATCGTAGCAGCGGAATCACCTGCGTTGCACGGAAATTTCAGCGACAGCATTGCCATTCCGACGTTACTTACGAACGTCTCCGCCGAAGCTCGCATCATGCATGAAGAGGCCTTTGGTCCACTGATGGCGGTAAGCCGCGTCCGCGACGCAGATGATGCAATCGCGCGCGCCAATGACACACCCTTTGGATTGAGTGCCAGCATCTGGACGCGAGACACACATCGCGCCGCACTGCTCGCACCGCGCATTCACGCGGGTACAGTTCTCATCAACGACGCGGTCGTGAACGTTGGTATTCCAAACCTGCCGCACGGTGGCGTCAAGGCCAGTGGTACCGGGCGCTCCCACGGCATTGAAGGCTTTCTCGAATCGACGCACACGCGCACCATCGTTCGTGATCGGATTCCGTGGATGCCACAACCCTGGTGGTTTACGCGGACCGCCGATCACACAGCATTCTTTGACGCAGTTGCGCGGGCAGGCCACGCGCCCACCTGGCTGACACGCGCACGAGCGGCAATCGACGCGGTCAGGTTCTGGCCGCGTCGAAACAAATAGATTGATCGCAGACGCTTTTTCATATCATCGTGGTAACTGAGGCACATACATGGATTCGATTCTCTCGCTGCTCTACGCTGTCGACCGCTTCAGCCGTACCGGTTTGTTTGTGGCCGCCTGCTTGGCCGCGGTAGCGTGCGGCATTAGTTGGGCGGCGCGAACGCGGAAGCTCAGCCCATTCTCGCCACTGAGTCGCTTCGCGCGCGACCGCGTAGATCCGATGCTGACCTCTGTCGAAGGCCCGGTTCTCAATGCGGGGGGTTCACCGAACAGCGTGCCGTGGTGGGGGCTTGCCGCGTTCGTTGTACTTGGCATTCTCGCGCAGCAGTTGCTCGGATACGTCATCGGAATCATCGGTACGACCGCAGCCGGTTTCGCCGGTGGACCGCGCGACGCCGTTCGTGCAATTGTCAGCGTGATCTTCGCAGTCCTGCAGTTGGCGCTGATGATCCGCGTGCTCGCGTCATGGTTTGGCGGGCTTGCACGCGTCAAATGGCTGCGTTGGACATACATGTTGACAGAGCCGATGCTCGGACCGCTTCGCTCAGTATTGCCATCGATGGGCCCGTTTGATATCTCGCCGCTCGTTCTGTTTTATCTTCTGCGCTGGGTGGGCGGCTTCATCGTCTCGTCCATCTAAAGCTCGTATCCTCGCGCGGATTAATCGCAGTCGCTAGCGGTACAATCAAACGCGCGCAGATCGTGGACGATTGTATGGTCGCGCGGGTTGATTGCAGTCGCTAGCGGTCTGACCAAAAACGCACGCAGATCGTGGACGATTGTATGGTCGCGCGGGTTGATTGCAGTCGCTAGCGGTACAACAACACGCATAAAGATCGTGGACAAAAAAGTGGGGCGGCTGTCCGAAGATTGCTTACGCAGGAATGGGGTTGGTTCGATGGCTCGAAATTTCCTGATTTTTGCCGCGGCAATTCTGCTTGGAGCGGTGGCGCTGCGCGCCGACGTGGTGGTGCTTGCCGACGGCACCGAGCTTGACGCCGTAACGGTCATTGCCAAGCCCGACAGTTACTGGCTGAAACTTACCAACGGCCAGACGCGCACCATCCCCCGGTCGCAGGTGAAAGAGGTTCGCAAGGGCACTCCGGCAGCGCCCAAGCCGCCGACGAACGTGTCGGCGAAGCCCGTCACCCCTCCGCCGGCCGCGGCGGGGGTGAGCGAAGGGTTTAAGTACATCAAATCGCGCGCTGATAAGGTGGAGGCGCCGATCAGCGCCGTTGCGATGTGGGAAAAATGGCTCGAAGCCAATCCACAGTCGGCGGACGTGGAATCGGCCAGAGTCGAACTGGAAAAAT
>JANNWU010000170.1:0-12222 GCA_031408755.1 Gemmatimonadaceae bacterium | reverse complement strand
GGGGGGGGGGGGCCCCCCCCCCCCCCCCCCCCCCCCCCCAACGACGGACACCTCATTCATTTTCGGAGTTCTTTTCTCATGAGTTTATTTCGCACCATTCCGAAGCTGACGGTTCTCGTCGCGGCGACGGCGGTGGGCATGTCGGCGTGCTCCGATGAGCAATCGACTGCCGCTGTCGATCGTCAGACGGGTGTACCGCTCAAGCTCGAAGTTTCATCACCGTCGGCCGCACCGGGAACGCGTATCGCGGTCGCCGTGAATCTGGATGTAATCCAAGGAACGACTGGCGTTGTGCAAGGTGCGCTTGAATTTGATCAGGCGCGCTTGCGGTATGTTGGACAGTCGCCGTCGGGCAGTGCAATCACGATGGTCAATGCGAAGGGCGCCTCACAGGGGAAGCTGCGTTTTCTCTCTGGCAACGCCGCTGGAATTTCAGGACGCGTTGCATTGTTTGTCTTTGAAGCGAAAGCTGGCAATTATCTTTCATCGATTCGCTACGTGCCGCAGATGGCCGCCAGCGCCGGCGGAAACACGCGTCAGTTGAGCACCAAAGTTGTTGGTACGAGCATCAACGAAGGTTTGTCTGTGCCAACTGATGCTGCGGTCATGACGCTCGATGATTGGGCCGCACGTATCGTCCCAATCGGTTCGGCTCCAGCCGGTATTTCGGCAGCACCAGGCGAGTATTCGTTGAACCTGCAGTATGGCGATATCGATTTTAACAACGCCATTGACGGTAACGATTTCCTTGCCGTTGCGAATGCTGCTGTCGGAAACGATCAGATCATTATTGGCACCGATGGACCGTCGGTTGACCGCGATCTCGTGATCGCTGGTAATGTGTTCCCGACCAACACTGCTGGCGCCTGCGGCACCGAAGCCGATGGTTCGCGCGTTCTTGATGGCAACGATTTCATTGCCATTGCAAATCGCGCAGTCGGCACACCAGAAACCTGTGCTGGCACGTTGATTCCAGGCCGCGGCCCATTGGCGACCAATCGCGTGACTGTGTCTGGCAACCTGACGGGCACGATCAACTGGACGAAGAACAATGTGTATCAGCTCGACGGCCTTGTGACCGTGAAGGACCTTGGCACGTTGAACATCGAAGCCGGTACGCGCATCGAAGGCAACTCAGCCATCAATCCTTCTGCGCTTTTCGTTGAGCGCGGCGGCGCCATCTTCGCAGTTGGTACACAGAACGAGCCAGTTGTCTTTACTTGCACTGCGGCGACCAAGACGCCTGGTTGCTGGGGTGGCGTGTGGATTTCTGGCAAGGGCACTGCGAACACACCAGCCGCGACCACCGTTGGGCAGTCGCCAGCGTTCGCCGCACGCACTGGGCAAGCGCCAGTACCTGCTGATGCCGGCGGTTGCAATCAACAGTTGGCAGAAACCGGTAACGCGCCGACGTATGGCGGTTGCACCGCGAACGACAACAGCGGTCGCCTGAGCTACGTGCGCATTGAGTTTGGTGGATTTATCGTGGCACCAAACCGCGAGTTGAACAACCTGACGTTGGCAGCCGTAGGCAGCGGAACGCAGATTGATCACGTCCAGATGCACGGCGGGTCGGATGACGGGATCGAGTTCTTTGGTGGCAATGTGAACACCAGCTTCCTTGTCATCACGGGCAACAACGACGACGGGTTCGACGGTTCCGATGGCTACAACGGAACGTCACAGTTTGTCATCATTCAGAATGACCGCGGTGACATCTCGACCGGCGCTGATTCGCGCGCGATCGAGATGGATAACTTCGGTGCCGCGAATACCAACACGCCACGCACGTCGCCGCGCATGTTCAACTTCACGATTATCGGCGATCAGGTGAACCGTGCATCAAATGCGGCGATCATGCTGCGTCGCGGAACTGGCGCCAAGTTGTTCAACTCGATCGTCTCGGGTTGGCCAGCAGGTGTCTCGATCCGTAATGCTGAAACGTGCAACACGTTCGGCGACGGTATCCCGGCGGTGCTCAGCACGACGTTTATGGATGTCGCGACGCTTGGTAGCGCGTCAGACAATGCGTTGACTGGGTCCAGTGCGCCGGCAGTCTGTCTCCCTGGCACGGCACCACTCGATGCTGGTGAAGCACAATTCCTGAGCTTGCAGCCGGGCTTCCGGGCGCGCAATGTGTCGGGCGGCGTGACGGGCATTGAGCAGGTGTTGTTTGACGGCGTGAGCACCACGTTGCCCGACTTCCGCATGCGCTTCCTAGCAGGCGGTTCGTTGCCGATTGAAGGTGGTGTGGAAACCGTTCCTGCTGGTCTCGTACAGACCGACTATCGCGGTGCCGTTGGCACCTTGAGCGGTGGCCAGATCCCGTGGTACTCGGGCTGGACGCGTGGCTTTACGTCACAGTTGGTTCCGTAAGCGTTCTCTCTTGCAGGTGTTGTGATCGTATGAGACTGTTCTTCACGAATTCTGTACGATCCACGATCGCCGCCGCACAAATTTGTGCGGCGGCGCTTGTGCCTTCATTACTCGCAGGATGCGGTGATGCCACGGCACCACCGGGCCCTCCATTTCTCGCGATCGTCACGAATTTGACGACATTCCCAGGCGCGAGTGCGCCGGATCTGGTCACATATCGTATTCGACAAAGCACGACCGGTGATGTTGCGTTTGACAGCCTTATCACAATCGCTCCGAAAGACACCATCATCATCCCGGTTCCACCGGGCACGTACATCGTCGAGGCCAACGGATTGCCTGGCCGCTGTGTGATTCCTCGCGGAGGTGCGCAACGTGGCATCTCGCTGTCTGAAGCCGACAACACCGGAATCATCCGCTATTCAATTGAATGTCGTGGGCTACTAAGCATCGCCGTCATTTCAGACGGATACAATGTTGACAAAGAGTTCGTGTATCGAGTGCGTCGCCCAAACGGCACGGAGCGTACTGGCATTGTCGCTGCCAACGACACGATTGCTGTTGAAGAAGTAGCCGTCGATACGTCTAGTACCGAGAGCTACGAAGTGGACATTGGTGGAGTGGCAGCCAATTGCACGATCACCAGTGATGGCGGAAGTCGCCAGCGCGTGAAGGTTGAACCGACTGGTGGTGCAGGGCTTTCATTTCGCGTGCAATGCTCAGAGCCAAGCAAGCAGCCGCGCATTGTCAGTTTTACCAGCGGCTACACGCAAGGCGCAAGCATCTTTCAATTCCGTGTTTTTGATCCCAATTTCGATGTGACGGGCTACTACTGGGATATCACGGATTGCAATGGCAATAGCGTGTTGCCAGACAAGCGCGAACGCGTGCGCGTAAATCTGCGCGGCGGTCGCGGCGCGGTGAACGACACGCTGACCATCGTCGGCGCGTTCGAATTGGGCCTTGAGAATGCGGCGGTTGTCGGTCGCTGCACCGAAATACGCGTGTATGACGAGCAAGCCAACGTGAGTACGATTGAGACACATCGCATTGGTAGCGCCACGGGTCAGCCACCCGTCGTGAGATTTTTTAACGCCACGCTGCAAGGGCAAGCGCTGGTGACGAGCATCCTAGAAGCAAGTGATCCCGACGGCGACATCGTTGGTCACTTTGTGCTCGTCAGGTTGCGCGATGGTGTGCTGGGCCTGCCGGATGGGAAAGACGATCTTGGGTCTATGGATCCAGTGGGCTACGTGGGGCTTGATGTGCCACCGATTCCAACCACTGGTCGCATCAAATGGGACGATGTTTACTCGGTCATCATTTATCTGATTGATAAGAAGGGGAATGTGCTCCGAGTTGAGGATGAAGATGTTTTCCGCTAGTGCGCACAGCGCGTGTCACGCGCTCCGAGTTGTGGCGTTGAGTGTTGCATTCACTGCCTGCGGCGGAGACGGACCCGCGGTTGTAGAAACGCCAAAAGAAACGCCATGCAACGGCGTCGCGACTACGGTGCTGACACCGGCACCGCTGGAGGGAATTGTGCTCTCCGGCGCAAGCGCGGCGTGCTTCGCGCTCGCGGGCGGTGATCGTGAATACCTCGTGATCCCGCAGCTCACCGGCGCGACGTTGCCGTATGGCGGTTACGGATTCCGGCTTGGCGAACCGACGGCGGTTGTCGCGCGAGCTGCGTCGACGGATGACGCGCCGAACGTGCAGGCGTTGCAAACGCTGACCGTTCCCGCATCCGAACCGGCAGATGCGCAAGCACTGCTTGATGCGCGACTGCGCCAGCGTGAGTCCGCGTGGAAGGGCGGTCAGACCGTGCGGTCCGACTCCGTGCTACTGCAGTCGCGGCGAACCCAGTCGGCAGCCACTGCTGATTCGCTGGGTGTATTCAGCGTGCTCAGTACACTTGGCGAACCAGCGACGTACACCGCAGTTCGCGCACAACTGCGCTACAGTGGCACGCGCGTGCTGATCTACGTCGATACGCTCGCAGCATCGTCTTTCACCGATGCAGAGCTTACCGGAATGGGCACGCTCTACGATCAGCGGTTGCTCCCGGCAGTCACGGCCGCGTTCGGCGACGGCTCCGACATTGATGGTAATGGTCGCGTCATTTTCGTGCTGACACCAACGGTCAATGCAATTGTCACCGCTACGCAATGCTCGGCCACGGGTTTTGTGCGTGGGTTCTTTTACAATCCAGATTTGAGCAGTACCGCCAGCACGTCGAACCGTGGGGAAGTGTTCTACGCCTACGTACCAGATGAGACTGGACGGTTCAGTTGCAGCCACACGAAAGCGGACGTGCTGGCGAATTTGCCGCCAACATTCATGCACGAATTGCAGCACATGGTGTCATTCGGCGAGCATGCGATTGAACGCGGTGGTACGGCCGAAGAAGTTTGGTTGAATGAGGGGCTGAGCCACATGGCAGAGGAAATCGGTTCGCTGATCTACGAAGCACGATTTCCCGCGCCGACTGGGCGCACCAGCCCCACCCAGCTCTTCCCAGATTCTGCTGGCGCATACATCACGCCAAATGTGTTGTATTCATATCGCTACCTGTTCTCAAGCGCCGTCTATTCAATCACGTCATGCGCGCCAGGCTCATTCTGTTCGCAAGCAGAACGTGGCGGTACGTGGTTGTTCTTGCGTTGGCTTGCAGATCGCGAAAGCGGTGCACCGTTTCGTCGACTCGTGGAAACACGGTTGACTGGACGAGCAAATCTCGAGGCGGCATTTGGGCGCACGACGGGCGCGCTGCTTGGTGATTTTGCGATGGCCGTCTCGGCCGATAGTGTACTTGGCGTTGCGCGTACCGCCACACCGGCCGCACTTCGCTTCAACAGCAGGAATCTGCGGCGATTGTACCGCAGCTTGTTCGAAAATTTCGGCATCCCGAGTGGCGTGAGTCGACCATTTCCCATTGAACCGCTGACACTCGGCACCGGAACCAGTGTCACCGGGACAATGCGTCCGGGCACATTTCTCACGTATCGATTGCGCGTTCCGGCGGGATCACCCACGGCGGTTTTGCGCCTCCTTGCTGCCGATGGCACGCCATTCCCATTGCAAAGCGGCGCACAGGTTTCCATTCTCCGGATGCCGTAACGAGTCTGCTCACCGCGCGCGAATACAAGTCTCGCAGTTGCGCACGATCGACGCATGTGTCTTCTGTTATTCTGCGGATCACATATCTCACACGCGGTGCGCGCGTCCATTCCGCGTCCACGCAAACACCGTTTTGTCACGCACGCTCAGCATTCGAAATCATCCGCTTCACCCGATCCGCTAATTTTTCTGAGCTCAGTTTCGCCCGCGTGCGATCCACGAGCAGTGGAAAAGAGAGAGGCGTGGGTCGCGATACGTCAATTAGTCGCACGTCAGCCGTGGACAAGCGTTGTAGCGTGCTACCAATCCGGCTCGCTTCAAGCTGGCGTTCCAGCACCTCACGTTCGGCCTGTCGTAACAGCAAGTTTTCCGGATCGTACTTCGAGAACACGTCGAACAACAATCCGCTGGAAACTTGTACCTGTTTGACCGACTTCGATTGGCCTGGGAAGCCTTGGAAAATTAGCCCAGCAACGCGCGCGATCTCGCGGAACTGCCTGCGTGCGAGTTCAGCGGCGTTGAGCGACTGCGTGATGTCATGCAGCAGGTGCGATGTGCTGAGCAGTCCTGCTTCGAGCGCTTCTTCAAGTGGAATATGTTCCGGTGCAAGCAGTTCAAAGCCATAATCGTTGCACGCAAAGCTGAACGTGATCGGCGTCAACTGCGCGATGCGATACGCGAATAACGCAGCTAACCCTTCGTGTACTAAGCGCCCATCAAATGGATAGATAAAGAGGTGGAAACCTTCCTTCGTCTCGCAGCGCTCAATCAACAGCTCATTGGTGGCTGGAACGAGGGAGCGTTCAGCCTGCAAGCGAAGAATCGGTTCTACGGCTTGCATTTCTGCGCTGTCAAACCGCCCACGACGCGCTGCTTCGAGCGTGTCTCGCACGGCAAGTGAAAGTTCGGTGGATAAGGGCATCCGCGAGCCCTGCCAACTGGGAACTGCGCCGGATACGCTTTTCGCTTTGCGCACCCATGCGGTGAGATCCTTTACACGAACAAACTCCAACGCGCGGCCAGCAAAGATGAAGCGATCCTTGGGCTTCAGACGCGCAACAAAACTTTCCTCGATGGTACCAAGCTTGCCGCCGGTGAGAAAACGCACCGCGAGTGCGGTGTCGCTGACGATGGTACCGATGCTCATTTTGTGGCGCTGAATAACGCGCTTATCATCCACGAAATAGTGCCCGTACTCGTTCGTGACGCGAGAGAATTCTGGATACGCTTGCAGTGCGGCGCCACCACGCGTGATGAAGTCGAGCACCCAGTCTAGCTCAGCTTCCGTGAGTGCGCTGTATGCGCGCGTTGTGCGAAGCTCGGCAAAAATTTCGGGCTTGGTGAATCCGCCGCCTATCGCGCGCGTCACCAAATGCTGCGCCAGCAGATCAAGTGGTCGATCGACTGGTGCTCGGCTTTCAATGCGACCATTCCGGATTGCATCGCGCGCCGCCGCGACCTCAACCAGCTCGAACGCGTGCGTTGGAACGCAGACAATCTGTGATACTCGACCCGGTGAATGCCCTGATCGGCCGGCACGTTGAAGCAGACGCGCAACACCCTTTGGGCTGCCAATCTGCATCACTACATCGACAGGTGCGAAGTCAACGCCCAAATCCAGCGACGAAGTTGCGACAACGGTGCGAAAGCGCCCGCTCTTCAGCCCCTCTTCCACCGCCTGTCGCTCACCCTTGTCCAACGATCCATGATGAATCGCGACCGTCTCATACCATTCCGGTCGCGCCGCGATGATCGACTGAAACCAGATCTCGCATTGCGAACGCGTATTGGTGAAAACAATTGCGGACTGCGCGCGCTCAAGCCGTTCGATCACCTGTGGCAACAACTTGGTATTGAGATGTCCAGCCCACGGAAAGCGCTCCATTTCGGTTGGCAGGAGTGATTCAATCACCATCTCTTTCGCAATCACGCCTTGTACCAAGACACCCTCATTCGCGCGGCCCGTTGCGTTCATGCCAAGCAACGTTTCGCAGGCGACGTCAAGATTGCCGAGTGTCGCGGAGAGCCCCCACGTACGCAGCGTTGGGCATAGTGCCCGCAACCGCGCTAACGCCAGCTCTACCTGCACGCCGCGCTTGGTCGCCATGAGTTCATGCCACTCATCGACGATCACGCACTGCAACGTGTCAAAGAGTTCACTTTGATCTTCGCGGCACAGCAACAGCTCAAGTGATTCGGGCGTGGTGATGAGCGCTGTTGGTAGACGCTCACGCTGCGCGCGCCGCACCTTTGCGTTGGTGTCACCAGTGCGTGATTCAACGCTCCACGGAAGCTGCAGCGCGTCGATTGGCGCGCGCAGCGCTTGCTCCGTGTCCGCAGCGAGGGCGCGCAGTGGTGTAATCCAGAGTACCTGCAGCGGAGCAAAATCAGCGCGGCGTTTCGGTGTAAATGTCGACGATCGCTCTGCGAGCCAGGTTTGAACGGGGCCGAGCCACGCAGCGTAGGTTTTGCCGGTACCAGTGGCGGCGTGAATCAACCCTGAAGCGCCGTTCGCATAGGCGCGCCATACATCGCGTTGAAATTGAAACGGCGTCCAGTCTCGGCTCGCGAACCACTCTTCAATTGTGCGAGGCGTCACGGCAGTCGTTGTCCGGCCAGTTGTTGTCACAGTGCGGCGCGATCTGCACGCAACATTGACCGGATCGTTTCGAGTGAGTCAGCATCAGCGGGTGTTTTGTCGGTACGCCATCTGCTGATACGTGGAAAGCGCACTGCGACACCACTTTTGTGTCGCGCACTCTCTTGAATGCCTTCAAATGCGAGTTCGAACACCAAGCCCGGAGTGACAGTTCGCACTGGACCAAATTTCTCGAGCGTGTTTTGTCTGACGTATTTGTCGACAGCACGAATTTCAACATCTGTCAGGCCTGAGTATGCCTTTGCAAATGGAACCAATGCGCCGTTGTCCCATACTGCGAATGTGTAATCGGTGAAGAGGCCCGCGCGCCGTCCGTGGCCCGCTTGCGCGTACACGAGCACCGCATCCACGGTCATCGGGGTCACTTTCCATTTCCACCAATCGCCAACTTTACGCCCAACACCGTATGGTGAGAAACGTCGTTTGAGCATCAACCCTTCGGCGCGCATGTTGCGCGATTGCGCGCGCGCGGAGTGCACGTCAGGCCACGCAGTCGCGGTGATAATCGGTGACTGATGAATCGTGCCATTGAGCGGCAGCGCGAGGACAACGGCGTCGAGTGCTGCGCGTCGGTCATCCATGCTTTGCTGCCTGAGATCAACGCCCCCCATCTCGAGCAAGTCGTAACTGATCATCGCGCACGGCACATCGGTGAGCAGCTTCTTGCCAACGGTTTTGCGATTGATTCGCCGTTGCAGCTCCGTGAACGGTTGAACGACGCCGTCGCGCCACGCAACAATTTCGCCATCAATCACAGTACCGTCAGGCAGAAACTCGGCCGTTTGCTCCACTTCTGGGAAGCGTCCGGCAAGCAGCTCTTCGCCGCGACTCCAGAGCATGGTCTTGCCACGCCTGCGCACGAGTTGCGCGCGAATACCATCCCACTTCCACTCTACTTGCCAGTCGGACGCCGCGCCGAGTGTGTCCAACTCTGCCTCAAACGGATACGCAAGATAAAACGGGTACGGTCGGCTCCAATCTGCGTCGTCGGTATCCGGATGCATCAACGATGTGTACCACGACTCCGACGGTTCCCACTGCCCCATCAGTCGATGACTGATTGCATCTGCGGCGACACCACTGGTTTGTGCGAGCGCACGCACCACCAGTCCGTCAGACACACCCATGCGGAATGCGCCGGTGATCAACTTGTTGAAGACAAAGCGTGAGCTGCCGCGTAACGTCCGCCAGATCAGTAGCAACGATGTGCGCTGCACATCCGGTGTTTGCTGCGACAACGTCATCAAGCGCTGCTCAACCCAGAATGACAACGAACTGTCATCAAGCGCGTCGTCACTTTCAGGAACAAGTAGAGAAATCGTCTCAGCCAGATCACCAACTTGCGCGTACGATTCTTCAAACAACCAATCAGGAATCTCAGCCGCCTCCGCTGCCCACGCCCGCAAGTCCGCGGCTTTGATCAATCGTTTTGGTCGTCGGCCAACGAGAAACGAGACCGCCCATGCGGCGTCAGTGGCAGGTGCTTCACGAAAATACGCCACCAGCGCGGCAACTTTTCCCTGCGTAGCGGTGGTTTGATCAATCGCGTCGTACAGCGCCGCAAATGCCTTCATGGTGCGATCACATCCTCGGCAACGTTGGACTCTGTCGCATCGTCGCGCTCACCTTCATAGCGCGTCGCAAGCACGTCGGCATCCAACCCACGATCGCGCAGCCACCGCACAACAGGCGCTGTAAAGCCGTGCGTCACGAGCACGCGTGTGGCACCTGTTGCATCAATGGCCGCCTGCAACTGCGGCCAGTCGACATGGTCCGACAGCGTGAAGCCGCGATCGACACTACGCCGCCGTCGCGCACCGCGCACCAACATCCAGCCACTCGCAAACGCCGTTGAGTGCGCGCCAAAACGCCGTGCCCACACACTGCCGTCAACGCTCGGCGGCGCGACGACAATTGCGCCGACAGCGGTATCACGTGCGGTGGTGGCGTACGTCGTGGGCGGCAGCACGACGCCAGCCGCGCGATACAATTCCGTCATCCGATCCACGGCGCCATGTACGAGTATTGGTCCAATTGATGGATCGAGCCCGGCGATTAACCGTTGCGCTTTTCCAAGGGAGTATCCAAACAGCAACGAGGCTCGCCCAGCTGCGGCATTTTCGTGCCACCATGCGTTGATACTCGCAAAAACATCAGCCTGTGACGGCCACCGATAGATCGGAAGCCCAAACGTGCTCTCGGTGATGAACGTGTGGCAACGGATAGGTTCCCACGCATCACACGTTGTATCAGGGGCTGTTTTGTAGTCGCCGGACACAACCCAGACCTCACCTTGATGCTCGATGCGGATCTGTGCCGAGCCGAGTATGTGTCCAGCGGGATGCAACGACACACGCACGCCGTTGATTGTTTGTGATTCACCAAACGCGACGCCAGCCACGCGATCCTGCCACTGCTGCCCCAGTCGTTCGCGCGTCACACCAACGCCGCGCTCCGACACCAGATAGCTACCACAGCCCCACGTAAGATGGTCGCTGTGTGCATGCGTAATGACGGCGCGGTCTACTGGCCGCCACGGGTCAACAAAGAAATCGCCCGCCTCGCAATAGAGGCCAGAATCAGTGACGCGGAGCATAGTGCGAAGGGTACTCCGCGCTGCAACTAGAGTTTCCGAGAGAGCAGGGCAGTCATTCCGCCGATGCACGGCGCTAGAATCTCGGTACTGGATTTTCGGCAATCGGCGCGCACCGAGCTCAACCTCGCCGCTGCGACGAGAATCTGGTGACAATCCAACGAATCAGGTTCCTTCAACGCAGGGGGCTGTCATGGCGGTGGCACAGGGCAAAAAGCAGAATGCATATCTGCGGCTCGGTAAAGGGCCCGCAAAGCGTGACCCGCGCAACTTGCAATTGAAAGCGATACTGCGAAAAAAAGTTGTCTTGCCCAAAGAGTACGATTTCGATCTCAAGCATCCGCAAGTACCCACGCCAGTCTTTGGCAATAACGATTGGGGGTGCTGCGTGATCTCTGGACGCGCACATCAAACGTTGCGCTTTGAACTGGTTGAACAGAAGCGTGTGATTCGGATTACCGAGAAGGAAGTTGTTGACGAATACCTGGATCAAAGTGGTGGTGTGGACGAAGGTTTGATCATGCTCGACTCGGTCAGCCTGTGGCGAAAAGATGGGTGGATTGCGGCCAATCGGCGCTATGCAATCCGTGCATTCTCTGAAGTGAATCGCGCCAGTCGTACCGAAGTAAAGACGGCGATTGTAATGAACCTTGGCGTTGGTATTGGGTTGATGCTGCCGAAGTCTGCCGATGTTGAATTGCGCGCCGGTAAGCCGTGGACTACCACCACCGGCCCGCTCGCGACAATCGGTAGCTGGGGCGGCCACTACGTCTACGTCAGCGGCTACACAATACTCGGCCCGACCTGCGTCACATGGGGTGCGAAGCAGCAGATGAGTTGGGCATTCTTCAACAAGTACTGCGACGAAGCGTACGCAATGATCGATGCGCTCAATACACCGCTCAAGCGCGCCATGCTGGACGTGAAGAAACTCGACGCATTTCTGGCGACCGTCACGAGGCCGACCGTCCGAAGTGCGAGTGGCACAGCCGCGCTGGGAGTGAGAGACGACAAAAAGGCGCTCCGTCAACGCGTTGGCAGGCGCGCATCGCCCGCATCGAAACGCTAGACGACGTCTTGCATTTGCATGCGGCGGCAGCGGTAAATTGCTAATCCGCACGCACCCTCCGCCTTCACCGCCTAATTATGGCCGCCGCGCTGCTTTCAGACATCGAGATTCAACGTGCACTCGCGTCGCTGCCAGGCTGGAGTAAACGTAGCGGTGTCATCTCAAAGACGTTTGTGATGCCGACGTTTCCTGCCGGTATCGCGTTTATTGCGCGGATTGCCGACGCTGCTGAAGCGGTACAGCATCACCCGGACATCGATATCCGATACACCAAGATCACTATCGCGCTCAGTACGCACGATTCCGGCGGCTTGACGCAGAAGGACATCGCCTTGGCAGGATCAATCGAAGCGATGTCGGCGAGTTGAATTACACGCCATGAACTGCACGGAGGCCCGATGCGCA
>JANNWU010000169.1:0-17469 GCA_031408755.1 Gemmatimonadaceae bacterium | reverse complement strand
TTTCGCTGCCTACTTGGTTCCGCCTGGGCGCAGTGTGGGTTTTGGCGGGGTGAAAAATGTTGGTTGGGGGGGTGGTTTGGGTAAGTTGATCGAGATACGACATCGTGACGGCATTGTCACGCGTTACGGGCATCTGCGCGGCTTTGCGCCAAATGTGCGCGACGGCTTGGTCGTCACGCAGGGACAAGTGGTCGGATATGTTGGATCGACGGGACTGTCGACCGGCCCACATCTGCATTTCGAAACGTTGGTCAACGGCGTGTCTCGCGAGCCGACGCGTACGTTGCGCGAAGCAAGTGGCGTCTCGTTAGCGGGTGCAGCGCTTACTGCGTTTGCCGTCACGCGTAGCGTGGTTGCATCGCGGCTCGGTCTCATCTCGCCAGAGTCTCGCACGGCAACAGCGTCAACGCCTGCTGCGTCCAGTGCCGCAGCGAAACCTGCCGCGGTCGCCCCAGCGCCAAATGTGAACGGTGGAGTAAAGAAGTGAACGGTGCGATTGGATGGGTGATTGCTGTGGTTGCAGGGCTGATCGTCGCGTGGATTGCGTATCCCACTCGCGGAGCGCGAGCGCTGGTGTGGCTTCTCGCGGCCTTACGCGCGCTGTCCGTTATCGCCGTGATTGCGCTGGCGCTTGACTTACCTGTTGGTGCATCCGCGCCACCACCAGCGATGCTCGCATTCGACGCATCAGCAAGTTGGCTGAAGTATGGTGATACCGTGGCGTTCGGCGCGGCGCGAGACTCTGCGCGTGCAGCATCTGTCGCTGCCGCTGATGTCATGCTTTTTGGTGATTCAGTGCGTCGCGGTGTGTTGACCGATCTCCCGCAAGATGCGGCCTCACGCGCAACGCCTGCAGTGCAACGTGCAGTCGCAGCGGGGCGGCGTGTGCTAATTGTGACGGATGGCGCGCTCGACGACGCAGAGGCTCTGCAACAAGCTGTTGCTGGATCGCGCGTTGTTGTCATACCCGTTGCACCGCGTCCTGACCGTGCGCTCGCGGACATCGTAGCGCCCGCTGAGTCGCGCGTTGGCGACACGGTGACGGTGCAAGCACGCGTTATCTCCGATGCTGCAATGAACACCGCGACGTCGCTTCGCTGGACCATTGGTGGCGTCACGCTGGCTGACGTAAACGTTCCGGCGATGAGTGCGAACGGTGAAGCTGTAATTGAAAGCCAGCTGATTATTCCGCCTGGCGACTCGCTGGCTGTACTCACTGCAGCGTTGGTGCCAGGCGGCGATGCGTATCTTCGGAATGACAGTGCGCACATTGTCTTTCGTCGTGGTGCGCGACAACGCGTGGTCATCGTGTCCAGCGCTCCTGACGCCGACGTGCGCGATGTAATTGCAGTGATGCGAAAAAATGTACCGCTGCCCACCGATGCATTTTTTCGCGTTGCACCCGGTCGATGGGTGCGCGATGGTGGTTTGGACCCAGTCGCTGAAACGGTGGTGCGTGCGGCGGTGCGCGGCGCAACACTGGCAATTCTGCATGGTGATACCCTCGCGATGGGCGCGCCGGCAAACTTGAATGCGCGTGCGCTGCTACTTTTGTCGCCACCACAGAACGACTCGCCTGAGTTGATCGTTCGCGCTGCACCTGCGTCACCATTGCAGGCGGCACTGGCGGGGATCGTCGTTGAATCGCTTCCACCACTAACCGCGTCGGGTGCGGCGCGCGGCGGAGTTACCGCACTCGCAGCAGCACAAGGTGGCGTTGGCAGTGGCGCGACGCCACTTGTATCGGTCATCGACGGAAATGTTCGGCGCGTGCTTGTAACTGCGGCGGGATACGGACGGTGGCGTGCGCGCGGTGGTGTGAGCGAAATCGCGTTTCAGTCGCTGTTTGGTGGCATCACCGATTGGTTGCTTTCTGCGCGCGGTACTTCGTCAATGCCTCAGCCGGTAGCGGGCGTCGCGCGAGCGGGCGCGCCAATTGTGTGGCGCAGAGGGTCGCGTGCAGTCTCCGTTGTGTCGCTTACTCGAGACGGTGATAAAACAGCGAGAGTGGACACACTCGCGTTTGCCTCCGACTCCAATTCCGCATCATCAGCCGAGTTGAGCATGCTGCCCATGCAAGCGGGGATCTGGCGCGGCACGGTCGACGGTACTCCGATCATCGTGCCTGTCAGCGCATCGCGGGAATGGTTGCCGCGCACGGTCACGCTGCGCAGCGGTACGCTCAACGGACCGGCGATTGCCGTCCGGCGCGGTGCGCGAGTGCTCAGTTGGCTCTACCTTGCTGCGTTGCTCACTCTCGCGCTTGAATGGATGCTCCGGCGACGTGCCGGGCTCCGCTGAGCCGAGTTTCTGTCTGTCTCTCAATAGCTCTCGCATCGCATGGCGCGTCTCTTTCGTCGCGACGGCGACCTGCCGAAGAAGTCGTTCTGGCAAAAGGTCAAGTCGGTCGTCACCACCAACTGGCGCGTCGCAATTCGCGGTGGCGTTGATCAGGGTTCGCTCGAACAGCTGGAACAGGTGTTACTGGAGTCTGACTTTGGTCCCGCGGTCACTTTAAAGTTGGTTGCGGCCGTCGAAGATCGCGCGCGCAAAGGGCAGATCCGGACCGAAGAAGAGTTTGCACAGGCACTCGAGTCGGAAATTGCGACTGCACTGAGCGCCGGTAACGCTGATCCTGCACTGATTTTTGCGCCAACATCGCCGACAATCATTCTTGTGCTTGGCGTGAACGGCGCAGGAAAGACAACCTTCATCGGCAAGCTGTCGGCGCGTTTGCAGAAGGAAGGGAAGAAGGTGCTCGTTGGTGCCGGCGATACGTTTCGCGCCGGCGCGATTGAGCAGTTGCGCGTCTGGTCGCAGCGAACCGGTGCTGATTTTGTTGGCGCGTCGCCCGGCTCCGATCCGGCTGCGGTTGCGTTCAACGCGATTGACGCTGGTGTGACGCGCGGTGCTGATGTTGTGATCGTGGATACTGCCGGCCGACTGCATACCAGCGATGCGCTGATGGATGAACTGAAGAAAGTCGCGCGTGTCATAGCGAAGCGCATGCCTGGCGCGCCGCATGAGGCGCTATTGGTGCTGGATGGTACGATTGGCCAAAACGCGGTACAGCAAGCGCGCACTTTTGCAGCGGCAGTCCCGCTGACCGGTTTAGTCGTCACGAAGTTGGACGGCACCGCCAAGGGTGGTGTCGTTGTTGCCGTGCACGAAGCGCTCGATATTCCCGTAAAGTTCATTGGAACTGGCGAGAGCGCTGACGATCTGCACGCGTTCGACGCAAAGGAGTTTTCCGAGGCGCTGTTTGACGCGTGAGTGCTGACGACGCGCGTGAGCGACGAGATCGACGCGGCGGAGCTGTTGCGCCAGCGGTGACGTTACTCACGCCCGTAACGTATCTGAAGGGCGTTGGACCGCGCCGCGCAGAGTTACTCGCGAAGCTCGGGATCACCACTGCTGGCGATCTGTTGATGCATGTGCCGCGTCGCTACGAAGACGCCACCACCGTGCTCCCTGTTGCCCGTGCGCAACCGGGACAAGACGTCACGGTGCTTGGCCGTGTAATCTCGAAAGGAATAATTCCAACGCGTCGCGGACTGCGAATTTTTCAAGCTGTTATTCAGGACGCTAGTGGTTTACTGGAAATTGGCTGGCCGGGCCAGCCACATCTTGATCGCTCCATTTCCGTTGGTGATGTACTGCTGCTCAGCGGTCCAGTACGAATTTTTCACGGTCGACAGCTTGCGCCGCGTGAGTTTGTAAACCTCGGCGCAAACGATCAGGGAACCGCAGGTGGTCGTGTGCTTGCAGTGTATCCCGCCACCGAAGGGCTGCCGACAAAACTTTTACGCCAGCTCATCGACTCGCAGCTCGACGGACTGCTTCCGCACATAGTTGATCCACTCCCCGCCGAAATTCTCGCGAACGCTGGAGTGCCGCCGTTACCGGAAGCGTTGCGACTTGTGCATCGGCCGAGCAGTGTGAAAGAGGCAGAACGCGGGCGCGCACGATTGGCCTTCGAAGAGTTGTTCTGCGTGCAACTGCTCCACCGTCGTGCGAATCAGATAGAGCGTTCTGCGCGTGAAGGAATTGTTTTCACGAACCGTCGGAAATTGACGACGGCGCTGAAAGCACAGATCCCTTTCGCGCTCACTGGTGCACAGGTGCGCGTGCTGCGCGAGATCGTCGCAGACATGACGAGCCCGCACCGCATGCATCGGCTGTTGCAGGGTGACGTGGGAAGCGGAAAGACGATTGTCGCGCTGTTCGCAGCAATGGTCGCACTCGAGAACGATTGGCAAGCAGCGTTGATGGCGCCAACTGAACTGCTCGCTGAACAACATCTGCGCACATTCACGACGCTGCTTCGCCCGCTGGGTATTACGCCCGCGTTACTCACCGGACGAATGGGTGCAGCAGAACGCCGCGCTGTCGCGACGCGCCTTGCGTCATTCGAACCATTGTTGGTCGTTGGTACGCATGCGCTGGTGCAAGATGCGACAAGCTTCGGTAAACTCGGACTCGTTATCGTCGATGAGCAGCATCGATTTGGCGTCGAGCAACGCAAAGCGCTGCAAGCGAAGGGCGCTACGCCAGATGTGCTGCTGATGAGCGCGACTCCCATTCCGCGCTCGCTGGCACTCACGATTTATGGCGACCTGGATGTGAGTTTGCTTGATGAAAAACCACCGGGTCGCGTGCCGATCGTGACGACGATGCGGCCAGAATCGGGGCGCGATCGCGTGATGGCGTTTATCAACACGCAGCTCGACGCAGGTCGACAGGCGTACATCGTGTATCCGGTTATTGAGGAGTCTGAGCGCACCGATCTTCGCGCTGCAACACAGATGGCCGACGAGTTGCGAGCAGGCCCGTTCGCATCGCGACGCGTCGGTCTATTGCACGGTCGCTTGAAGAGCGACGAGAAGGACAGTGTGATGCGGGCGTTTCTTGCGCGCGAGCTTGATGTGTTAGTTGCGACAACCGTGATTGAAGTTGGCATTGATGTGCCGAATGCTTCCGTGATGTTGATTGAGCATCCCGAGCGATTTGGATTGTCGCAGCTGCATCAACTTCGCGGTCGCGTTGGCCGTGGCGCGGCAGACAGCTATTGTATTTTGCTCGGTGATGTAAGCCCCGATTCGGCAGAGCGGCTAAGTGTTTTCGTCTCCACCGAAGATGGATTCGAGATTGCTCGAGCTGACATGCGCCTTCGCGGAATGGGCGATCTGTTCGGCGAGCGACAGAGCGGGTTACCAAGCTTTCGCGTCGCAGACCCGCTGCGCGATGAAGCGCTCATTCCGGTGGCGCGCGCCGCTGCTGAACAGGTGTTGCGCGTCGATCCAGAGTTGCAGCGCAAAGAGCACCAGCCGCTTCGAGAATTGTTGACTGGCCGCTATCGTCGCGCACTGGAGCTCTTTCGGGTCGGCTGACGTCGCGCATCTGCGACATTTAGCTACGGTGCGCGCAGCCATTCGCTGGTTGACGCTTACGCGCAGCAACAGCAGGTTACGGTGCGCGCAGACGTCGCCGGAGACGTTCGATTTCGGAGAGCAACTTCGTGACCGAATCACGGGCAACCTTGATCTCGTCCAAGCGATCGGTCGCGAGCTGCGTCGCTTGTGTGCGCCGACGCACTTCCGCGCGCCGGAGCGAGTCAATCGTGATCACCGTGCGTCGCATGAGCACTGCTTCTGCGCGAATCTCAATCGCGATCGAATCGGCAAGCAGCGAATCCAAGTGCGCAATTGAGACGGCCGGATCGCCGTTCGTCGAACGTGGATCGGCGCGCATGAGTGTGCGCCACCAGCGCGCGCGATCGCCCTCAGTCGTCCGTGCGTGCTCTTTGGAGAACTGGAGCAACGATGAATCCGCGGCTGACGAACGATTCTCCGCGATCAGTCCAAGCACCGTCGTCTGGAGCGCGACCCAACGCGAGTTGACGCTCGGCGTTGGTAGCGGCGGCGGCAACTGAATCACCGGAAGCACCGGCGCTGCGCTGCGGCACGACGCCAGCAGGGCGGCGCCGAGTACAAGTGTAAGGCAGCGGTGGACGAACGAATTCATGTGAGTGCAGAGCCGGGTAGTGCGGCGGGCACGCTGGCGGGGGACACGGGAAGTCGTCTCGCCGAAGTAGCCCGCTGTGGGAGCAGGATAGTAAAGGTCGTGCCTACCCCAACTTCAGAGGAGACCGTAACAGACCCACCATGAGCTTCAACTATCCCGCGCACAATTGCAAGGCCGAGTCCGGTTCCGGCGGCAGCGGTTGCCTCTTGGTTCTCGGCCTGAAAGAACTTGCGGAAGACGTGCGGCAGCTCATTCGCGGCAATCCCGACCCCGGTGTCGCTCACTTCCAATCGAACCAATCCAGGCTCGCCATCGCCGTGGAGCGACACCACGCCGCCTCTCGGAGTGAATTTGCAGGCGTTTGTAACCAAGTTGCCAATCGCCTCGTTCATCCGGTCACGATCCCACCAGACTTCCGCCGGCATGCCGACAGCCGACGTCACGCTAAAAGTCACGCCACGTTGATGCGCAATGACGATCAGCGCGTTCTCCAGCTCCGCGAACAGCGCCTTTGTGCTCAGCGGTTTGAGGTTTAGTGTGGCGCCGCCGGCGTCGTACTTGCTCACGTCCAGTAACTGCCGCACGAGTCGGTTCAAGGAGTGACTTTGCCGCTCGAGGGTGTGCACGACGTCGCGCTGCTTCTCGTTCAGTTGGCCGTAGACGCCGTCATCTAACAGCGTCAGGTATCCAAGGATCACGTTCAGTGGCGTCTTCAGCTCGTGCGAAGCCATCGACACGAATTCGGCCTTCAACCGATCTAATTCCCCAAGTTTCTGCGCCATCGCCGCATAGCTCTCGGCCAGCCGCCCAAACTCATCGCGGCGCTTTGACGCGACTGAGAGCTTGTGGTCGAATTTGCCAGCGGCCACTCGCGCCATGCCATGCTGCAAATCGGCTACCGGGCGGGCGATGCTGAACACGATCCACGCGCCAACGATCGTTGCGAAAAGCAGTGCTACGCACAACGCAATGAGTGAGATTCGACGCGCCTGCGCCGTTTCGATGGCCGCAAGCCGTACGCGTTCCGCCGTCTCAACGCGAAGCTTGTCTTCCGCCGCGCCAAGCGCGCTCACAAGCCGAGTGAGACTGGGGCGCACTTGATTGGCAGAGAGAGCGTCAACTTGGACATAATCGCGTCGACGCATCGCTTCTAAGCTGATGCCAGTGAGCTGCTGCACCTCTCGCACCGCCGAGTCAACCTCACCAAAAGTGCGGCCAGGCGTGAGCGTTACCAGCGAGTCTGCCAATTGACGCAAAGTCTGCACTGAGCCGCGCACAGCGGAGGCCACGCTGCTGTCGCGCAAACCGCCCATCTGGTCGTCGGCACGCCGGACCTGATCGGAGCTCGCGCGGAGCTGACCGAGCATGAGCGATGCGCGGAAATCCTGACTTTGAAGCTGCTCAATTTCAGCAAGCAGTTTCTTCAGCGAAAAGCGCGTGACAAGGAGCGGTGCTGTCAAAATTCCCGCCAGGACCAACATGCCAAGCACCAATCGAATGCGGAGCGGCACGCCACCTCGGTGCGTCACAAGGCGAGGAGATGGTTTGGGTTCGGTGAAGACAGGCGTCACGAAAATCGCATAGGCGTTGATGCTACACTGCGTTGACTCACATTCCGGCCATCGGTACGTTGCCCCAATCTTGCGAGCGGAGCAGTTCAGAACAATGACGGATCGTATGGAATACATCACAGCACTTCCCAGCGCCGCTGGTGCAACAGTCACAGTTCGCGGCTGGGTGCAACACGTTCGCACACAAGGTAAGGTGGCCTTCGTTGTGGTGCGCGACGGTACCGGCGTCGTGCAGTGTGTCTTTGTGAAGAATCAAGTTTCGCCGGAAGTGTGGGAGAGATTCGGGACGCTGACCCTCGAAGCGGCGATCGCGGTGACTGGCGAAGTCCGATTAGAGCCGCGCGCACCCGGTGGTGCCGAGCTCGGTGCAGTCGATCTCACCGTCCTTGGCGCGAGCCCAATCGACTATCCGATACAGCCGAAAGAACACGGTGTCGATTTTCTGCTCGACAATCGTCATCTCTGGCTGCGGTCACCGCGTCAAGTCGCGTTGATGAAGGTGCGGCACGAAATTGAGCAGGCGATTCACGATTTTTTTTATGCGCGCGACTTCATTCATTGCGATACACCGATTCTGACTGCGGCCATCGGAGAACGCTCCGGTTTATTCAGCACAGAGTACTTCGATGAAGGCAGCGCGTATCTCGCGCAAACCGGTCAGTTGTACGGTGAAGCGTTGGCAGCGGCGCTCGGCCGCATCTACACCTTTGGTCCAACCTTTCGCGCCGAAAAATCAAAGACGCGGCGGCATCTCACTGAGTTCTGGATGATCGAACCGGAGATGGCGTTCTACGATGTGAACGACAGCATTCAGTTACAGGAAGAGATGTTGTTGTACATCGTGCAGCGCGTTCTCGAACGTCGTCGTCCTGAGCTCGCAGTGCTCGAGCGTGACGTCAGTCATCTTGAGGCGATCGTCGGACCGTTTCCCCGGATCGCGTACACCGATGCGGTGGCAACGTTGCAAGCACGCGGTCGCGAGATCACGTGGGGCGATGATCTGGGTGCCGAAGATGAAGCCGTCTTAGTGGCGGATTATCGCACGCCGATCTTCATCTGCAATTATCCCAAGGAGGCGAAAGCCTTCTATATGAAAGAGAATCCCGCTGATCCACGTACGGTCTTGTGTGCTGATTGTTTGGCGCCTGAGGGATACGGCGAGATTATCGGCGGCTCACAACGCGAAGATGATCACGACAAGCTGTTGCAGCGCATCATCGACGAAGGTCTCGACGTGGGCGCGTACAACTGGTATCTCGATCTCCGAAAGTATGGGACCTTCGTGCACAGCGGTTTCGGGCTTGGACTTGAGCGGACCGTGGCGTGGCTCTGCGGCACGCAGCACATCCGTGAGTGCATTCCGTTTCCGCGTATGATGAGCCGATTGCGCCCGTAGTTCGTACGCTGCGTACGTGTGCATCGCTCGCTGCGTCGGACTTGCAGCGAGCGATGTGCGTTAGTGGCTCGGGAAACTTGCGTGCTGTCGTAGCGCTGTGGCCTGCCACAAATGTCGACGCTCGTGCGCGAGCAAAACCGCGAGTACTGCGCCCAGTCCAGCCGCGATCCCACGCAGCGTTGGTACATGCACGTACACGTGAGCCAAGTCCAAGCCCGCCGCGCGTTCAAGCCGCAGTTCGAATGCGCTTTGCACCGCGCGGTATTGCTGCCGTGCGAGCAGCGGATCGAGCGACAGGGGTGGCTGCAGTCCTTTCGGTGTCTTCATTCGAAATCGGACAGGCGGTTCCATATACCACACCAACAGTCTGCTTAGTGTACTTCCACGAAATGGCTGGTCGCTGTAGGCGGCGTCACCATGTCCGCGCTCGATCGCATCGTCAATCGACGGCAAATACACATTCGTGATAGTGATCAGATGCCCACAGATCTGTGACAATCCCCAACTCTCTTCCGATGGACGCCACGCGAGCTGCGTCGCACTCAATCCTTCGAGTAACGCGAGTGCTGTTTCACGATTAACTGCTGCCTCGCGAAAGAATGGCTGCATCGCAGTCAGTGAACGCGGCGGCGAAACAACGTTAGCGTGATTCATCCTCCGCTCCGTTTGATTTCGTCCCAAAGCACATCGAGTTCAGCGAGCGATGCGCTGCTCATCTCCAGACCGCGTTCGGCCGCGAGGCGTTCAACGCCGGTAAATCGACGCACGAACTTTAGATTCGCTTTGTCGAGCGCGATGGACGCGTGCACATCCGCTTTTCGGCAGAGATTGACGACGGCGAACAGCAGATCACCAAGCTCGCCCTCCAACGCCACCTTTGCGGCGGCTGGATCGGCGGCAGGATTCTGGAGTTCTTCTGTGACTTCGTCGATCTCCTCACGCACTTTGTCGAGCGGCCCTTGGACGTCGTCCCAGTCAAAGCCGAGACCTGCGGCGCGGTCCTGCAAGCGATGCGCGCGATGCAGGGCGGGGAGGTCAACCGGCAATCCATCGGCGAGCGAGCTCCGAGTTTTGGCTTTCTGCTGCTCCCATGGCACTAAAATGCCGTCGCCGTACAGGTGAGGATGCCTTTTGCGCATCTTGGCAATCAGGCCGGCCGCAACATCGTGAAGGTCGAATGCGGCACGCTCTTCAGCAATGACGCTGTGAAAGAGCACCTGTAGAAGCAGATCCCCAAGTTCTTCACGAAGGAGCGGATCGTTCTCCGTGCGCAGCGCGTCGTCCACCTCATGCGCCTCCTCGATCAGGTAGGGCCGAAGCGACTGGTGTGTCTGTGCGGCATCCCACGAGCATCGCGCCCGCAGATCACGCATCAATGCGAGGGTATCTTCAAGTGTGGCTTTCGCTTGCATCGTTGCAACTGCTCCCGGTAACTTGCTTGGCTGTGACCGCTATTCTTGCTGACGCCCGCGCCATGAGCGCCTCGCTCACCGTGGACCTCGCCGCGGTGCGGGAGAATTATCGCCTTTTGGCGCGTCGCGCAGCGGTTCCGATGCTTCCGATGGTCAAGGCCGATGCCTACGGTCTTGGCGCTGTTGCGGTCGCCAAGACGCTGGAAGCCGAGGCGCCGGTTGCGTTTGGCGTAGCCAGCGTTGCCGA
Source organism: Gemmatimonadaceae bacterium (assembly GCA_031408755.1). GTDB lineage: Bacteria > Gemmatimonadota > Gemmatimonadetes > Gemmatimonadales > Gemmatimonadaceae > JACMLX01. The sequence continues at coordinate 6,819 of JANNWU010000169.1, read as the reverse complement.
GGGAATTGAACTCCGACGAGCGGGAATTGTTACGCCGATCGTTGTGTTCACGCCAGCATCTCCGGCAGCTTTTGCTGACGCGCTGGCCGCCAGACTGACTTTGGCCCTCTCGACCGCCGCGGAAGTTTCGGCATGGACCGTCCTGGGCGGGAGCTGGCAGTTGGCAGTCGACACGGGAATGAATCGAGCCGGCGTTGACTGGCGCGACGCTGCTGAGCTTCGTGACATTTTCGCCGCGAACAGAGCGCCCGATGGGGTGTTCACGCACTTCCACTCCGCCGACTCCGATCCGGCGTCGATGCATCTGCAAGAAGCGCGATTTGACGCCGTGGTCTCGTCGCTCCCGCAGCGTCCGCAGTTGGTGCACACTGAGAACAGTGCCGCGCTCTTGCAGCGGGGCGCGTCGCGCTACGACTGTGCGCGGCCCGGCGTCGCGCTTTATGGTGTCGCCGTCGGTCCGGCCGCTGTGTCGCCCTGTTCGGTGCTCACTCTGTCCGCGCCGATTATCGAAGTGCGCAACGTGCTTGCTGGAGATACTGTCAGCTACGGTGCCACATGGCGATCGTCCGGCATCCGACGGATCGCTACCGTGGCGCTCGGGTATGCGGACGGATATCCGCGTGGGGTAGGGAATGGGGCAACCGCGATTGTGCGCGATCAGCCGGTGCCAGTGGTTGGGATTGTGACCATGGACATGACTATGTGTGACGTGACGGATGTGCCATGTGCCGTTGGAGATCGCGTGACGCTTATCGGCGAGAACTTCGCACAGAGCGTCATGGCGGTTGCCGCACTCGCGCACCGATCACCATACGAAATCCTGACTGGTCTGCGCTCGCGCGTTGCTCGCACGCATCACTCCGCTACGCATGTTGGTGCGCACGCTGAGGTTGCCGCGTGACTGGTCGCGTCGCGGTGATTGTGTTGGACGGAGTCGGCTGCGGCGCAGCGCACGACGCGCACGTGTATGGTGACCTGGGGAGCAACACACTCGGACACGTCCTCGAACAGGTGCCGTCGTTGTCGCTTCCGCATCTTGAACGCCTTGGCCTTGGACATGTGACTGCAATGCGTGGCGTGTCGCCGGTGCAGAGTCCGGAGGCGATGGTGACCGTTTTGGAGCCCAAGAGCGCAGGCAAGGATTCGACAACGGGACATTGGGAGTTGGCCGGTGTTGTGCTCGATGCGCCATTCCCGACATTCCCGCAGGGATTTCCTGCGTCGGTAATCGATGCCTTTGTGCATGCTACCGGACGAGGCGTGATCGGAAACACAGTTGCCAGCGGCACCTCAATTCTTGATACCCTAGGCGACGAACATCTCGCCACTGGCTCATGGATTGTGTACACCTCGGCTGACTCAGTTTTTCAGATTGCCGCGCACGAAGCGGTGGTGCCGCTTGAGGAGCTCTACCGCGCTTGCACCATCGCGCGCAAGTTGCTGGTCGCACCGCATAACGTCTCGCGCGTTATTGCTCGACCGTTTGTCGGAGCGAGCGGTGCCTGGGAGCGCACACCGCATCGGCGCGACTACTCGCTTGAGCCAACTTCTGAGACGTTGCTTGACGCTTTAGCTGAAGCGGGTGTGATGCGGACCGGTGTTGGCAAAGTCGACGATCTGTTCGCTTCTCGCGGCATTACCTCGACGCATACGCACGACAATCATGACGGATTGCAGCGTATTCAGCGTTGGCTTGATTCGGCCACCGCGGGTTTTCTTTTCGCGAACTTGGTGGACTTCGATCAGCAGTTTGGTCATCGAAACGACGTTGTCGGTTTCGCCGGTGCGCTGGCACACTTTGACGCCGCGGTGCCGTCGTTGCTCGGCGCGATGCAGCCAGACGATTTACTGTTCATTACCGCTGATCATGGCAACGACCCAACGACGGCATCAACGGATCATGCCCGTGAGCGCGTGCCGCTGTTGGTAGCCGGCCCGCGTGTTCGTGGTGGCGTCATGCCGCCTCGTGACACGTTTGCGGATGTTGGTGCGACGGTCGCTCATGCGTTTGATCTTGCATGGCGCGGATGCGGTACGAGTTTTCTACCTGCGCTGCGCGTCGCATGAGTGAGTTTACGGCAGCGCTTGAACGGGAAGCAGATGCAGTGATGCGACGTGCGTATGCTCCGTATTCGAATTTTCGCGTCGGTGCAGCGCTCCTTGGCGCAGATGGCTCGACGCACGTTGGCTGTAATGTTGAGAACGCGACGTATCCCGCTGGCATTTGCGCCGAGCGAACCGCGTTGTCGCGCGCGGTTGCTGATGGGGTGCAAACGTTCACTGAGATTGTCATTTGTACGGAAGCGGCGGTGCCAACGCCGCCGTGTGGTATTTGTCGGCAGGTGCTCTATGAATTCGCTCCAACGCTCGCCATCACCAGCGTGACTTCGGGCGGTGCCCGTGCCACCTGGCGTCTCGATTCGCTGCTGCCCGCCGCCTTCTCGGCGAACTTGATGGCCGCGTCCTAACGGCATTTCGTCGCCTTTCTCAGTCCCGTATCCGTGCCTTCTCGTCAGTTACTTCGTTGTTTGCCGCTCGCCGCCATCGTTGTTGCGGTGGCGTGCTCCGAACAACTCGATACCAGCGCCAACTGTCCCGCCTTGTGCACTGACCAGAGCTTGGTGGTGCGCGACACGACGTTTGACATCGTCAGCTTTGATACTGCGTATCCGGGCTTCACTGGTGTCGGCGAACGCTGGCCCGCGCCGAGCTTACCAACTGCTGATGGACTCGGCTTTCTGAATGAGTCGTTTGTCTCGGTAGCCAATCGTGCCGATTCACTCGACGTGCGACAGGTATTCCGATTTGATACGCTGCCGCGAACACTGAGTACCACAGACACGACGTCGATTACCGCCGTCACTGGCAGCAAGCTGCTGTTGGTTATCGATACGGCGCGCTCGGAAATTCCGGTAGGTCCTACGACCGTTGAGTTGTACGACGTGGACACCGCTGCTGCAAATGACACAACGCTCGCGGCCCTTACTCCGTTGTTTCGCGCAAATCGGTTGATTGCGACGCGGACCTTCACCCGTGCTGAGGTGATCGCGGACACAATTTCTGGCGCAGGTAGCGCCACCAATATCCGTGCGTTCGCAATTACGATCCCTGACTCAGTCATGCTGAATCGTATCCGCGGCTCGCGTCGATTGCGGATCGGGATGCGCATCACATCGAGCTTACCAGCCGCACTGCGATTCGTCGCACCGAGCGTGAACTCTGTGGCGTTCATTCCGCGCGTTACATATGATCCTTCGCCAGACACGACGGTGCTTGCATGGGGTGTGCGGACGCAGTACAACGGCGCTGTTGCTGCGCCTGAACGTTTCCGCGCACAAGCGTTGGTCTTTCGTGATCTGACGCCATTGCTCGCAGACGGTTCACTCTCGGTGGGCGGCTTAGTTGGTGTGCGATCACTGTTGAAGGTGTCCATTCCGCGAACCTTCTTGGATACGATCACGATTGTACGTGCGTCGCTCGATGTCGTACAACGTCCGCAGCGCTTCGCACCAGGATCGGCGACTAAAGTTCGCGTTCGAGCGCGCGTCGCGATTGCTGGCCCAGTGTTTGGTGCTGACTCACGTCGTTTGGTGGAGATTCTCGATCCGCTACTCGAGGGCGTGCTCTTGCCATCGCTCGCGCTCGCTCCAGCCGATAGTGGCGTGAAGTCATTCGACGTCGGAAGCGCGCTGCGACTTTGGGTGCAGCAGGATAGCACTGTCTCCACCAGCTTCGTTCTGTATTCGGAAGGTGAAGTGTTTCAGGAGCAACGTGCGGCGTTCTATTCTCGGCGAAACACGAACGCTGCGTTACGTCCGCGACTTCGCTTGACGTACACTATTCGCGGCAAAGGAGCAATTCCGTGAGCGCCGCACATATCGCACGCACGATGACCACTGCGCTGCTGCTTGCTGCGAGCACATTGCGGGCGCAGGGCACCATTGCTAGCCAGGGATTTGGCTATCCCACAGGGCAACTGACATCGCGAGCTGCTGCCACAGGCGGAGCGCTGAGCGAGTTTGACAACACCGGCACACAGAATCCTGCGGCATTGATGTACTGGGGCGTTGCTGGTGCGTACATGCAGTATTCGCCGGAACGTCGTGCCACCAAAGTTGGGAATGCGACCGTGACCACCACCATTCCACTTTTCCCTGTCTTCGCCATTGGTTTGCCCGCCGGTCAGAAGTACAGCTTTGGCCTGTCAAGTTCCACTTTGCTTGAGCGCAACTTTGATGCAACGATCGTTGCGCGCCAACTGATCCGCACCGATTCCGTCACGGTTGCATCTGTGGCAACGGCGCGTGGCGCGATGAGTGACATCCAGTTTGGCGCGGCCATGCAAGTGAAGACATGGCTGCGTGCTGGCGCTGCACTTCATCTGATTACTGGATCGAACCGCTTCAACGTCACGCGAAATATCACCCCCGATACGACGGCGCGCGCCGATAGTGCGACCTATGACCGCATCCAAGAAAACAGTACGGCGACGTTCAGCGGTCGCGCGCTGTCCTTTGGCGTTGAAATCACACCATCGAAAAAATTCAACGTCGCCGCCTCCACGCGTCTTGGTTTTGGTTTGAAGGCAGAACTCAGCGACTCCTCGCGCAAGGAAGCCGATGTGCCCAATCGTGCAGGCATTGCGGCGCGATACGATTTGGCTGGAACAACGCTCGCGGTGCGTTACAACTGGGAAGGGTGGTCAGCAATGCGTGGCTTGGGAGCGCAAAGTGGCGGCGTCTTTGACTCGAAGGAATTTGGCGTTGGTGCCGAGGTGCCAGGCCCTAAAATTCGCGGTAGCCAAATCTTGCTGCGCGTCGGCGCTCGTTCACGCGATCTGCCGTTTGGTATCGGTGGCCGACAGCCTACAGAACGCGTCTTCGGTGGCGGACTTGGTATGCCGTTCGCGTTCGGTCGCGCGCAAATCGACTTAGGCGTCGAGCGCGCAGCACGGAAAGTGCCCGGGCTGAGCAACGTGAGCGAACGTGGTCTGACCATGTCCGTTGGATTTCGTCTCCGAACCTGAGTCGCATGGCAGTGCGCGTTTATCTCCAGACTTTTGGCTGTCGCGCGAACCAGTACGACTCGGAAGCGCTGGCCGCGATGATTTCTGCTGACGGTGGTGAGCTCGTTAGCCGTCCGGATCTTGCAGACGTTGCCGTGTTTAATAGCTGCGCTGTAACGAGCGAAGCCGAAGCAGATTTGCGCCAACAGGTTCGCAAAGCGGCGCGCTCGCACGCGCCGCTTCGCACCGTTGTGATGGGCTGCGCGGCGGCGCGCTCCGCGGAACAGATTAGTGCGTTGCCGTCCGTCACCGACGTGATTGCCGGTGCTGATCTGCGCAGCGTCGCTGCCGCGATCGGACTGTCGCCGAGTGCCTCCAACGTTGTGGCATCGCAACAGCGTGGGTCACGTGCGCTCTTGCGTATCCAAGACGGTTGCGATGAGCACTGCACGTTCTGCGCTACGACATTGGCGCGGGGCGGCAATCGCTCGCGATTGCTGGGGACGCTGGTTGACGAAGCGAAGATGCTCGCGGAGCACCATCCCGAAATTGTGTTGACTGGGATTCATATTGGCACGTACGGCGCAGATCGCGGCACGACACTTGGCGCATTGCTGTACGCACTTGTGCAGCGCGTGCCGACTGTGCGCTTCCGGTTGTCGAGTGTTGAAGCGACTGAAGTTGATGCGCAACTTGCTGAGCTGTTGACCGGCGACGCAACACGCGTTGCTCCGTATTTGCACGCGCCATTGCAGTCGGGAAGCGACGCAGTGCTGAAACGGATGGGTCGCCACTGGTACACTTCTCGGAGCTATGCGGAAGCAATCGAACGGCTTGTGGGCACGCGTACCACGTTTGGTCTCGGTGCGGATCTGATCACCGGATTTCCTGGCGAGACCGATGCCGACCATGCCGCGACGCTCTCGCTGGTTGGATCGCTGCCGTTCAGTGGATTGCACGTTTTTCCCTACTCCCCGCGCCCGGGCACAGCGGCGCTCAAGCTTCGTGACGATGTGCCTCACGCCGTGCGTAAGCAAAGGGCGGCCGAGTTGCGCGCGCTTGCCGCAGCGAAAGCAGCGGCTTACGCAGATTCTCGCGTGGGTGGCCAGGCAGATGTTGTCGTGATCGGCCATGATGACGGTCACCGTGACGGGATGACTGAGGATTACCTTACGGTGCGGCTGCCCGCGCCGGCGCCTGCCCGTGCGACGCGATTTGCAGCCACCCTTGTGCGTGCGTCATCCGGCGTAACGTTGCTCGCTGAACCGATCGGCTAAGTGATTGCCATGACCGTTACGCCGCGCCCAACTGTATTTATTGAAACGTACGGTTGCCAGATGAATATCAGCGATACGGAGCTGATGCTCGGCAAGCTGATCGCCGCGGGCTACGATTCAGTTGACGTGCCCGATGGTGCAGATGTGATCCTGCTCAACACCTGCGCCATTCGCGACCATGCCGAGCAGCGCGTGCTCGGACGACTTGGCGAGTTGCGTCGGCACATGAAGCCGGAAGCGATTGTTGGCGTCACCGGCTGCATGGCGCAACGGCTCGGCCCGAAACTGCTCGAGCAAGCGAAACATGTCTCCCTAGTGATCGGTCCTGACGGCTATCGCGACTTGCCGTCGCTCGTGGAAGGTGCGCGACAAGGCAAACGTGTTGCCGCAACGACCTTCGATCTCGAAGAGCACTACGAAGATTTCACACCGCGCCGGTTTGATAAGGTGAAGGCGTGGATTCCCGTGCAACGTGGATGTGACTACAAGTGCACGTATTGCATCGTGCCTACAACGCGTGGAAGTGAGCGCAGTCGC